>JBHHVI010000061.1:0-11716 GCA_046754225.1 Thermodesulfobacteriota bacterium | reverse complement strand
CCCTCCAAAAATCCCTTGACACCCCTGTCAGGATATATTACATTATTATGCACAATTAAATACTTGGATGTTCTTATCCAGAGTGGTGGAGGGACTGGCCCAGAGAAGCCACAGCAACCGGCGGTTATTTTTTACCGCGTCAGGTGCTAAATCCAGCAGGGTATGCATGGAGACCCTGGAAGATAAGAAGAACTTTTTATTACCTCTTCTTACCTTCGAGAAGGGGTTTTTTAATGCCCCCTGTTACCCTCGATAGATAGATTTTTTCTTAAAGGCCTTAAGGCCGGGAGGAGACGTATATGGGCTACATGAAGGGACTAAAGTGCAGGGAGTGCGGCAAGGAGTACCCCAAAGAGCCGCTCCATGTCTGCGAGTACTGTTTCGGCCCCCTCGAGGTGGACTACAATTACGACAAGATAAAGGGGGCCATCGACAGGAAGACCATCGAGAAGAGGGCGCCCAACATGTGGCGCTACCGCGAGCTCCTTCCCATAGACACGGAGCCGGCCGTGGGGTTCAACTCCGGTTTTACCCCGCTTATAAGGGCCAGAAACCTCGAAAAGGCCCTTGGCGTAAAGGAGCTGTACCTCAAAAACGACGCCGTGAACTTCCCGACCCTCTCCTTCAAGGACCGCGTCGTAAGTGTGGCCATGTCGAGGGCGAGGGAGATGGGCTTTGAGATAGTGGCCTGCGCCTCGACGGGTAACCTCGCCAATTCCGTCGCCGCAAACGCATCGGCCTGCGGCATGGAGAGTTACGTCTTCATACCCTTTGACCTCGAGCAGACGAAGATAACGGGCACCCTCGTATACGGGGCCAACGTCGTCGGCATAAAGGGCACATACGACGAGGTGAACAGGCTCTGCAGTGAAGTGGTGGGTAAGTACGGCTGGGCCTTCGTGAACATAAACATAAGGCCCTACTACGCCGAAGGCTCAAAGACCTTCGGCTATGAGATTGCCGAGCAGCTCGGATGGAAACTCCCCAAGCACGTTGTCGTCCCCATGGCGGGGGGTTCTCTCATTACGAAGATATGGAAGGCCTTTAATGAGTTCAACAAGCTCGGCCTTGTGGACGGCATAGACTCGAAGGTCTACGGGGCGCAGGCCGCGGGGTGCGCGCCCATCGTCACGGCCGTCAAGGAGGAGAGCGACCTCATAAAGCCGGTAATACCGAAGACCATCGCAAAGTCGCTGGCCATAGGAAACCCCGCCGACGGTTATTATTCGGTGAGGACCATGAGGGAGAGCGGCGGCTGGGGCGAGGACGTCACCGATGATGAGATAATCGACGCCATAAGGCTCCTTGCCGAGACAGAGGGCATATTCGCCGAGACGGCCGGCGGCGTAACGCTCGGCGTAACGAAAAAACTCATCGAGCAGGGACGCATCCCCAGGGACGAGTCCATAGTCGTATCCATAACAGGTAACGGGCTCAAGACGCAGGAGGCCTTGAAGGGCAGGATAGAACCCCCCGTCGTAATAAACGCCAAACTCGCCGAGTTCGACGGCCTCGTTGAAAAGGGAGAGAAGGAGTACGCCGTCAAGGGCTGACGGGGCCTTTTCACGGCCCGGATTTTCATGGCCCGCCTCGCAGGGATAACCAGATAAATTTACCTTCTTCTTGAACCAAAAAAATTTTGGTTCAATTTAATTTTATTTCTGGTAACATAATAAGATAACAAAAGTCCGCGACATGTGAAGGGAGATATAAAATGACAGATCATTTTATTGAGGATAAGACAAAGAGGGTTGACCTCGACCTTGAGAACCTGCACGGAAAAGTCGACTTCAATGACTTGAAATCAGGCGGTTTCATAAAGCAGAGGCAGAAGGACCTCTTTACGGTGAGGCTCAGGTGCCCCGGAGGCAGGCTCACCACGGAGAAACTCCTTGAGATTTCAAAGATAGCCCATAAGTACAGCAAGAAGGGCGTCATACACTTCAGTTACAGGCAGTCCCTTGAGATACTCTATGTGGATTACAAGGAATTCACCCCCCTTGTAAAGGAGCTTGAGGCGTTAGGCCAGAAGGTGGCTTCCTGCGGCCCGAGGGTCAGGGTCCCCACAGCCTGCGGCGGGTGCGAGTACAACCCCAACGGCCTCATCGACGCGCAGAAGATGGCGCAGATGGTGGATAAGAAATTCTTCGGCACCCCCACGCCCCACAAGTTCAAGACCTCTTTTTCGGGCTGTCCCATAGATTGCTCGAGGACGAACGAGATGGACCTCGGCTTTCAGGGCGTCGTGGACCCCACGTGGGAACAGGACCTCTGCACGGGCTGCACCATTTGCGCCGAGGCCTGCAAGGAGGGAGCCATAGAGTCGGACCCCGATACGGGCGAGCCCATATTCGACCCGCTCCAGTGCATCTACTGCGGCGACTGCATAAGGGCCTGCCCCACAGAGGCCTGGAAACCCAAACGCTGGGGGTTTACCGTGAGGGTGGGGGGCAAGCACGGACGCCATCCCATGAACGGCGTCGAGGTCTGCAAGTTCCTCACAGAGGATAAGGTGGCCGAGGCCATAGAAAAGACTGTCAAGTGGTACCAGGATAACGGCAAGCGCTTTGAGAGGATAGGCAACACCATAAAGAGAGTGGGCCTTGAGAAGTACCTCAAGTTCATGGGCGACACATACAGTGAAGGCCAGGGGCTGGACAATGAGACTTCGGCCTCGGCGGCCGGCTGATGAGTTTAACTTAAAGAGGTTTAAAAGAGGCGGTTATGAGTGAAATAAAGGCGGACGCACACCTTGATCTGAGGGGCGTGATGTGCCCCACGAACTTCGTGAAGACAAAGTTGAAACTCGAGGCCATGGACGACGGCGAGGTCCTCGAGGTCATACTCGACAGCGGCGAGCCCATACAGAACGTGCCAAAGAGCGTGAAGGAAGAGGGGCACAAGATAGTGATGGTGGAGAAAGAGGACGGCGCCTTCAGGCTCATGATTAAGAAGTGCTGAAGGTTTTTGTGCTGAAAGTTTTTTAAGGCCCATGGCCTTTGCTTTGAGCAAGACCCTGTTTGAAAAAGAACTCCGGCGCGTACAATAAAAAAAATCAAGGAGGATAGAGATGCCCGTAAAGGTAAGGATACCGACACCTCTAAGGAAGATTACAAACAACCAGGACGAGGTGGCGGCCGATGGGGCCACCATCGCCGAGGTCATAGAGGACCTTGAAAAGAATTATCCCGGCCTCAAGGAGAGGATATGCGAGGACGACGGGAACTTGAGGCGTTTCGTGAATATATACCTGAACGACGAGGATATAAGGTTTAAGGAGAACCTCGCTACGGCGCTTAAAGAGAACGACGAACTTTCCATCATCCCCGCCATAGCCGGAGGTTAGAGGGCCTTACGGGCGGGACAGCTCCCGTGGGAGTCCATAGCGCAGAGGTTTTTATATTATTAGAGGAGGTTATTCCTTGAAAAAGAGGGTTTATCTCACATATCCGCAAGAGAGGGTGAAGGAGCCGCTCCTTTACCAGTGCTCTCAACGCTTTAAGGTGGTTACCAACATCAGGCAGGCCACGATCTCCGAGAAGATCGGCCTCGTGGCCCTGGAGCTCGACGGCGAGGCCGGCGAGATAGAAAAGGCATTGAAATTTTTCTCCGACAACGGGGTGAAGGTTGAGCCCATAGAGATGGACGTGATAGAGTAACGTTTTCAGGCCCTTAAGCTCCCCGCACGGCGTTCAATGGTATAAAAAACCCCCGTCCTTGAATGGACGGGGGTTTTTTTAATATCAAAACATGAAAATTGTCATATTCTTGAAAATCACTTTGTTTTACAATGGATTAAATTATTCTTGACAAGGATAGTAAGGTATTATAATCTATAATAATCTTGAGAAGGTTAGTAAGGTATTGTCGGGGCACTCAGGTTTGGTTGGAAGAAGGGGGTTTTTTTAAGCCGGACGCTTAACTGTTTGTATACAGACCGGTTTTTTTTATTGCCTGCGGCGTCTAACCTCAGGCGGTGCTTATCATTATACTTAACCTTATAATCGACTTGGCGGAACTCAGGGGAATTTTATGAAAACTCAGAGGCTTGCGAGCGCGGAGCCGGAAAAGAGGGCGTCGACCTGGGGCGCGAAAAAATCCGTACTTGAACTCGTGGGCAACACCCCGCTCGTGAGGATAAACAGGATTACGGAAGGCATACCCAAGGGCGTTGAGATCTACGCCAAGATAGAGGGTTACAACCCCGGGGGCTCGGTAAAGGACAGGGCCGCCCGGGCCATGATAGAGGACGCCGAGAAGAGCGGCAGGCTTACTCGTGAAAAAATCATACTCGATTCAACTTCGGGTAATACGGGGATAGCCTACGCGTGGATAGGCGCCGTGAAGGGATACCGCGTTGAGCTCGTGGTCCCAAAGAACGTGAGTGACGAGAGGAAGAAGATTTTAAGCGCCTTCGGCGCTCACGTCGTTTTTTCAAACGCCCTTGAGGGTTCCGACGGGGCCATAAGGCTCGCCTGGAAGATATATGTGGACAACCCCGAGAAATACTGCAAACTCGACCAGTACAACAACCCCTCCAACCCCACGGCCCACTATAACGGCACGGCCCCGGAGATAATAGAGCAGACGGGCGGGCGTATTACCCACTTTGTGGCGAGCATCGGAACGGGCGGGACCATAATGGGCACGGGGCGGAGGCTTAAAGAGTTCAACCCCGATATAAAGGTTGTCGCCGTCGAACCTGATAACCCAATGCACGGCCTCGAGGGATTGAAGCACATGGCCTCCTCCATTGTGCCGGGCATTTACCATGAAGAGGAGCTCGATGAAAAGATCCCAGCTTCCACTGAAGCCTCCTACGATATGACCAAGAGGATAGCGAGGGAGGAGGGGCTCCTTGTGGGCCAGTCCTCGGGGGCCGCTCTTCTCGGCGCCCTTGAACTCGCCATGGGGCTGAAAGAGGGGCTCATAGTCGTTATATTCCCGGATAACGGCGACAAATACCTCTCGACACGCCTGTGGGAATAGTTTTTTATTACAAATAGTTGCGATATTTATTTAGCATTGAATGTTAAGACCTTAAGACCCTTGAGTTGTTTTTATAGCTATTGCGGGTCTCTTTTATTATAGGGAGCGGATATAGAGGCCGGGATTGAAAGGCCGGTTTATTTAAGTCCTGAATAAAATATCAAGGAGAATAAAGATGGGGCTTTTTTCCAAAAAACAGGGTTTGAAGTTGACAAAAGAGGCCTATGAACATATCGTGGAGCACGCAAAGGAGACCTATCCAAACGAGTGTTGCGGCATACTCATAGGCAACTCCATGACTGAAAAGAAGGTCTTTTACGTGCAGATGGCCACTAACCTCAATAAGGAGAGGGCTTTCGACAGGTATGTAATGGACCCCGGGGAGATAAACCTCGCCGACAAGGAGGCGCGCTCCCAGAGCCTTGAGCTAATGGGTTTTTACCATTCCCACCCCGACCACCCCGACAGGCCTTCGGAGTACGACAGGGAAATGGGGCAGGCCGGTTACTCTTACATAATAGTCTCCGTCAATAAGGGCACCGACATATCCGTTAAGAGCTGGTCGTTTAAGAAGGACGACGAACCCTTCAAGGAGGAGGCCATAAAGATAAGTGATTGAGTCTCGTTGGAATGTCCATATTTGATTTTTTTGAAAGGAAGGCCAGTTGATGGATTTTACAGAAGAGCAGATTGAGCGTTACTCAAGGCATATAATACTACCCGAGGTGGGGGGCAAGGGGCAGACGAAACTCTTGAAGAGCAGGGCCTTTGTGCTCGGCGCGGGCGGGCTCGGTTCTCCGGCGCTCCTTTACCTCGCCGCCGCCGGTGTGGGCACCATCGGGATTGCCGACGGCGACGCCGTTGACTTAAGTAACCTACAGCGCCAGATTATCCATGACACTAAAAGGGTGGGTAAGGCCAAGGTATTAAGCGCCCGGGAGTCCATCGAGGCCCTGAACCCCGACGTGGAGGTTATACCTTTCAAGGGGCGCCTCACCGTGGATAATATCAGGGATGTGGTGCGCGATTATGACGTGCTCCTTGACGGGAGCGATAATTTTCCCACACGCTACCTCATGAACGACGCCGCCTTCTTCGAGAAGAAGACCCTTGTCTCAGGCTCCATGTTCAGGTTCGACGGGCAGGTCTCGGTCTTTAAGCCCCATGAGGGGTATCCGTGCTACAGGTGCCTCTATCCCGAGCCCCCTCCCAAGGGGCTTGTGCCCAGTTGCCAGGAGGCCGGGGTCTTAGGGGCCCTTGCCGGCGTCATCGGGGTCCTGCAGGCCGTGGAGTCCGTCAAGGAACTCCTCGGTATAGGCGAGACACTGGCGGGAAGCCTTATGATATACGACGCGCTCTCAAGCTCCTTCAGGAAGGTGAAGGTCAGGCGAGACCCTGAGTGCGCTCTCTGCGGGCAAGGAGCGACCATAAAGGAACTCGACGAGTACGAGCAGGCTCCCTGCGAGTTGAGGGAACCGGTCTCAGGCAGTTGATTTTCAGTTAGAGCGTTTTGAATAAAAAAGGATACCTAAAAAATCCGGGGGCGTTGAAGATCGACCTTATGCTCCGGGGCATAAGGATCGAGGACCCTGTTGTAAAGGCCTGGGCGTGCGGCGCGGCGGGCGTTGACATACTCTTGCCCAAAAAGACACTCGTCAACATACCCTGCGAGGAACTCTTTACCGAGGCGTCGCCATACACAATAAAGAAAAAGGGGCGCGGCTATATAATCACCGACGGCCTGGGCGAGATACCGGTGGAGATTGTGGAGCGCCCGGCCTTTTATGACAGGTTGACCTCGACGGGGGTGAAGTTCTCGGACCTGGCAACCACCCACGGCAGTTACACCGTTATAACCCCCAACCCGAGGTGCGAGTTTTTTAAATCAAAGGTCGAGTGCAGGTACTGCGCCGGGGAGTTCAACACTGAAGGAAAGGCCGAGAGGGTCTTTACCGTCGAAGAGGTCCTTGAGACGGTGGGGGCCGTATTAAAGGAGAAGATCTCGGAGATTATATACCTCTCCATAGGGTTCGGCAGCGGCGACGACGGGGGGATAAAATTTCTGAGCCCTTATATAGCGGCGATAAAAAAACATTTTAATTGCATCGTAGCCGTTGAGGCCCTGCCGCCGCGTTCAAACCGCTGGATAGACAAGGCCTATGCCGTGGGCGCGGACTCGGTGCTGTATAACCTCGAGATATTCGACGGTGAACTCTTCGAGGTCATATGCCCGGGAAGGGCGGAGCTTATAGGGCGCAAGAGGTATCTCGACGCCCTCAAATACGCGGCGAAAATTTTTCCCAACGGCACGGTGGCCTCGCACCTGATTGTCGGCCTCGAGCCGCCGGGTTCCACTATCATGGGGATTGACTATTTGACCGATATCGGTGTTGTCCCGATTCTGCCCATATACAGGCCGTCAAGGAGCAGGGCCATAGACGTGAATTCGCTGAGGGCCGAGGTGATTATACCGGTATACAGGCACCTCTATAAGACCCTCAAGGAGAAGAAGATAAATTTTAACTGGGTGAGGGACATCAGCATGGTCACCACCCCTGTTGAGGGAAGGTTTTTGTTAGGCGAGGGCGGGGGCCAGGGCACGATCTTTGAAAATTTCTATAAATCCAGAATAGGGCTTAAGGCGGCGTGGGGCCTCAGCAGTTTAAGGAGGAAGCTGAGGGTTAAGGAGACAGAGGAAGACCCGCTGAAATAGTCTGAAATTGGTAGCGGAGTTTTTCCATGAGCGTTGAGATTGACAGAAGGCCTATATGGATTATCCTCGCACACAGGGCGAAGAGGCCGCTCTTCTTTGTTCTCCTCGCCGTTGGTTTTTTTTATTTCATAAGGATGCCGGCCCCTACGGGCCTGAGCCCATCGGGCCAAAAGGCCATAGCGGTCTTTCTCGTATGCCTCGTCCTCTGGGTCTCCAACGCGGTCCCCGTGGCCGTAACCGGGATCTTCGCCATTGTGCTTGTCCCTCTTCTCGGCATAATACCGAGGTCGGGGACCTACGCCATATTCGGCAACGAGGCCGTCTTCTTCATACTCGGCGCCTTTATACTCGCCGGGGCCGTTATGCACTCGGGCCTCTCGAACAGGATAGCCTTAAGGCTCATGGAGAGGTACGGAGATTCTCCTAAGCGGCTCCTGTTGAGCATATTTCTCCTCGCCGCCGTCCTCTCCTTCTTTATGTCGGAGCACGCCGTGGCGGCCATGCTCTTTCCCATTGTGCTTGAGATATCAAAGAGCCTCGGGCTCAGGCCCGGAAGGTCCAATTACGGCAAGCTCCTCTTTTTCGCCCTCGCCTGGGGCTCCGTTATAGGCGGGGTGGGTACCTTCCTCGGCGGGGCGCGCGTCCCCCTGGCCATGGGGATACTGAAAGAGACGACGGGCTTGAGCATCGGGTTCCTTGAATATACCGTCGCCGTCTTCCCTCTTGTGGCCGTGCTGCTCGTTGTGGGCTACCTTGTCCTTACGAGGTTCTTCCCCATAGACGTCCCCGATGTGGAGAGCGCCCATAAGGTCATCGTGAGCCGGGCGAAGGGGCTCGGGAAGTTGACCCTTAACGAGTTTATGGTCGGGGGCATACTCCTTTTGACCATAGTTGGGTGGATCCTCCTCGGTGAAAGGATAGGGCTCGCCGCGGTGGCGCTGACCTCGGTACTGGCCCTCTTTGTCCTGAGGTTAGTGCGGTGGAAGGATATAGAGGAGTACGTAAACTGGGGCATAATACTTATGTACGGCGGGGCCATCATTCTCGGTACGGCCCTTGACAGGAGCGGGGCGGCCAGCTGGCTCGTGGACACCCTTATAGCGAGGTGGGCCACGACGCCCGTGCTCGTATTCGCCATCTTCTCATTTCTGGCGATCTTTCTTACGGAGTCCATGAGTAACGCCGCTGTTATCGCCGTGTTACTACCCGTAAGCATAGGGATGGCCGGCAGGGTGCATATGGACCCGGTGGTCCTTACATACGCCATAGCCGTGCCCGCGGGGCTCGCCTTTATGCTGCCCATGAGTACGCCCGCAAACGCCATAGCCGTGTCGTCCAACTACGTAACAATAAGGGATATGGCCAAGGGCGGCGTGATAATGTTTTTGACCTCGTGGGTGGTCTTTAACCTCGTGGCCCGTTTTTACTGGCCCCTCATCGGTCTCGGCCATTTCAAGTGAGGGACGGGAAGCGCTTCCGAGTAAAAACTCTTAAGGGGTGATTGACGTGAATGGTAAGGGTAAAAGTAAAATGGTTCTTCTCGTCCTCCTGACCTCGGGTACGCCCGAGCGCGCCATCTCCTTTGCCGTTCAGAGAGCGAAAAAGGAGAATAGCCGTCTTGTCGCCCTCTACCTCCTTGAGACGGAGCTGGCCAAGGAGGCCTTCGACAGGTTCAGCGATATGGGTTTTACAGGTGACAAGCCCTCGTCGAGGCTCTCCGAGTCCCTTATGAAGGAATACAGGCAGAGGGGGTATGAGGAACTTGGAAGGGTTCAGATAAAGGCCATGGAAGAGGGCGTGGGCTTTGAGCCTCTTACAGAGGAGGGCTCTTATGTGTCGACTGTGCTCGACCTTATCGAGAGGTTCGATATAGGCACGGCCGTACTTGTAAAGAGGAGAGAGAGGGCTTTTCTCAAATATTTTTCACGGTCCCTTTCCGCCGATGTGAAGAAAAATGCGCCCTGCGAGGTTGTAATCTTTACAGAGGAATAAAAAAGTTTTATAGTGTATAATAAAATAATATAAAAAAGGGAGGTATGGCGATGTCAGTGAAGGTATGGACGGAGGAAGAACTCAATAAGGTGAGCGCGGAGCTTGAGGGCTCCGAGCCTGAGGAGGCCATCAAGTGGATGGCGGATAACTTCGAGAGAGAGGATTTTTCGCTGGCCTGCAGTTTCGGCCCCGAGGATGTGGCCCTCGTGGATATGCTCGTTAAGATAAAACCCGACGCCAGGATATTTTACCTGGACACGGACCTGCTCTTCAAGGAGTCCCTTGATGTGAGGGACAGGCTTGTGGAAAAATACGGGATAACCCCCGAGAGGTTCGGCCCTGAGATGACGCTGGCCCAGCAGGAGAAGGAGTACGGCCCGGAGCTATGGAAGTCGGCCCCTGACAAGTGTTGCGGCATAAGGAAGATGGTCCCGCTCGCCGAGGCCCTTTCAGGCCTGAAGGCATGGATAACGGGTATCAGAAGGGACCAGGCCCCGACGAGGGCGAACGCCCCCGTAGTATCATGGGACGCCAAGTTCAATCTCGTAAAGGTAAACCCACTTGTGAGGTGGACTTCCGAGGACGTCTGGGATTATATAAAGGCCAACGACGTTCCCTACAACGTGCTCCACGACCAGAACTACCCGTCCATCGGGTGCGTGCCCTGCACCAATCCCGTTATGCCGGGTGAGGACCCCAGGTCCGGCAGGTGGGCCGGAAAAGAAAAGACAGAGTGCGGACTGCACAAATAATCTTTTCATTCAAACTATAAGCTTGTCCCTGTAACATGTTGATGTGCGTTATGTTTTTATCAACATGCAGGGTGGAGTTTCATAAAAAAATCGAAGGAGGTTCTTTTTCTGTGGGATCACTAATAGAGCCGCACGGAGGCAAGCTTGTAAACAGGGTTGCCGAGGGTAAGCAGAGGCAGGATATTGAGGCGCGCGCAGGGGAATTAAAAAAACTCACCCTGAGCGAGAGAGAGATTTCCGACCTCGAGATGATAGCAACGGGTGGCTTCAGCCCCCTTACCGGTTTCATGGGGAGCGCAGAGTACCATTCAACCATGGATACCATGACCCTCGGTAACGGTCTGCCCTGGACAATACCCGTTACACTCTCAACGACCGACAAAATAGCGAAGGGGCTGGCCGAGGGCGCCGACGTTGCCCTTTATAACGGTAATAAGGAACTTGTAGGGCTACTGCACCTTGAGGAGATATTTCACCACGACAAGGAGAAGGAGGCCTTAAGGGTGTACGGCACCACAGAGGACGCCCACCCCGGCGTGAAGAAGGTCTATGATATGGGGGATATGCTCCTCGGAGGCCCCATTACCCTTGTAAAGAGGACGGAGTATGCTGACTTTAAGGAGAACCGCCTCGACCCCGTGGAGACGAGGGCGCTCTTCAAGGAGAAGGGATGGAGGAGGGTCGTAGGTTTCCAGACGCGTAACCCCATACACAGGGCCCATGAGTATATCCAGAAGTGCGCCCTTGAGACGGTGGACGGCCTTATGATACACCCCCTCGTGGGCGAGACAAAGGCCGACGACATTCCGGCCGACGTGAGGATGCGCTGCTACAGGACCCTTATGGAGAATTACTATCCCGGAGACAGGGTGGTACTCGCCGTGTACCCGGCGGCCATGAGGTACGCCGGCCCCAGGGAGGCCATATTCCACGCCCTTATAAGAAAAAACTACGGCTGCACCCATTTTATCGTGGGCAGGGACCACGCCGGCGTGGGGTCCTATTACGGCTCCTTTGACGCCCACTATATATTTGACGAGTTCGACGCCGCTGACATCGGCATTACGCCCATGTTCTTCGACTATACCTTTTTCTGCAAAAAGTGCGGTAGCATGGCCTCTTTCAAGAGTTGTCCCCACGATTCCAATGACCACATATCGCTTTCCGGGACAAAGGTAAGGGAGATGCTCAGGAGCGGCCAAAGCCCGCCTCCCGAGTTTTCGAGGGCCGAGGTGGCTAAAATACTTATCGATGCCATGAAGGGCTGAGT
>JBHHVI010000060.1:0-11795 GCA_046754225.1 Thermodesulfobacteriota bacterium | reverse complement strand
TTCTTCCCTTTACGGAGCGTTTTTATGTATTCCTTTACGAACTCCTCTTCGTCCTCTCTCGTCGCGACCTCGCCGTCTATCTTCCTGTGAAGCAGCGCCTTCAATATCGAGCCGACCTCGGGGCCGGGCTTCACCCCCATGGCCGTGAGGTCGCCGCCCCTCGTAAAGGTCTCCTCCTCCCTGGACTTTGTAATGTAGGCCGAGAGCGCCCTTTTGACCCCTTCACTATCGGCCTTTGCCATAAGGTATATCACCGTCTCGACTGGTACGGGTTTAAGGAGCTCATAGATTTCGCTCTTCTTCAATACACCTGAGGTTATCTTCTTCAGGGCCCTGAGCCCCTCAGAGCGCGTGTCGACAACCGTCCTTGCCCTCTTACCCTCCACGGAAAGCCTTTTTGTAAGGGTCAAAAACTCCTTTTCGGTCAACGCGTCGGTCATGGCGAGAAAAAGGACGAGCCACCCCTCGGCCCTCTCACCGGTAAAGAGGAGCCTGTGCCACGCCAGGGTCTTAACGGCCCTTTTAAAAAGTTTTTCGTTCTCCCCGTTCCAGGAGATCTTTTTATGGATAAGGGGCAGGAGGCCGAGCTCATGGAGGCGCTTCATGGAATTTACGGCAGTCTCTTCTTCGAGCATGTGTTTCAGTTCATCGAGGAGCCTCGGGCCCGAGAGGTGAGCGAAGACATTGAGTTTTACGGCGTTCTTTATGAGGTTAAGGGTGTGGGCGTCGATCCTGAAACCGAACTTTTCCGAAAACCTCACCGCGCGGAGCGCCCTTGTGGGGTCCTCGACAAAACTCAGGCTGTGCAGCGCCCGTATCCTCTTCTCCTTTAAATCCCTCTGGGCGCCGAAAAAATCCAAAAGCGCGCCGAACCTCTTCGGGTTAAGCTCAACGGCAAGGGTGTTGATTATAAAATCCCTCCTGTAGAGGTCGAGCTTTAAGCTTGACTGCTCAATGGTGGGTAGCGCCCCCGGCCTCTCGTAGTACTCGAGTCTGGCTGTGGCCACGTCTATCTTGAAACCGTCGGGAAAGATCAAGACCGCCGTCTTGAACCTCTTATGGGACCTCACCCTGAGGCCGCGGGCCCGCGCGTATTCTCTCGCGAAGGTTATGCCGTCGCCGCCTTCGATTACGATATCCACATCGAGGTTCTCGCGCCTGAGTAGCAGGTCCCTTACGAACCCGCCGACGACATAGGCCGTAGAGCCGAGCCCGTCGGCCGTCTCACCCATACCCTTTAATATTTCAAGGAGCCACGAGGGCAGTCTCTCTCTCATGAGGTTTTTAAGCCCCCGTTTCCTTACCCCGGCGGCGGGCCGGACCCTCAGTTCTTCCTGCAGGAGTTTAAGGATATCGGTCCTTGTTATAACGCCGGCCACTTTTCTATCTTTAAGGACCGGAATTATCCTCTGCCCGTATCCTATAAACACCTCACGTACCTCTTCCACTGGAGCCCCGGCGCTCAACGCCTGAAAGTCCACGGTCATAAAATCACCGACAGGTGAAGCGCCCAGGCCGTGATAAAGGGCCCTGTCAACGGTCTGCCTTGTTATAACGCCCTCGACGTTTTTATCCTTCACAACAGGCGCCGCGTTTATGTTATATCTCCGCATAAAGGCAACGGCGTCGGCCACCCTCGCCTTGCGATCGAGCGTAATGGGCGGATAACTCATGATATCCCCGGCGGTCTTTAGCGGCAGGAGCCTCTTTTTCAGCGCCGAGAGCAACGCCTCCTTCGCCTGTATGAGGGTCATGCCCTTTAGCGTGCCCGACGCGGCGTTGGCGTGCCCCCCTCCCCCGAGGTCCTTTAAAATAAGGCCCACGTTTACGGCCCGTGCCTTGCTCCTCGCGACTATATGAACCCTGTCGCCCGAGTCGGCGAGCATAAAGAGAGTCGCCATCCCCTCGATATCCCTTACCTTGTGAGCCAGCACTGATATGTCCCCCCTGTACTTTTCGAGAGAGACCTCGGCGATAACCACCTCGATACCGCCCACGGTGTACGCTGTTTCCGATTCGAGGAGTTTATTTAAGAGAGAGACCTCGACGGGGGTAAGCTCCCTTTTAAGGAGGTCTGAGACGACGCTCAGGTCTGCGCCCTTTTTCAGAAGAAAACCGGCGGCCTCAAAGTCCTTCGCCGTCGTGGATGGGTAGGTCAAAAAACCGGTGTCCTCGTATATGCCGGCCATGAGGACCGTAGCCTCTTCGGGCGTAAGCTCTATCCCTTTTTTCCTGATAACCCCGGCAAGGACCGTTGTCGTGGAGCCGTAAGGCCTTATCATCTCCACAGAGCCGGAGAGGTCACTCTCCGTCGGGGGGTGATGGTCGTAGATATGGATATCGAGCCCCTTCTTTTCTATTATGCCTGAAAAAGGGCCTATCCTCGCGGCATGCCGCACGTCTACAAGTATAAGCCTTGTAACGGCGTCGAGGTCGATGTCCTTGATCTTTTCTATCTTATAAGGGAGGCTAAGTCTTTCCAGCCCCTCTTTCAGTTTCTTTTCAAGAGAGCCGGAGAATACTATATGGGCGGCGGGGTAGAGCTTTTTCGCGGCGATCATCGAGGCGAGAGTGTCGAAATCCGCGTTTGTATGTGTCGAGATTACCTCCATAACCCGATATTAGCATATTTTCTCCACGGGTTACAGGGCCGCGGCCTTAAAGGAGAGGCCGCGAGAGTTTTTTAAAAAAGTGTTTTTCTTCTCTTCTTTTTCTTTTTCTTTTTCTTTTTCTTCTTTTTCTCTTTCTTCTTTTCTTTCTCCGGCTTCAGCTCATCAGGCAGAGGGGCCGGCTGGGAATGGCACCTGTAGCAGTCCTCAAGAGGGAAGGAGACACGGCCGTGACACACGCCGCAGTATTTTCCCGAGATTATCTTCATCATGCTCATCCCGGGATTTCCGCCCTTTTTGTCCTTAAAGGGCTTGGGGTGACAGCTCACGCAGTCAAGTTGCTCTGTATGCGCCTTGTGGGGAAAGACCACATCGGGCGGGTGGGGGGTGAATTTTGTCACAGGGATAATGACATCCTTGTCGAGCACCCTCAACCTGCCCTTGCCCTTGAGCGCACTCCTCGGCCTTATCTTTCTTTCCTCCTCGGCCTTGACCCAGTTTACGCCGTTACCGAAGGTGTCTCCGGGAAACCCGATTAAGGAGTCTTCTATCTTGGAGTTCTCCTTCACCGTGAGGCCGTATGAGTGGCAGCGTATGCATTTGTCAGGGCCGAAGGCATCCCGGCCGTTATGGCACTTGCCGCAATATTTACCGGCCTCGATATCAGACTGCCTGATATCGGCAGAGCCCGCCTTCATGGCGAAACCGAGTTCAGTGTGGCACACATTACAGGTATAGTATTTTCTATGCGGCCAGTGTGGAAAGACCACCGGGCTCGCGGCGCTGCTTTTGCTCTTGTTCATCAAAACCGAGCCGTATGAAGACGGCGGCGTAACCTTTGTATAACCGGGCGTTACCGCAGGGCCGCCGTATGATGAATCGACTTTGTATAAAACAATCGCCGCCAAAAGACAAAGGGAAACAACCACCAACCTGTAGGACGACCGTAAAAACCTCAAACTAAAAAACCTCCCTTTAAACAGAAAAATTTAATAACCTCTGTGGCACGCGTTGCATAATTTTTTGTAAGGGACCCTGAGCATACGGGTGTTACCGGACCTGTTATGATTGTCGTGGCATGTATAACAAACTATGTGCCCATCCATGGATAGCGGCAGAATCCTTGAGATATTGATTCCAGGCGCCTTTCCCACGGGGTGGCGCGTAACGGGGTGGTTAGCCACATTCGCTTCATGACACCTTGTGCACGTGGTGACCGTATCGAACTTGAGCCCCGGAGGACTTGCGCTGTGACAGACGCCGCAATATTTCTTTTTAGAAAAATCATGCGGGTTTACATTCCCGGCTCCGGCCTTTATTGGCCGGGCCTGTCCGAGCGCCGCGGCGGTCAGAATAGTTACGAAAAAAGGCAAAAAGAACGCTTTAATAGCCGGCTTCACAGGACGGGCCGCCGCAAGGAGGCCCTTATCTTTGTAATTCGGCATATATGAATTTAAATTTAAAGGTTATCCCTTAATCTTTCAGGATCGATCCCTTTAATTTATGCAGGACGCGACGGTATTACAGTTATACGTCGCCGTGACACCGGTTAATATGTTGCTGAAATTGTTGTTACAAGCCTCGTCCGTAGCGACGGTTACTGTCCTGAAGTAAAGCTCGGCGCCGGCCACGGTGGTGGCGGGCACATAAGACTCTACACAGGCGCCATTCATCATTCTGTACCCCAGATCGCTCGAGCCGGCAACCGAACCCGCCCCGGCGTTGCTCCCGTGTACCCCTTGCATAACACTCTTAACGGTATCAAAGCTTCCCCCGTGGCAGGTAAGACAAAGAATGCCGTACTTGTTCCCGTCATTGCCTGTTCCAACGCCGGACGTATAGAAGGGCGAGGCGATTCCCAGCCCGTCCACGGGATGGGGGACCCTCGAGTAATTGGCGTTAGGCCCGACGAACCCCTCATCGCCGTATACGTCCCTTCTGTGGCAGTTGTAACAAAAGTTTTTAAGAGAGCCGGACGGCATTTCATTATCCCTCAAAATCCATCTGTTGCTGGACCCGTGAGGGCCCTGCGGGTCGGTTGGGGAACTCGGACCGTGGCAATCGGTGCAAGTAATCTTGGAGTCATGCTTTATGTTGTAAAAACCAGTCCTCGGCCCTATGCCGGGAAAATCCAGATAGGTGAACGTATTGGAAAGGCCTAGACCGTTGGCAGGCCAGTTCGGGTTGGCCGTGCTCGGCGGGATATTCGGCCCCTGGGCGAATACGGGGTGAAAGGATTCGTTGTTAATATTAAAATCCGCCGTGGGGTCTGATTGCTTCGCCAAACCCCCGATGGCGTTACCCGACGGCACATCGGGAGGGATGAGACTGTAGGCGTAATATGAATGGCACTTGAGGCATAGATAACCCTCAAGGTTGTAACTTCCCACGGTGAGCGTGGTAAAATCCACCTCCTGGAAACTAACGGCCTGCTGACCAGCTATAGGCCAGGCCGAAGGCCTGACGCCCCAGCTCCCGAGAATATTTGCTCCTATAATATTACCGTTAACGCCTCCGATGGTGTGGTTGCCAGACTGCACGCCGTGTGGGTTATGACAATCAACACACTCCGCGTGCCGGTTGGTGCCGAGGTTCGAGGCGGTCTCCCGCACGGGATCGCCGGAAAAAGTTCTCGATGGCAGATGAGAACCGAAAACCCCCTTTACGTCATGACTCGAGAGGGACAAATCGAGCACGGTGTTGATGTCCTTGGACGCAACACTGCCGTTATGACAGTTAAGGCACGTCCACTCCTCGTCATCCACGGTCTGAGTAATGGGGTTTGTCCCCTTCAAAAGGCTCTTCGCCGCCAGGCCGCCGTGGGAGCGGTGACAGGCCAGACAGCTCTGCATCTGGGGCGTGTCGTCGGCAAAGCCGGCCGCCCCCATATCCTCATGGTATGGATTCTCGCCCGTCTGGTTCCACAGGGCCGTGGAATCCCTGTGAACAGAGGGCATCGTGTTCCAATACCTCTTATCGTGACAGGCCTCACAGAGAGTTCCGTTCTCAATGCTTGACACCATGAACTTGGGATAGGCGCTTCCGTGAGGGTCATGGCAGCTTGTGCACTGGACCATGTGACTCTTGTCGAGTTTTACCGCAGGCGGTAACGCTGTGTCCGCCTTTATCTCCGTATTTAAAGGATATGACTGTGAGTAGTCGAAAGATATGGGGTGGTCGTCTCTCAAGTCCGTTCCGATGTAAGAGGTCGAAGCGGCGGTTATCTTGCCCCCGGTTATGCCGGGGCCCGTCACGTTAAGTATGCCGGCGCCTGAGATGCCGGGCAGATTAAGAAGAGACCCTACGGCTATCGTGCCGTCATGGCACGACAGACACAACTTCGAAGACCCTGTGGGCTGGCCGGGCGTTGCCGTCTGGGTATCGCTCAAATAAACATCATAGGTGGCGCCGGAGACCTCCCTGTTCCATAGGGGGTACTGGGGGTTTGTATTATGAGGGGCGTGGCAGAAGACGCATATCTGCGTGGTTTCCGTTGTCTTTACCTGTCCGGGAGAAAAGATGCTGAAGTTGTGCTTGGTGGCGGCTACCGTCGCCATGGCCCCGGCCGGCATAAGCGCCGGAAGAATAAAAAAGACCGCAAAAGAAACAACCAGGGCCGCGAAAAAGCCGCGACGGCCCGTCGTGCGGCTTAACGCATCACAAAACACCCCGGGGTCTTCTTCGCAGGGTGAGCCTGAGGGGCGCCGGTTTTCTGTAATTATGGTTAAAGGCATAACGCTTTTTTCCGCTCCTGAAAATCTTGGTTTTGGCCGCTGAAAAAGCATTTTTTCAGAGGACAGGATAACACGTAAACCCTCTAATATCAATCAAAAGGGCTCAACTCCCTCCCCCCAGGTACTCGAACATCTGAACCCTTTTATTATACGTGTCCGCCACATATATGTTGTCGCCATCGTCTATGTACATTCCGCCCGGCATCCAGAAAGCGCCGCGCTTACTTCCGAGTTTTCCGAAATTAAGCAGAAAATCCCCCTTCCGGGAAAAGATCTGGACCGTATCAAAAACAGCGTCGGCCACATAGATATTGCCTTCCGAGTCAACGGCAACCCCCTTGGGCCTTCCAAGGTCACCGGAGCCGTCGCCGTGCCGGCCGAACATCGCAAGAAAATGGGCGTTTCTATCAAATATCTGTATCCTGTAATTCATCGTGTCGGTTATATAAATCTCGCCCTCCTGGTCTATAAATATATCCACGGGGTAGTTGAACTGACCGGGCTTTGCGCCAAGGAAGCCGAAGGTCTTTTTGCTCTTCCCCTTAAGGTCAAAGACCCTCACCTTGTGAGAGTCGGTGTCAACAACGTACACGAGTTTTTGGTCCCTGTTAACGGCTATCCCGGTAGGCCTTTCGCCGGCGGCGAAATCAAAGAGGAACTTCCTCTTTTTGTTGTAAACAAGGACCTTCGCGGCCGCTGAATCCGTTACATATATATTATCATCCCCGTCGGTAGCCACGCCTATGGGGGATACAATGGCGTTTTTGCCGGCGCCGTCGATATAACTGTATTTCCTTCCCTTTAAATCGTAAATATGAATTCTCTTAAAGGCGGTGTCGGCGACTATGAGTCTGCCGGCGGTGTCTACGGTGAGCCCGTAAGGTTTTAGAATATCTCTTAAGGCTGGGCCAAGCACGAACTCGAGCATTCTTTTAAAAATCCCTTTTTTCAAGCCAATATCTTCGGGCCGGGAGATAGACATGGTGTAGGAGATGCGCGCCGGCGCGGGGGGGTCGGGCCAGATAAGGGCTTTTTGCGAGGGCTGTTCTTCTTCCGTCACCGGTGTCGAAGAACATCCCGCCACGATTATGATGGCAAAGAGGACCAATAAAACAGACGCGGCTGCGCGCCAGGCCGGCCCCAAAGAGACACCATGGATTAGGGCGGGCCATTTAACCTTTTTCAAAAAACCTGTTTTATTCATACCGTTATCTTATAAATAGAGTTTAGATTATTTTCTGTGACACAACTGACATACATCCAGCCCCTCAGAGCGTAGTAAGCTCTCCTGGTCCGCGCCCCAGTTAGCCTTGCCGTAAAGGACCCCCCTTTCATGGGGATTGTGGCATGTCCCGCAGAAGATCTTTCCCGTCTCAGGCTCAAGGGGCAATATCACGGATACCTCTTTCATTCCCAATCTCATGTTAAGATAAACATCTTTTGTAGGCGCTAAAAGGTGTTTGGGCGCTACGAAACCGCTCATGGCCGGCCCAACGCCCTCGGCGCCGGGATGCCTCTTCACCTTATGGCAACTGTAACAGACCCTGTTATAATCCTTGCCGAAACGGAGCTTCACGTCTTTTATGGACTTCTCCTTTTTTATGTCAGGCACGTTTTTGTGGCAGATCAGGCACCTGGACCAGAGCACATCACCTTCGTCGCTTATCTGGTTGTGGGGGTTTATAATAGTCTTGAGGGCCTCGACCCTTTCATAGGGCGGCGGCGCGGGGGGGGCCTCCTTCTTCTTTGCTTTCGCAAAGCCGTAAGAAGCGGTCAGGAGAAAAACAGCGGTGATTAAGGTTGATTTAAAAATTATCGCGGGCTTTCCCTGCATAACAAGACCACCTTATGATGAGATATAACCGGTTACCATTTGAAACCCGCCGTCGCTGAAATCAACTCGCCGGAGAACCGGGCCGGGCCGTATTGCTAATGACCGAAGGCATAAACAGACCCGTCCTTGGAACCGATATAGACGATATTATTCGACACTGCCGGGGATGAATGTATCCCCCCTCCCGTAAGATAACTCCAGCTTACCTCGCCGAGGATAAGGTCAATGGCGTAAAGCCGGCCATCCTCGCAGCCCACATAAAGAAAACCGTTGGAAGTAACTACAGGGCTTGAATTAACAGGTGCCGGAAGTTTGTAGTCGGCGACCACCCTTCCCCTCTTCTTTTCAAGTGCCTTTATATGGCCGTCCTTAAGGGGCAGATATATCCTGTCTCCGGTAACGGCGGGAGAGGCATAGGGCAATCCGCCGCCGAGGTTTTTTCTTAGAACAATCTTGCCGGTCTTGGCGTTAATACCGTAAAACTTTCTTTCCCCGAGCGCTATATAGAGGATGCCGTCCTTGATAACGGGGCTTGAGTATATGGCGGAAAAGGTACGTATGGACCAATTTCTGCCCCCGCTCTTACCATCCTGGGAGTATATCCTCCCGCTCTTGCCGGCTATAAAGACCGAACCGTTATAATAGGCCGGAGAGGAATAAATACCGGTGTATCTACTGTAGTCGAGGACTTTCATCCTCCACAACCTCTTACCCTTTTTTGCGTCAAGGGCGTACAAGTTCAGGTCCTTTGAGCCGAAAAAGACCTTATTGTCGGCGACAACGGGAGAGGTGAGGATTTCGCCTTCCGTGGCAAAGCTCCATAAGAGTTTACCCTTATTCGCGTCAAGGGCGTAGAGCTTGCCGTCTTTTGAACCGAAGTAGACCTTCCCACCTGAGACGGCCGGTGTGGATAATATTTCTCCCCCTGCCCTGAAGGCCCAGAGCATCTTGCCCGTCGCGCTATCGAGGGCATAGAGCTTTTTATCGTAAGAACCGACGTATAACTTGCCTCTGGAGACGACGGGTGAGGAATAGATAGGACCGCGGGTTTGGAACTTCCACTTGAGAAGGAGCGGGGGTCTGGGGGCCTTGCCGGCAAAAGAGGAGTGGCGCCTGTCCTTAAGAAACATCGGCCAGTCGGCCATGGCCGGCGGGGCGGAGATAAAACCGAGGACAAAAAACAGCGTTAACGAAGCCGTAAACCACCGTAGCGCTGATATTCTCGGTTGCCTGGCCGGAAAATTCATGGTGTTCTATACCTTGAACCTCGAGAGCGCCTTAAGCGCCCTCTTTCTTTGAGTTGAAAAATCCTCGAGCCTGCTCGAAACCTCTTCATCCCGAGGGCCATCGGCGCCTGTTATAAGGAAACTCAACCCCTCAAGGGTTCTGTCTAACGCCGCGGTGGACTCTTTTACCTCACGAAAACTTTTCTCGAAAGACGCGGCCGTCCTGTTAAAACCTTTGGAGACCTCGCTTAAATCGCCGGAACCCGCGTCCAACCTCCCGGCAAAATCACCCTCTCCTGTTTTTTTCAAGGCATCCATAAATTGCAGGAGCGGAAATTCAAGCCCTCTCGTAAGATAATATCCTATAAGGGCGGCTATAACTACTATAGCCGGTACGGTTACGATACCGAGTTTCCACAATACGGGCCAGACTATTTCCGAAGTGGCCCGTATCCTTAAGTGCGTTTTATATAACCCTCCCTCAAGCTCCCTGTCAATCAAAAAATATACAGCCGCGAGGTTTACGGCAAAGCCGAAAAGGACGAGAACGGAAAAACCGAAGACGAACCTTCCCTGGAGCCACTTTTTAATAAAATAATTCCTTCTCCTGAACCTCGGATAAGAGCCCATCTCTACACCTCATAAAAGGTAACACACCCGGTAAAGATTTTCAACATTTCAGCGCCGGGTAAAAAAATTCCTTAAAAACCCTGTTGCAACTTATTTGACATGACATGCGAGACAGAGATTGCTCCCGTCATTGCTCATGACAAGCTGAGAGTGTTCGCCAGAATAGGGACTGTGGCAGCTACCACACCCCACCGTCCCGTTAAAAAGCTTTATCTGGGGCGGCAGGTCTTCTACGTTTGTGTAGGCGCCGTGGTACTTGCGCTTCGCCTCCAGATAAGAGACGCCTATGGGGTGGCTCAAACCTATGGCGTACACGTCATGATAACTCAATGTCATGGTCCTGTTCTCAACAAGGGATTCGTCGGCGAAGGTGGCGTCATGACAGGCCAGGCATTTTAATGAAAGTTCGTCAAGCACGACACCGGGGAACTCGCCGGGCCTGTATACGCCCTTGAAAGTGCTCTTTAAATGAGCGGCACCGGTGCCGACCTTGTGAAGTTCGTCTTCAAGGCTGTCATGGCAGAACATACAAAAGCCCTGCCCCTGGGCCCTCACCCTGAGATGCGACTCCCCGTAGCCTCTTTTGTGCGCCCTGTGGCATGTTATGCACGTAACCCCGCCCTTCCAGTCCAGAGGAAACATCTCGGGCACATCCATGGAGGGCTTTACGTCCACGGGGTGCGAAAGATTCTTTACGTCACCGTGGCACGAGTCACACATAAAGGATACATCCTTTACAAAGGTAAGCGCACGGCCGCCCGTCTTCGGACGGGTCAGGTGGCAGTCGAGACACCTCCCCTCAAAGTCGTGGTAGTCCGTCCGGACGGAATACACATACCCGGCAAAGGCGGCGACCACGACGATTGCAACTATTAAAACAAGCGGTTTGCTCAACTTACCACCCGGCTGAGACCAAGGTTAATTACTCTTCGCCCGAGAACGGGCCGTCTACAAAGATTCGTCTTCCAACCTGACCCTCGCCGCCGACCTTTTAAGTTCCTCAACCCCGAAGGCGAGGCCGCCGAGGGCCTTTTTCATCTCCTCTCCGGCCGGCTTCGCACCCCCTTTTAACAGGCCGCGAACCCTTTTCTCGGACTTTTCTATGTCCGCGAGGGCGTCGAGGTTAGCCCGGACAATGTGGTTTAACGACCTGACCATCCTGTTCTGCTGCTCGGCGAGAAGCATTAGCTGGTCCCTGTCCCTCAGCCTTGTTTCCACGGTAAGGTCGCCGGCGGAGACCCGTTCGAGGTCCTTTTCAAGCCTGTAGACAGGTCCCGCCATCTTGTGGGAGAAAAAGACTGAAATGGCCGCTATCGAGAGGGCTATGAATACGAGGATGCCGATGGAATAGAATGAGGCGAAGACGAGAGAAAAGATATTGATCTTAAGGTCGTATATGGTGTAAATCGCCGTGGCGTAGTCGCCGCCCAGGGACTTTGACATCACGGTGTAAAGAAAGACGCTCATTACAAGGAATCCCGCTACGGTGAAGAGACAGAACTTGAGGCCGAACCTCAACTTGAACTCTTTTTCCACGAGGGCGGAACTCTTCATAACCATGGCCTTTAAAGTCAGGGTATGGATAAAGTCAACCGCCGCGGGGCGGAATACACATCTTCTGCGGCGGCTGAACCAGATCTGCCGGGGCTCTTAAGATGGGTTTTTACGTGATGACTGAACCGGACTGCCGGGGCTCTTAAGATGGGTTTTTACGTGATGACTGAACCGTACTGCCGGGGTTCTTAAGATGGGTTTTTACGTG
>JBHHVI010000059.1:0-11993 GCA_046754225.1 Thermodesulfobacteriota bacterium | reverse complement strand
TAACTGTCCCCGGGGCCGCGGGTTTAGGCTGAGGAGGAGCCGCTATACCCCAAGCCTGCTTTGGAGCCGGTCTTGACTGAGCAGGAGCGGCTGAACCATCTGCCTTCTTTGGGGCGTCGGGGTTTAAGAGCCTCGCAATAACCTTACGCTCCACGTCTTTATCGGCCTCCGGCTTCAGCGCAGCGGGCTCGGCAATCTTTTCAACGACCCCGCCTTTTATATTTAACACAAATATATTATCATCCATATTTAGCTCTTTCTTTTATACTGAAACTCCCGGACCTTTAAAAGATCCCTGTAATCCACTTTTTCCCGGCCCTGTGTTTCTCAAGGAGATCGAGCACCTCGCTGTTCCCGGCCGCCACCATGTATGCCTTTTCACGTTTCTTGTTGCGGATATTGGGGTTCGCCCCTCCCTCCAGCAACGCCCTCACAGTATCCACATACCCGCCGGACGCTGCGAGTATGAGAGCGGTATTGCCGTTTTTGTTCCTGGCATTAACATCGGCGCCGTTTTTAATCAGGAGCCTGACAACGGCCGAGTGCCCGCGGTCGGCGGCGAGCATTAAAGCGGTATTGCCGAGTTTACTGACAAAGCTCACATCCGCTCCGGACCTTATCAACAACTTCGCCACCCGGGCGTTACCCTGTATAGCCGCCAGCGAAAGCGCCGTATTACCGTCAGTGTATTTAATGTCAAGGGATGCCCCGCTGCGTATAAGAGTTCCCACCACCGCCGCTCTGCCATAATCAACTGCGTACACAAGCGCCGTCCTGCCGTCCTTATCTCTGACATTCAATTCTGCGCCGTACATAATAAGGGTCTTCACCGTACTACTCAGCCCCAGGCGGGACGCCCACATCAAGACGGTGACGCCGTCCTTTTTGGCCGCATTCACGTCAGCGCCTTTTGATATCAAAAACGCCGAGGTTTCAGGGTGGGAGCCCTGTACGGCGTACATTAAAGCCGTGGAGCCGTCTTTTTGCCTGGCCTTTACGCGGGCCCCCTTTTTCACGAGGCTCCGTACAACCCCAAGGTGGCCGTACTCCGAGGCCCACATTAAAGGCGTCTTCCCGTCGGATTGACGGAGCCTTACATCGGCGCCTCTGTTGATAAGGAGAGCTACGACCTCCTTGTGACCCTGCCATGCGGCCCTGCTGAGAGGGGTATGTCCCTCCTTGTCGCGAATGTTTACACGCGCCCCCTGAGCGAGCAACTGTTTCACCACACCGGTTTGACCGCGCCATGCGGCTATCATCAATGGAGACCAGCTCGCATAAGGGCCGGTCTTTACGGACCCGACGGTTTTGCGGAATTCCGATAGTTTTATAACCGGTGTCGTGGGCGCCTTTTTCTTCTTCTCAAGCCTGGCCCCGTGTCTGACGAGCGCATTCACTACGGCTTTATGCTTCTTTTTCGCCGCCGCCATCACCGCGCTCTGGCCTTTTTTGTTTTTGCTATTCAGTGCGGCGCCCTTTTCTATCAATAGCTCAACCACCTTCCGGTGACCCTTGACAGCGGCAAGTATCAAAGGTGTGTTGCCGTTACGGTCACGAGTATGAACGTCGGCCCTCGCGTCAAGCAGTGACCTGACGATTGCGACCTTGCCCGACCGCGCTGAAACCAACAGCGCGTTATCCCCGTAACTGTCCTTCACATTAACCCTGGCGCCGTGGGCGAGGAGTAGTTTTACTACACCGCCGCGGCCCTCTAAAGCGGCCTCCATCAAGGCCGTCCTGCCGTAGGGACCCTTTTTATTGACACCAACGCCGGCGTCCAGCAGCTCCCTTACCCTTTCCAGGTCTCCCTTTGCGGACGCCCAGCGAAGCATCTCCTCGGGGGTCAACCTGTCGGCGGAACCGCTCTTGAATATTGAAAGTATGGAACTGCCTGCGCCGGCGGATTTCAGCTTTTCCTTTGCGGGCGCGTAGTCTTTTTTGGCGGCGGCTCTGAACCAGTAATTTGCTTTTTTCCTGCTCACATCCACGCCAGTGCCGCTTTCGTACATGATACCCACGTTGTACTGCGCCTTAACGTACCCCTGTCTCGCCGCCTTCCTCATCCAGTAAAAGGAGACCTTGTAATTCCTGGCCACACCGCGGCCTGAACGGTAAAGGCCCGCGAGAAGATACTGGGCTTCGGCGTCGCCTTTTTTGGCCTGGGGCAGCAGCAACCTGGCCACAGTAGCGTAATCCCTTACCCTGGCGGCCGCCTTCGCCCTGTCCAGCACCCTTGCCCGCGCAGTCGGCGAGACTAAAACAACGGAGAGTACGAGCATCAGCAGGGCCGCCGCCTTTAAGAAGCTTTCAGCCGACGCCATGAGGCGTCCTTTTATAGACCTAAGGTGTTCCATATTTGGTATCCACTGTAATGCCTACTTTCTTGAGAAACGCCGTCGGCAGAATTCCTCCGGCACTGATTATGACGGCATCGTTCTCGATATCAAGGAGTTTGCCCTCCTGCTCTATCTTCACGGTGCCTCCGTTTATATTTTTCACGTTTGACTTCATCAAGACCGTCAGCCTTCCATCGGCCTCCGCCGTCTTAACCTTCTGGCGGTTTTTTTCCTTGGCCCTGGAAAAGGCCTCGCTGCGATATGAGATGGTAACTTTAGTATCCTTTTCAGCGGCGATACTCGTAGCCGCCTCGAGGGCGCTGTCGCCGCCGCCGACGACCAGGACTTTCTGCCCCCTGTACTGCTCCGGGTCTATAAGGCGGTAAACCACCTTTGGCTGGTCTTCGCCGGGCACGCCGAGTTTTCTGGGAGTGCCCCTGCGGCCTATGGCAAGGAGCACCGTCCTGGCCTTATAGGTATCCTTCGAGGTCTTGACCGTAAAGCCGTTGCCGTTTTTTGTAATCTCCTCGACACGCTCCTTGTAGTTAATCTTAACGCCTGTCTTTTTCTCCACGTCCTCCCAGAAGCCCAGGAGCTCCTCCTTTGTGGTCTCCGTAAACTTGACCATGCCCACCATGGGAAGCTCCGCAGGCGCCGTCATAACGATCTTGCCTCTGGGGAAATGAAAGACCGTTCCGCCCAGGGAATCCTGTTCCACGGTAACGCAGCTAAGTTTGTGTTGCATCGCGCCGAGGGACGCGGCAAAACCCGCGGGGCCGGCCCCTATGATCAACAAATCGTGCATCGACCCGTCGCCGCTGCCCACACCTTCAACGGCCTTTATATACTCCAGGGCCTGCCTGCCCTGCTCTATGGCGTTACGTATAAGGCCCATGCCCCCGAGCTCCCCGGCGATGAATATGCCCGGAACGTTCGTCTCGAAGTTCTCTTTTACCATGGGAATATCCACGCCGCGCCTCTCGGTGCCGAATACGAGGGTAATGGCGTCAGCGGGACAGACCTCGAAGCAGGCCCCGTGACCTATGCAATCGGTGGGATTGATCAAGTGGGACTTGCCGCCGATGATGCCAAGGACATGGTGGCCCGGCTGCTCGGGACAGGCGTTGACACAGGAGCCGCACCCGATACACCGGTTCGTGTTAATTACCGGATGAAGTGATGCCGGCTCGGTCATCCCGGAGTTTAAAGCCTCGTCCCTGACGGCACGGTTTTTTCTTTCCTTTTTTGACCTGACAAGGATATATAGAATCCATGCAACCGCAACAGGAGCGATATAAATCAGAATACCTACGACGGACCCTTTACCCATAGCCTTTGAAACTCCCATGTTTCCATGCTTCGCCCTGCATCAAATCAAGAACAGCCCGGACCAACAACCGAGATTTTACCCTTAAATAACCTATGCAGGGCGCGAAGGCGTGCGCCTTGCAACCCTTACCGGTGCGTCTCTGTTTTAACATTAGCGCCAAAACCAATTCATTTCTTGAAGAAGCGGGTTCTTATTAAAATCCGGCGGCTTATGTAAGATTTTCGCTGCCAGGTATTACTACATAGTCTCAACAATAATTAAACTTTGATTAAAAGAAAGTGATTTTACTCACCACTTTCCCGAAATTGTGATTTAAAACATCCTGTCGCGCGGGGGCGGGATTTATCCCGGTATCCTCAGCGCGCGGGATTTACGCAAAAATAGAAGAACAGGTGAAACAAAAAAGTTTTATAAATTTGCGGACAGGAGGAGCGGGAGGTTTTGAAACGCAGTGAGGCATCTTAAACAGGCCCTAAAGACAGATGGGTAAAAAGCCTTCCCTTTCACGATCTCCGGCACGCCTTATCTGGCCGCCTTGAATTAGAAGAGTATGTTTATTAACTGTGAATCAACTCCCCTTCATAAAACCATGCCACCGAACACCGCTGTGTGCACCTTCACATGCCCACACATAAAGGCAGTGGAATAGTAAATACAGCTGTTAAAAAAGAGTGGGTTAAAAGATTATCCCTTTATATGGTAGACTTTTATTCCCCACCTATCACACAAAACAGTTTTGCGGAAAAGCTCACAAAAACACAACGCTAAATACTGTCCTTATGGCCGAAAAGCTATAGCAAATTATACACTTATTATCATAATTTGTCAATAAAAGCCGCCAAAAAACGCCAAATGTGCTGTTTTCTGTAACTCCGCGAATAAAAAGACATAAATCAAGAAGTTAACGGGAAAAGGCCGCGGCGCCCCGGTAATCTCCTCTTAATAGCGGAGACGCCAACAAAGATAGTAACCATTTGAATTTCAAGCAAAAAAAATAGTATTGCGGCCATTTGGTCCATTTTTTGCCCGCAGCCGGACCGCGGCCGGCGAAGCGCCGGTGTCAAAGGGCTTCGGGCCTTCTTCAGTAATGAAGGGGGGCGTAAATGGGGTGTCAGAGTGAAGCAGATTTTGCTGGGTATTTTAACTCTCTCCGTTTCGCCTACGCCGGTTATTTTACAATCCCGAGCAATTCAACCTCAAAGATTAACGTCTGACCGGGACCGATGGACGGCGGCGCCTTTTTGCCATAGGCCAGTTTGGAGGGTATATAGAACTCATATTTGGAACCGACTTTCATTAACTGCAGACCTTCGGTCCACCCCTTTATAACCTGGGTAAGCCCGAACTCCGCAGGCCTTTTACGCCTGTATGAACTGTCGAACTCCTTTCCGTCAATAAGTCTTCCACGATAATGCACCCTGACCCTGTCAGCCGCCTTTGGCATGGGGCCGTCGCCTTTTTTAATCACTTTGTACTGAAGGCCGCTGGCCGTTACATGCACACCGGCTTTATCTTTGTTTTCTTTAAGGAACGCTTCGCCCTTTTTGAGGTTCCGCCCCTCCAGGTCCTTCATGGCCGACTGCTGCTTTTTTTGGGCCTTACGCTTGAATTCGGCCATTACCGACTTAACCTCCCGGGGCGCTATGGCCGGCTCCACGCCGTCCACCACATCGTTTAATCCCCTGATGATCAACGCCATGTCAATCTTCACGTCATTGGCCTTACTAATCTGGCCGATCTGCGACCCAAGTATATAACTCACCTTTTGAGCCTCCGTCCACTTATCCGCGGCCCTTTCCTTCTTCCCGGAATCCTCTGCCGCAGATTGAACTGAACTGGAAAGGATAAGACCAAGAATTAACGCGAAAATTATTTTCTTCATATACCCCCCTTACTGCTTCGAGAATTTTTATACGTTTGTAATTTATCAAACAACCCTTTGACGCGCAAGGAAATTAAAAAGCCCCGGGTCCGAAAACCCGGGGCTTTTTTTACATTGCGGTTTTACTTCAGGCTACTACGACGGCGCCGACAAGTGTTACGCACAGAACGCCGAAGGCTATGAAGTTCGCGGTGTAAGAAGTAAGTCTTTTCATATTGAGTACCTCCTTTTTTTTAAAACTCTTACGGTCGATTTGTCTCAATCCTTATGGTTCCATTATACCGGTTAGAGATTAAAAAAAGGTTAGAGCCTGCGAGGGGAAAAGAGAGGGCCGTCAATCTTGCCATGTGAGCCCCTTTATGTTACAAATAGATATCCATATTTTCAAAAAGGGGGTTAGATATGCCTGACGTCGAGATATCCATTACCTGTCCGGTCTGCGAGAAGACCTTTAAAAAGATGACGAGCGAACTTACCGAGGGTACGGTAATTACATGCCCCAAGTGCGGAGAGCAAACCACCATAAGGACAAAGATGTTCACCAAGATGAACAAGAGCACGATGAGCTGAGCCTTCATGTAGCGCCCCGCCCCGAAATCCTGCGTTGCCCGCTCGGCGCTTCCTGAAAAGGAAAATTGAAGGTTTTCCGGCCCTCCCTGTGGATAGCCCCGCTCCGCCCAATTCCACCCATAAAAAAACCAGCCGTATTTAAAACGGCGGGTTTAGGAGATTGTTAGGCCTGAGAAGAAACCCTCAAGGCGCGTTCACAAACTCTATAACGGCGTCATAGAAGATCACGGAGTTGTTGTCCTTGCCCTGGGCGTTGAGTATGTTGGAGTACAGCTCTATATTACCGCCGGTGAGCGAAAGCGAGCCGTCGACAAAAACCACATCAAAGGTTTTCTGAAAACCTCCGGCGTTGAGTTTGGCAAGGGAATCCATGGTTTCCTGTGTATAGTCTGAGAGATAGGCCTGGGCCGCCGTGTAGACGTTTTTGGCGTCGGCGTCCAACGCCGCCTTGTATGCTCTCATCTTGTGCTTCGTGAAAGCGGGTATGGCAATGGCCGCGAGCACGGCTATAATAGCCACGACCATAAGAAGCTCTACAAGTGTGAACCCGAACGGTTCCTGCATTCTTTTTTTATAATACTTCGCCGCCCGGCTGCCATTCATGCAAATACACTCCTCTGTGAAAGTATAAGAACTTTACCATATCATATCAAGTGACCTTCCTCACGTCTTGTTGAATTATCAAAAGGCGTGATAGTGTCAGGGAGAGTCGTACAATTAGATGTGGTGTTTTAGATTATAATTATTTTGCCCGGTTAAATCAAGCCCGATGCTCTGAGTTTCTGTCGGGGCCGGGATGACGTCTTGTGAACCCGCCTGCCGGGTCGTACACGCCTCAGAGAAAAGACTTATCTTTTGGCCGCCCCTGGTTTATAATCGGAATAGATTACATGCGAACCGGAGCAAACCTGACAATGCAGGGAAAAAATGTGCCTCGCGAAACCTGTAAAAATTATTAACCTCCGCGGTGATTGGGCCGAGGTGGACGGCGATGGTGGGACGAGACGCGCCTGGTGCGCCCTTCTTACGGGAAAGGGCCTCCGGGCCGGCGACTATCTACTCGTCCACGGAGACCTCGCCATACATAAGATACCTGAAGACGAGGCATTGAGGATAATAGAGCTGGTTCATAGGGACTCATCCTGACAGGACCCAGGACAATTTATCGGCATATGTGCCTTACAATACCCGCGAAAATAATCAAAGCCTCTGAGGGGCGGCTTCTTATTGACGGCCCCGGCGGCGCTGAGGAGGTCGAAGCCCCTTTTACGACCGGGCTCAGGCCCGGCGACTGGGTCCTCCACATAAACCGTCTCGTCATAAGGAGAATTAGCGGCAGGGACGCCCGCGAGATAATCAGCCTTCTGGAAAGCGGCGCACAGGTGGACGCCTCGCTCTTAAGCCCCGGGTTCAGGAAAGCGGTAGAGGCCGTCCATTCGGGAAGGTTCGACGCCTCTCATATAGTCTATCTCCTCGGATGCGTGGGTCAGGAAAAAGAGGCGCTCTTTAAGGAAGCCGACACGGTGCGAAAGGTTTTTCTTAAGGATTTTATCTGCATCCACGGGATAATCGAGTTCTCGAACCACTGCCTCTTTAACTGCCTGTACTGCGGACTCAGGGCCTGTAACCCCACGCCCGCCCGTTACCGCATGGCCCCCGGCGAGATAGTGGAGACCGCCGTGGCCGCCGTCAGGGAAAAGGGGTATAAACTCCTCGTCCTTCAGGCCGGCGAGGACCCTTTTTACACCGACGCCGTTCTCGTGGATATCATAGGCCGGATAAAGGCGTCCTCAAGGGTCTTTATATTCATAAGCGCCGGAGAGAGGGGCTTTGAGTCCTACAGGTCTTTAAAAGAGGCCGGGGCCTCGGGTGTCCTTTTCCGCTTTGAGACCTCCAACAAAAATCTCTTTGAAGACCTCCACCCCGAAGGCAAGGGGTTTTCCTCACGCTTCTCCCACCTTGAATTTTTTAAAGACCTCGGGTATTACATCGCCACCGGTTCCATAACAGGCCTTCCCGGCCAAAGCCTCGACGACATAGCCGAAGATATCCTTACAACAAAGAAGTGGGCCGACATGGTATCAACGGGCCCCTTTGTCCCCTCGCCCGGTACGCCCCTCGAAGGCCTTGGCGCGGGCGACCCGGAACTCCACCTGAAGGTAATCGCCGTACTCCGCCTCGTGATGAAGTCCGCGCGGATCCCCGTGGTTACGGCCTACGAGACTATAGCGGAAGGGGGCGGAGAGGCGGGCCGTATGAGGGCACTAAAGAGCGGCGCCAATTCCATCATGGTTAACCTCACGCCCGAAAAATACCGGCCCCTTTACACGATATATCCCGAAAGGTTCCATGATGAGGAAAGTATCTTCGTAAAATACGGACTCTTCAAGTACAGGGGGAGTTTCGACATGCTCGAAAAGAGGATGGCTGAAGAGATATCCGGGGCGGACGAATAATGACGCGGATAAGCGAAGTAGCCGACGGCGGAAGGATTTCAGAGATATTAAGAGGCGCGCCCAAAGGCTCATCGGCCAGCGTTCTTGATATTATCGCAAAGGCCCGGGAGAAGAAGGGGCTCACCCTTGAGGAGGCCGCAGTCCTCCTCGGCACGGAAGATAAAGAGAGCACCCCTTTAATACTTGAGACGGCGGGGGAAATAAAGAAGGAAATATACGGCGACAGGCTCGTCCTCTTCGCCCCTATCTACCTCTCCAACTTCTGCGTGAACGACTGCGAGTACTGCGGCTTTCACCGCCGGAACAAGGGGAAGAGAAAGAGGCTCGAAAGAGCGGAATTGGAAGCGGAGGCAAGGGCCCTCATAGACATGGGACACAAGCGCCTCCTCCTTGAATGCGGCGAGGACCCGGCGCACAACACCATGGATTACGTAACCGGCGCCATCTCCGCCATATACGGAACAAGGAGCGGAGCGGGCTCCATAAGACGCGTAAACGTGAATATAGCGCCGCCCGGCCCCGAGGGGTTCAAGAGGCTTAAAGGGGCCGGTATAGGCACATACCAGTTATTTCAGGAGACGTACCACAGAAAGACTTACCGGGCTCTTCACAGCGGCCCCAAGGCCGACTATGAGAGGCAGCTCTACGCCCATGACCGGGCCTTCGAGGCTGGCATAGACGACGTGGGGCTCGGCGTCCTATTCGGCCTTTTTGATTACAGGTTCGAGGTGCTCGCCCTTATAAGCCACGCCCGCTACCTCGAAAAAAAATACGGCGTGGGCCCCCATACAATTTCCGTACCCCGGCTCCGGCCCGCGCCCACTGTTAATTTCAAGACCCCCCGCATGGTCGGCGACGAGGATATATTAAGGATAATAGCCGTATTGAGGCTCGCCATCCCATATACGGGCATAATCCTCTCCACGCGCGAAACCCCGGAGATACGCCGAAGGGCCTTTGGGGCCGGGGTCACTCAGGCGAGCGCGGCCTCTTCCGCCACTCCCGGGGGCTACGGCAAAGGCAGGGAGGAGGGCACGGAGCAATTCAGCCTCGAAGACTTGAGGACGGTGGACAGGTTCTTAAAGGACGCCCTCTCTCAAAAACTACTGCCGAGCTTCTGCACCGCATGCTACAGGCGCGGCAGAACAGGCGGGGCCTTTATGGAGCTCGCCAGGCCCGGTGATATAAAGAACCTTTGCGGGCCCAACGCCATACTCACCTTCAAGGAGTACCTCGAGGATTACGCCCCCGCCGACGTTAAAAAAGACGGCCTCGCAATTCTCGACATGAGCGTAAAGGAGATAAAAGACTGCCTATTAAGAGAAGAAACGGAAAAACGGATAAAAAAAATAGAGGCCGGTGAGCGTGACCTCTTCTTTTAGCCTTCACTTTCAGCCCTCACCTTAAGCCCTCAATGCGTCGAGCAGGTAATGCACGGGTCATAGGCGCGTACGAGCATCTCAAGGAGGCGGGCCAATTCCTTTTCCGGCTTATCCGGGTGCGCCTTAAGGAGCGCCTCCGCCGTATCCTCGATGGAGGTGAGGTTTTGCACCGTGGGTGTGACGATATTGGCGTACCTGATAACCCCGTCCTTTTTTATATGGACCTCGTTATAAAGCCCTCCCCTCGGGGCCTCTACCGTACCTATGCCCTTTAAGGGCGGGTCCTTGGCGGGCCGGGCCACCGAGCCGTCAATACCGTCTCTTAAGAGCGTATCTATTATCCCCACCGCCTCTTTAAGGTCAAGAAAGACCTCTATGGCCTGGGCCATGTTGTTGTGGAAGGGGTTTTGAAAATCTATTTTGCTAAGGAGCGGCTCCTTCTCCCCCCCATCAAGGGCCCGGAAATAGAGGCGCGCAAGGGAGCCCACCATAACGGAGCGGCCCTTTAACGAACCGAATTTGGCCGTCGAATATCCTCTCACCTCTTCGGTGATGGACTCCTTATAGTCCTTGACGCTAAAACCCCTCTCTTTACTGGAGAGCACTTTCTCGCCCTGCTGGACGAGGAACTCAAGGTCCGCCTTCATCGGCGGGTAAGGTAGACCCGAGAAGAAGACCGCCATCTTCCGCGCTCCCGGCAGGACCCTCTTAATCCTCCCGGCGAGGCCCTTTAGCTCAACGGGGGAAGGCGCCCTGTGAAACCCTCCCACCGTAGAGCGTGTGGGATGGACGCTTCTTCCCGCCACCACCCTCGCTATCTCATCGCCCGTATCCTTGAGCGCAAGGGCGAGACGGAATTTCTCAGGGTCGCTTTTCGTCAACTCGGTAATCCTGTCCAACCCTATGTAATCGGGCAGGGCCAGGAATACGGTATGAAGTATATGGCTCTGCACGTTCTGGCCTACTCTCATGAGGCGGCGGAGCATCCGGGTGGAGGACGAGACTGTTATGCCCAGGGCGGACTCCGCCGCGCCGAGAGAGGCGAGGTTATGGGCGATGGGGCAGACCCCGCATATCCGCGGCGTAATCCACTGCATCTCCTCAAGGGTCCTGCCCGTGAGTATACCCTCGAAGAGACGCTCCCCTTCGTGTACGAGGAGCTTTACGCGGCCGCTCTTAAAGTCGGCCTTCAGGCTCCCGTGCCCCTCTATCTTGGCGATATAGGAACGGGCGCGCTCCATTACCCTGCTCTTATCTTTTGTCATCCCCTCTTCGGGTCCCCCTCCGCTTCTTGAGCGCCTCTTCAAAGGCCGCTCTATATTCCGGCATCTGATTAAAGAACATTGAAAGATGGGCGCGTATCTCCGAAGGGGCGGCGAACCATCTGAGTATCCTCACGAGTCCATCGATATTGCCGTCCTCGCGGAGACCGAAACACCCGTAGCAGGCGCTCCCGCCGGAGACGCATATTGCCTTGCAGCCCCCCTGTGTTATGGGGCCGAAACATATTTTGCCGTTTAAAAGGCGGCAGGTGTTTCCGGCTTCCTTACATTCAAGGCATACCGAATAGCCGCGGTAACGCGGGGTCTTGCCCGAGGCAAGCTCCTCAAGGACGCGCACCAGTTCATCCTCATCCACGGGACAGCCGTGTATGAGGTAGTCGACCTTTACATAGGCCGACACAGGCAGGGCGTCCACCCCCATGGGCTTGTAGCCGGGGCCGTATATCCTTTTATACCACTTCGAGCGCTCCGCGCTATCCATAATGCCGGGAACTCCCGCTATGGAAGCGCACGCCCCGAGGGTGACTATCATCCGGGATTTTTCCCTCAGCTCCTTCAGGAGTGCTATCTCGCCGCCTGTAACAGGCGTACCCTCTATAATGGTCACGTCATAGGGGCCTTCCTCGCAGGCCTTCTGGCCGAGCCGCCAGTTTACTATATCATAGCGCCTCTCGAGGTCGAGGAGCCTTTCCCTCAGGGAGCAGAGCCTTACCTCGCACCCCTCGCAGTCCGTGAAATCGTATATGGCGATCTT
>JBHHVI010000058.1:0-12162 GCA_046754225.1 Thermodesulfobacteriota bacterium | reverse complement strand
AAGACCCCTCACGACCGTGAACTCATCGAGCGGAGGATAAAGGGCACGGACAACCGGATAGACCGCCTCGTCTACGACCTCTACGGACTTACGGAAGAGGAAGTGAGGGTGGTGGAGGGGAGTTGAAATCCCCTGTAGTCCCCCCTTTTTAAGGGTGGGGGGATTATAGCAGGGGGGATTCTGGAGGGGGACATTTATAGAGAGGAATAAACTCCCCCCTTGGTAAGGGGGGATAGAGGGGGGTTCCATGTTACCCTGCAACAGCGACCTCAAAGAATACGCCCGTATACTCAGGAAGAATATGACCGAGGCGGAAAGGCTCCTGTGGTCGAAGGTAAGAGGAAAGCAGATAAAGGGTTTCAGGTTTCACAGGCAAAAGATTATCGGTGACTTTATAGTGGATTTTTATTGTCACATCGGTAGGCTGGTTATAGAGGTTGACGGCGGACAGCATTACACGGAAGATGGTCAATCTATAGACGCGTTGAGGGACGGCTTTTTAAAAAGACAGGGACTTAAGGTCTTGAGGTTTTCTAACAGGGATGTTTTAAAGAGCGTTGACGGAGTTTTAGAGAAGATATACGAGAGCTTATAACCCCCCACCCCCCCCCTTAAAAAGGGGGGGATTATATAGCAGGGGGGGACATTTATAGAGAGGAAATAACTCCCCCTTCTGTAAGGGGCACCTCCCACGCCTCCCCCCTTTGCAAGGGGGGACTAAGGGGGGTTAAGAAAGGCGCTTATATGAATCAACTTAAGAAAATTCTTTTCGCCGCCGTTCTTCTAATGGCGGTCTTTGCACCCCCGGCCGGCCTTTTTGCCGGTGAGAGCGCCGAGGAGTACCTTGAAAAGGGTAACACTCATTTGTTTGACAGGGAATATGACAGGGCCATCTCCGATTTCTCGAGCGCCATTGAGATAAATCCCGACTACGCCGAGGCCTATTACAGGCGTGGATGTACATATAACAAAACGAAGGATTATGATAAGGCCCTCTCAGACCTGACGAGAGCAGTTGAGATAGACCCCACACACGCCAGGGCCTTTAATAAGCGCGGGAGCGTCTACATGCTCCACACCGATGACAGGGCCCGGGGCTGTGCCGACCTGAAGCGGGGGTGTGAATTAGGGGCGTGCAGGGGCTACAGACTGGCGAAATTTTTCAGGGCCTGTAAGGAACCAGAAAAAGTGAAGTCCGCAGAGACGCGGAATAAGGAGGGGGGAACCCCCTGAAGTCCCCCTTAAGAAGGAGAAAGTAAAATTCCCCCTCAATCCCTCCTTTGGGAAGGGGGGGAAGTTGTAGACATGAAAGGAGAACCCTTATGTTCCTCTACCTTGTACAGCACGCCCAGGCGAAATCAAAGGAGGAAGACCCCGAAAGGGGGCTTACTGAAGAAGGTTTTAGTGCAATCCGGAAAACGGCCTCTTATGCCGCGAAAATCGGCGTAAAACCGGTAAAGTTGCTTCACAGCGACAAGCTCAGGGCCGTTCAGACCGCCGAGGTACTAAACGTTGCGCTTGACATCGAGGAGGGCGACTCCCTCGTGGACGGACTCGCCCCCCTGGACGACCCCGGGATCTGGGCTGAGAACCTCTTGAAAGAGACCGACGAGTCGTGCATGCTCGTGGGACACCTGCCGCACCTTAATAAGCTCTCTTCCCTTCTTCTTACGGGAGACCCGGAGAGCGATATAATAGATTTTAAAAACGCCGGGATTACGTGCCTCAAGAGGGGGGAGGACGCGGCGTGGAGCGTTGAGTGGATCCTGACGCCTGAGATAGTCGAATAGAAAAACCCCGCCTTTACGCCGCGATATCCTTTTTCTTCACTTCCCTTATCAATAGGGTGGCCATAAAGAAGACGGCGCATACGAGTATGAAGATCGGGCCGGGGGGGAGGGCGTATGTATATGATATGTATATGCCGATGGCGGCCGCGGCCACGCCGAAGGCCATACTCCAGCCCATGAAGGCCTTGAGGCTCCGCGCGATATTCTTCGCCGACGCCGCCGGTATGATGACGAGAGAACCCATCATGAGGGCCCCCACAAAGCGAATCCCGAGGGCGACTGTGACGGCGAAGATGAGGAGATAGACGAGGTCAAGCTTTCCTGTGCTTATGCCGACGGAATGGGCGAGCTCGGAAGAGACCATGTTGAGCGTGAGTCTTTTGTAGATGGAGAGTATGAGGGCTATGAGGACGAGGGATATGACTATGGAGACGACTGACTCTAACCCGCCGAGGTCGAGGACGTTGCCGAAGAGCGCCTCGATGAGTTCGTGTTCCGGCATGATAAGGGCGCCCAGAGCGAGGCTCGCCGTAAAGAAGACGCCCACGACGGTGTCCAGCGACAGGGTGCTTTTGTACTGCACGACCCATATGCCGGTAACGGTAACGAGAAGAAAGGCCACGGCCCCGATAAAGGGGTTGACGTTAAGGAGAATGGCGATGGCGAGGCCCGGAAGCGCCACGTGTGAAAGCGCGTCCCCCACAAGGGCCATCCTCCTGAGGATGGCGAATGAACCGAGCAGGCTCGCGCTGGCCGCCACAAAGGCCGATACTAAAAGGGGCAGAATAAGATCTGGCATTTTTTTGTTTCGGTGTTAAAGTTCCCTTGGTTTTTGCAAGTAAGACGTCAGGCGGATACCATACGGCCCCTGCGCGCGGGGCCGGCCGGGACGTCAATGATGGTCGTGCTTGAAGAAGGCCTTGTCCCCTCCGTAAAGGGTCTGAAGTTGGTCCGGGGTAAGTATCTCCCTCGGCGCGCCGTGGCAGATGCTTTTCCTGTTAAGGCATATTACGCTCGACGCGTGACGGTATACAACGTTAAGGTCATGGGATACGAGGATGACCGTAAGGCCCATCTCCGCGCGGAGGTGCGAGATCATGCTGTAGACGGACTCCTGGCCCCTTATGTCGATATCGGCGGTGGGTTCGTCAAAGAGGAGAACGTCCGGGTCTCCAAGCACGGCCCACGCCACAAGCACCCTCTGGCGCTGACCCACTGATATTTCGCCGAAACCGGAATCCAGAATGGACGGGTCGAGCTGTACGAATTTTAGCGCTTCCATAATCCGCTCCTCTTCCGTGCGTCCACCGCGGAGGCTGAAGAACTCCCTCACCAGAAGCGGCACGTCCGTCTCGATGTCCATACGCTGAGGTACATAACCCTTTTTTATGGAGGGGTCCCATTTGATGGAGCCGGAGTGGGGAAGTAGGCCCAGAAGAGACTTGAGGAGCACTGTTTTACCCGCGCCGTTGGGCCCTATTACGGCAAGGACCTCGCCCTTTTCCACGTCGAAGGTTATCCCGTCAAGCACCTTGAGGCCGCCGATCTCGACATTCATGTCTTTCACGCTTAGGACTTTCATAACGATACAATATCATATAAGAAAGAAGAAGGTGTCAAGGTTTTAATTTTCAAGGCCGGGCCCGGCAAGGTTTTTTCGCTCCTGGCCGGCGCGGCAGCCTTGACAGGGGGCAGGACCTGGATTAAGATAGTAAGTACTTACTTACAAAACACCGGTCTTACCAAAAACCGGTCTTACCAAAAACCGATGACGCTTAAGAAAAGAAAAAGAAAGAGGCTGACGGGCCCTGAGCGCCGTGCGCAGATAGTCGATGTGGCAACGGCGCTACTCGCGAAAAAGGGCTTCAAGGGGACTACCACGCGCGAGATAGCCAGAAAGGCGGGTATCAGCGAGGCGGTCATCTTCAAGCACTTTTCAAGAAAGGAAGACCTGTACAGGGCCATAATAGACTTAAGGTGCGATGACGGGCTGGGCAGGTCCAGGCTCAAGAGCGTAGTCGAAGGCAAGAGCGGCAGGGAGTTCTTCAGCGAGGTGGCGGCCTTCCTTATAAACGAGCACGCCAGGGACCCCACCCTGATGAGGCTGCTTACCCTCAGCGCGCTTGAAAAGCAGGACATGTCGGAGGTCTTCCTTAAAACAAGGGGCCTCGAATTCATAGAATTTATTGAAGACGAGATCAAGGGGCAGATTAAAAAAGGTCTTTTCAGGAAGGTCGACGCCAGGATAGCGGCGAGGGCCTTTTTAGGCATGGTCTTTCACTACTCCATGTCGCAGGAGATCTACGGGATGAAGAGGTATTTTAGTTTTTCAACGAAGAAGGTCGTGGAGACTTTTGTGGATATATTTTTTGAAGGTGTAATAAGGAGGTAGTCTTATGGCGCAAGGGTATGCGTCCCTTTTGCGGGCTGGTTCCACTGCCGGTAAAAATGCCGGGCTTTTATCGAGGGCTGTAAGGCCGTTATTCGTAAAGCTGATTGTACCCGCTCTTTTTCTTCTGGTCTCCCATGGCCTTGCTGAGGCCGCTGCCATGGAGGTTACCCTTGAAGACGCCTACCGGCTTGCCGTAAAGAGCCATGAGTCGGTGAGGATAGCCGGCGAGGGGATAGCGCAGGCCAGGAGCGGCGTCGGTAAGGCGACGGCCCCGATGCTGCCGCACTTTACCGCAGAGGGCGCTTATACCCAGTACAATACTAAAAAGACGGTGAGCGGTTTTCTCTTACAGCCCGACAACAGCAGCAGGGTTGATCTTACGGCATCGCAGTTGATATTTTCCGGGGGCACCGAATGGAACGCGAGGCGGGCGGCCAAATTAAACCTGAGAAGGACGCGCAGGGAGTTGGATTTCGCGAAAGAGACGGCGATGCTCTTCACGGCGCGGGCCTACTTCGGTCTCTTGAAGAGTGAAAAGGATGTTGAGATAAAAGAGGCGGCCCTTAAAAGGGCCCTGGAGCGGAGAAAGGTCGCCAGGGGGCGCTTCAGGGTGGGTGAGGTTACAAAGTCCAATGTCCTGAGGGCCGAGGCCGAGGTGGCCGAGGCCGAGGCCGAACTCATAAAGGCCCGTAACTCAACGAGAAACGCCGGGAACCTCTTGAAGAGGTTTCTCGGTATCAAGGGGGAAGTCTCTGTCAGGCAGCCGGAGATAAAGAGCGAAGTATCAGGGGAGGTGGAGGACTTTATCTCCACGGCCTTCAGGAAAAGGCTCGACTTGAGAGAGAGCGCCATTGACAGGGATATCGCGTCGGTGGGCATATTGGCCGCCTGGGGCGGGTTTTTGCCCAGGTTGACTCTCGAGGGCACATACTCAAGGAGAGAGCAGGACCCGACGACCTCTTTTTTATTGAAGGAATCCATCTCAGGCGCCCTTGTCCTCACATTCCCCATCTTCGAGGGTGGGCTCAGGAGGGCCGAGTTGAGCGAGGCAAAGAGCAAGTTGAGAGAGGAAGACCTCAAACTCATGGGCCTTAAAAAGGATATAGAGATCGAGGTGAGGGAGGCCTACAACAACGTCAGGGAAAAAGAGGCGGTAATAGAATCGGTAAAAAGACAGCGCTCCTTTGCCAGGGAGGATTACAGGATGGTCTTTGAGCAGTTTAAAGCCGGGCTCGCCACTACCGTGGACGTTATCGACTCCGACGCCGAGCTTGTCTCGGCGGAGAGGTCACTTATGAACGCCCGCTTTGACATGCTCCTTTCAGTGGTTGAGCTGAAGTATGCCTCGGGGGTTTTACGCGAGGAATTGACCCGGTAAATACGCCGGCCCTGCGCTCTTTGGGCCGGCCCGCCCGGGTAACCATAAAGGGGAATAAAAAAACCGGAGGCTGAGATGTCCAATCTTTATAGAAATATTTTTCTTACGCTCATTATTTTTCTTACATTGACGGCCGGGGTTTACGGTCAGGACAAAAAACCCAAGGGGCCTCCACCGGCCATGGTGGTCGTCTCCACAATAAACTCCGGTAAAATAGCCCCGGACGCGGAATTTATAGGGACCGTTTATTACAGGGAGGTCTCCGAAGTCGCCTCAGAGGTGAGTGGAAAGGTGAAGACGGTGAACTTCGAGGAGGGTGACAGGGTAAAAAGTGGCGACCTGCTTTTGAAGATCGATTCGGCCATTCTCGGTAAGGAAATAAAGGCGAGGAAGGCGTCCCGCGAGGAGGTGGGGGCTGAACTCGAAAATGCGAGGCTGGACCTCAAGAGGGCTGAGGGGCTGCACAGCGAGGAACTACTCTCGGACAAGGACTACGACAGATACACCTTCGAGGTTAAGGGGCTGGAGAAAAAGGCCCTCGCCATGGACGCGGAAATCGAGCGCCTTGAGATTGAACTCAGAAAAAAATCCGTTGTCGCCCCCTTCTCCGGAGTTATCCTTAAAAGGCATGCCGACAGGGGGGAGTGGCTCTCACCGGGCGCCCCCGTGGCGGTAGTAGCCTATGACGCGATAGTCGACGTCGTTGTAAACGTGCCGCAGGGGGCCGTGCCCTTTATCAGGCCAGGCGCTCCTGTGACGGTCACCTCCGGGAAAAAAGCGCTCAAGGGTAAGGTCTTCGCCGTTATTCCCGGCGGGGATATCGCCACAAGGACCTTTCCCGTGAAGATAAGGTTGAAAAATAAAAACAGGTTGAAAGAGGGCATGGACGCAAAGGCGAGGCTTCCTGTGGGCGCTAAAATGAAGGCCCTTCTCGTCAACAGGGACGCTCTTATCCCCGTATTCGGCCAGACCGTCGTCTACGCCGTTATAGACTCGAAGGCCGTTATGTTTCCCGTTAAGGTCATCGGATACGCGGGTATGAAGGCCGGCATCAAGGCAAAGGGGCTGAAAGAAGGGATGATGGTGGTTGTAAAGGGCAACGAGCGGCTCCAGGGCGGCGGTCAAAGGGTGATTATTACCAATAAGAAACGCAGGTAGGCGTTTGGGCCATGTGGCGTAAAAAATCCTTCGCGGCGCGCAATAAAAAACGCAATAAAAAAATCAATGGACGCTATTAAATTTTCCATATTAAAGCCAGTTACCGTCATTGTGGGCGTAATAATGGTGGTGCTCTTCGGCCTCATCGGACTCTTCGGCATGCCCTATCAGTTGAGCCCCACCGTCACGGAGCCGGAGATAGCCGTCACCACCGTCTGGACGGGCGCGACCCCCTATGAGGTGGAGAGGGACATAATCGAGGAGCAGGAAAAGGTCCTGAAGGGGATTACAGGGCTTGTTTCCATGGAGAGCACATCCCTTAACAGCCGGGGTAACATTACCCTCAGGTTCAAGATAGGCACCGATGTGGATAACGCCCTCTTAAGGGTCTCCAACAAGCTTAACGAGGTCTCGAGTTACCCTCTAAACGTGGAAAAACCCGTAATAAACGCCACGGGCGCCGAGACCTCGCCTGTAATATGGAATATCCTCAAGACAAAGGACGATAACCCCGCCTCTGTCTATACCTACAGGACCTTCTTTGAGGACGAAGTGCGCCAGCACATCGAGAGGGTGGAGGGTGTGGCGGACCTCCTCGTGGCGGGCGGCGTAGAAAAGGAAATGCATATAGTCGTCCAGCCCGCCAAACTCGCGGCCTACGGCCTTACCGTCGATGAACTCATAAGGGTGCTCGCGGGCGAGAACATAAACGTCTCCGCCGGGATCATGGACGTGGGCAGGCGCGCTTACAGGGTGAGGACTATCGGAGAACTAAAGGACCCCTCCGAGATAAATAACATAATAATAAAATCAACGGGACAGAAGCGCATATACCTTAAAGACGTGGCCGCCGCGGGGTACGGTTTCCATAAGACGACGGAGGCGATGTTCCAGGACGGCGACGAGGGGATAGCCGTAGGTATAAAGCCCGAGCCCGGCGCCAACGTGCTGGAACTTACCGACAGGGCTCAGACGGTGATAAACGGGCTCAACAAGGGGATTCTCGCCGACAACGGCGTATATCTAAAATGGGTCTATGACCAGCGCCCCTACATAAGAGGCGCCATAGACCTCGTAAGGCAGAACATTTTAATCGGCGGAGCCCTCGCCGTAGTCGTCCTCCTCGTCTTCTTAAGGAGCGTATCGTCTACCGTTGTAGTCTCGGTCTCAATACCCATAAGCGTGCTCGGCACTTTTATATTCATGAGTCTTCTGGGCCGGAACCTGAACGTCGTAAGCCTCGCCGGGATTTCCTTTGCCGTGGGCATGTTGGTGGATAACTCCATAGTCGTCCTCGAGAACATCGACCGCCACAGGACTATGGGTAAATCACCCTTTTCCGCCGCCTATGACGGCGCGCGCGAGGTCTGGGGGGCCGTACTCGCATCCACCGTCACCACCGTGGCCGTCTTTCTCCCCGTAATATTCATGAAGGAAGAGGCGGGCCAGCTCTTCAGGGATATCGCCATAGCCATCACCTTCAGCGTAGGCTTAAGCCTCTTTGTATCAGTCTTTGTAATACCGATGTTCTCAAAGCAGCTCTTCACCCTCTCCGGGCCTAAAAAGGTCAAAAAAGATAACGCCCTGACAAGGTCAGGCGCCTTCCTTACCGAGAGTTACATGGCCCTTGTGGGCTGGGCCATAAAGGACTGGCGGACGCGTTTAATCACCATAACCGCCCTTGTCGCCTTTGCGGCGGGTTCCGTTTATCTGCTGCTGCCCAAGATGGAATACCTCCCGCAGGGTAACCGTAACCTTGCCATCAATATCCTCGTCCCGCCTCCCGGGCTTTCCTACAGGGAAAAAAGCGATATGTGGGAAAAAAATATATTCCCCATGGTAAGGCCCCATATGGGCAAAGAATTCGAAGGCCTTCCTCCCATTACCCATACCTTTTACGTCGGCTCCGACCGGTTCATGCTCTTCGGCGCCATATCCGGCAGCCAGAGCCGCACCGCCGAACTAATACCATTTTTCAGAAAGGCGATCTTCAGTATTCCGGGAATGTTCGGAATAAGCACACAGGCCGGTATCTTCGAGTCGAGGATAGGCAGGGGACGTACTATTGACATAGATATAAGCGGGGCGGATATAAACCGGATAGTGGGGGTTACGGGGGCCATGTACGGGATGCTGAAGGGGCGGATGCCCGACGCCCAGCTAAGGCCCATACCGTCCCTTGAAATCCTCTATCCCGAGGCGCGGATTATCCCCGACAGGGAGCGTCTCAGGGCCGCCCGTATGAGCGCCGGTGAGCTCGGGGTCCTTGTGGATGTGCTTATGGACGGCAGGAAAATAGGCGACTTCAAGGCCGAGGGTAGGAAGAAGATAGACCTCGTCGTCAAGACCTCTGAGGAGGATATAGGGACCCCGGAAGCGCTTTACCACGCGCAGGTTGCCACCCCGGCCGGGAGAATTGTCCCCATATCCTCTCTCGCCGCCCTTGAAAGGACTACGGGGATTTCCGAGATAAGGCATCTTGAAAGGAAGAGGACGATTACACTTCAGGTGACCCCTCCAGTGGATAAGCCCCTTGAGGAGGTCATGGACAGTATAAGGGATAACTTCATCCCGGGGCTCAAAAAGAAGGGGATGCTGAGGGGCATAGAGGTGCGCCTCAGCGGGGCCGCCGACAAGCTCACCGAGGCGAGAGAGGCCATACAATGGGACTTCATACTCGCCGCCGTAATAATATATCTCCTCATGGCGGCCCTCTTCGGCAACTTCATCTACCCCCTTGTCGTAATGATTACCATACCGCTCGCGGCGGCCGGCGGGTTTATAGGCTTGAGGCTCGTAAACATCTTTATCGCGCGCTCGCCCTTTGACATACTGACCATGCTCGGCTTCGTCATACTCATCGGCGTGGTCGTTAATAACGCCATACTCATAGTGCATCAGTCTTTGAATTTCATACATCACCAGAAACTCGACCACCGCCAGGCCGTCCTCGACGCCACGAGGTCAAGGCTCAGGCCCATTTACATGAGCGCCTTTACCTCCATATTCGGAATGCTCCCCCTCGTGGTGGCTCCAGGGCCGGGCTCGGAACTTTACAGGGGGCTTGGAAGCGTCGTGCTCGGCGGGCTCGCCCTCTCAACAATATTCACCATCCTCGTCATCCCGGCCCTCTTGATGTTTGTCATAAAGATGGAGAAGCCCGGCAAAAAAGAGGAGGAGCCCATTTAAAATTTGATTTTTTTATGATGAAAATCATATAATAGTAATATCAGGTGTGATAATTAAATTAGAAAAAAAGGAGTGAAGATATGTCGGAAATAAATATAACCGGAGACATGACGACAGGCGAGGTCACCGAGAGGTGGCCCGCCACAAAAGAGGTATTTACAAAGCACTTCGGCTCGGGATGCTTTACATGCCCGGCCTTCGGCACCGAGCCCATCTCAATGGCCTGCGCCATGCATTCCACAGACGTGGCCATGTTCGTTGGTGAACTCGTGACCGCCGCCGAGAAGGACGAGGCGGGGGTGCATTAGATTCCCCTTTTCCAGGTCCGCAGAAGCCGTCCCGTGGCCCCGCCTTATCTCAGGCCGGGCCATCTGCTTATGCCGCAACCGCTTGAATCAGGTCTTCATTGACTGCTAAAAACCCCCTGCCCCTGAAAACTCCCTTGACTTATCCCGCCCTATACAATATTTTTTAGTTGTTCCTTCGGATTGTTTTTTCTTCTACCAACACCAAGCTGCATCAGGCCTTAATATGCCCTTCAGGGAAGTTCTGTCACCGGCGGAAGAGAGGTTCGAAAGGAGAAGAAAGTCTCTGGGACTTTTTCTCGCCCCCCTTGTCTTTATAGTCCTCTTTTTCGCGCCCCTCGGCGGCCTCGCGGACAAGCCCCATAAATTGACGGCAGTCCTGGGTCTCGTAATTGTATTCTGGCTCACCGAGACGATACCCATACCCGTGGCCGCGCTCCTCGGGGCGGTCCTTAACGTGCTGCTCGGCGTGGCGCCCGCAAAGGTGGTGCTCGCGCCCTTCGCCCACCCCCTGGTATTCCTTTTTATAGGGAGTTTCATCCTCGCCGAGGCGATCACTCACCACGGGCTCGACAGGAGGTTCGCCTTTACCATCTTCTCCATAAAATTCCTGCAAAAAAGCCCGGCGCGTGTCCTTTTTTCCTTCGGCCTCATAGTGGCGGTTGTCTCCATGTGGATAAGCAACACCGCCTCCACGGCGATGATGCTCCCCATAGCCCTCGGGGTGCTCGGGGCCATGAAGGGGCTCCATCTTGACGCGGGCGGGTATGACTTCAATAAATTCTCCACGGCGATGATGCTCATGGTGGCCTACGGGGCGTCGGTGGGCGGTATCGCCACGCCCATAGGCACCCCTCCCAACGTCATCGGCCTCGGCATGATACACCAGCTCATAGGCGTTAGGATTGCCTTTTACGAGTGGATGGTCTTCGCGCTGCCCATAACAGCCGTAATGTTCCTCTATCTATTTATAATGCTCGGCGGCAGTAAGGGGTTCACCCGCGCCAGGCTCACGGGGATTGGCAGATACATGGAAAAGGCGCGAAGCGAGCTCGGCCCCTGGAAGAGGGGGGAGTTTAATACTGCCTTCTGTTTCGGCCTCGCCGTACTCCTCTGGATACTCCCCAGTATAACAGGCCTCGTAATAGGGAAGGAGGCGGAGTTCGCGAAATTTTTATCCGGAAGGCTAAACGTGGGCGTGGTGGCCATATTCGCCGCGACGCTTCTCTTTTTACTGCCCGTCTCATTAAAGAAGGCTGAGTTCACCATAGGCTGGAAGAGGGCCTCGCGGATAGACTGGGGCACCATACTCCTTTTCGGCGGCGGGCTCAGCCTCGGTAGCCTCATGTTCAGTACGGGCCTCGCCGACTCCATGGGCAAGGCCCTCACAGGGGCCACGGGCGCGTCGAGCCTCTGGGGGATAACGGCCATAGGCACGGCGCTCGCCATAATCCTCAGTGAGACGACCTCGAACACCGCCTCGGCGAATATGATAATCCCCGTTATGATAGCCATAGCTGAGGGCGCCGGGGTCTCACCGCTTCCTCCGGCCCTGGGAGCGACATTAGGGGCGAGTTTCGGCTTCATGCTCCCCGTATCCACGCCCCCCAACGCCATAGTCTACGGCTCTGGGCTCGTCCCCATACTCTCAATGGTGAGGAAGGGCATCTTCTTCGACATCGGCGGCTTCTTCATCATCATCTTCGGGGTAATGGGACTTACAACGCTTCTCGGCTGGGCGTGAGGCGAGGGGGAGGGGGCAATATCTTTTTTAAAGGGAGGCGCGCCCCCTTCCCGCCATGAAAAATATTGACATAAGGGGACTGAGAGGGTAATATTTTCTACTGATTTCCACACTCCGTATATCATACAACGCCCCCGTAGCTCAGTGGATAGAGCATCGGATTCCTAATCCGTGTGTCGGACGTTCGAGTCGTCTCGGGGGCGCCA
>JBHHVI010000057.1:0-12560 GCA_046754225.1 Thermodesulfobacteriota bacterium | reverse complement strand
TTGCTGTCCTTGAGGGACGTACGCGGCCCGGCGCAAAAACCTCCGCCTGCGGCGTTACCGTAAAATGACCTTTATATTGAAAATAATCCTTGTTATTGCCGCATATCTACTCGGCTCGGTGCCCTTCGGCCTGATCTTCGCGAGGCTTTTCGGCGGCGAGGACCCGAGAAGAGTGGGTAGCGGCAACATCGGCGCCACCAACATCAGGCGCACGGCGGGCACCGTGGCCGGGGCCCTGACCCTCGCGGCCGATATCCTGAAGGGGGCCATTCCAACGTACCTCGCCTTCAGGCTCAACCCCGGCGTAATCTTTGTAAGCACCATCGGGTTCGCGGCCTTTTTCGGCCATCTATTTCCGGTCTTCTTGAGATTTAAGGGCGGAAAGGGCGTGGCCACGGCATGCGGGGTGATGTTCGCTATTTCACCTCCGGCGACGCTTCTGAGCCTTCTCGTATTTATTATAGCCGTCGCCGTTAAAAGGTACGTCTCGCTCGGCTCCATGCTCGCCGCCGCCTCCATGCCCGTCTTTCTCTCCTTTCTTACGGCGGCGCGCGGTTATACGCCCCTCGGGGTCTTCGTGGCCGTCTTTATAATCCTCAAGCACAGCGAAAATATAAAGAGGCTCACCGCCGGCGTTGAGAATAAGATTTAAGCGGCCAATAAGATTTAGCGTCCCATGAAAGGTTTTTTTGCCGGGTAGCGGCGGCGCGGGATCTGGCGGGGCTTCAAAGTTTTTTGGGTTTTCAACAAAAACCTTGACAAATGGGGCGGGATTATTTAAATTTAAAAATTCAAATACTTGCAAAGGGTTTTGTAAAATGAAGACCTATCGTCCGAAAGTCGATATGAACAGTAAAAAATGGTATGTCGTCGATGCCGAGGGAAAGACCCTTGGAAGGCTCGCTTCGCGCATCGCTTCCATACTGAGGGGCAAGCACAGGCCCGATTACACCCCGAGCCTTGACGCGGGCGAGTTCGTAGTCGTCGTGAACGCGGAAAAGGTGGGCTTTACAGGCAAAAAAGCGGATGATAAGGTATACTATCACCACACCGGTTATATGGGCGGCATCAAGGGCGTGACTCTCGGAAGGCTCCTTCAGGAGAAGCCCGAAGAGGTGTTGAAGAAGGCCGTCTGGGGTATGCTCCCCACGGGAAGGCTCGGCAGGGACATGTTCAAGAAACTTAAGGTCTACTCCGGCAGCACGCACCCCCACGAGGCGCAGAAACCAGAGGCGCTTAAGGTCTGAGCCCCCGCGCCAAAAGAATTTTATAAACAGGCGGGATTTGTTATTCAAACAAGAGGGTTTGTTATTTAAAGGAGTGTTTTGATGGCAGACGTATTTGTAGCGGTAGGAAGGCGCAAGACCTCGGTAGCGAGGGTAAGGCTCCTTGACGGCTCGGGCCAGGTAAAGATAAATAAAAAGGCGATGGCCGATTTTATAGCGAGAGAGGAACTCCGGGCGCAGGTCGTAAAGCCCCTGGTTCTTACTGATAACGCCGGGAAGTTCGATGTGACGGCCAACGTAAGGGGCGGCGGCATAACAGGGCAGGCCGGCGCCATCAGGCACGGCATCGCAAGGGCCCTGCTCCTCGCGAACCCTGAACTCAGAGGCGTACTCAAGAAGGCCGGCTTCCTTAAAAGGGACCCCAGGATGAAGGAGCGTAAAAAATACGGCCAGAAGGGCGCGAGAAAGAGGTTCCAGTTCTCCAAGAGGTAATCCTTTTCCGTTTTTATTGATAGAAGCTCAGAAGGGGAGGCCGAGGCCTCCCCTTTTTTTATGCGCCTCACGCCAAATGGCCGGTCTTATATCAGGCGCGGCAGAAAAGATGGGATTGCAACTCTTTTTTAAATTGTGTTAGATTTGTTGTGCCCCGGCCCCTCGCCGGGCCACAACGTTCAAGCCGAAGAGGGGAATAAAAAAATGAAAAAAGTCGCCATACTCGGAGGGAGCGGTTTTACGGGCCTTGAGCTCCTGAGAATACTATCAGCGCATCCCGGCGTGGAGGTCGTCTCCGTTACGTCAAGACAATTTAAAGGGAAAGGGCTTTCAGAGGTCTTCCCCTCTCTAAAAGGTTTTTACGGGGGCCTCGCCTTCAGCGCCCCCGGGAGTTTTAATGACCTCGATGCGGATGTCGCCTTCAGTTGCCTGCCCCACGGCGCCTCTCAGGAGGTCGTCCCGGAGCTCCTCAATTCCGGGATAAAGGTCGTGGACCTTAGCGCTGATTTCAGGCTCCGCTCCCCGGAGGTCTATAATAAATGGTACGGAGAGCATAAGGCAAAGGACCTTATAAAAGAGGCGGTCTATGGCCTGCCCGAGCTTTACAGGGGGTCCATAAAGGGAGCGCGCCTTGTGGCCAATCCGGGCTGTTACCCCACGGGGGCGCTTCTCGCCCTGATGCCTCTACTCAGGGCCGGGCTTATAGACGGGGCCGCCGGGCCGGTGATAATAGATTCCAAGAGCGGGGTGTCAGGAGCGGGAAGGAATTTATCTTACGGAACGTCATTCATGGAGGTCTCGGCGGGGTTCAAGGCCTATAAAGTCGGCTCACACAGGCACACGCCTGAGATTATTCAGGAAGTGGAAAGCATTTTTAGCGGTAGCGGTAGCGGCGGCGGGGTTAAGATAAACTTCACCCCCCATCTCCTTCCCGTGGCGCGCGGCATACTCTCCACCGTATACGCCGGAGTAACAAAGGGCCTTTCCACCGAAGACCTGCATGATATATATGAAGAGGCCTACAGCGCCGAACCCTTTGTCCGCCTTATGCCTGTTGGAGAATTTCCCAATATAAACCAGGTAAGGTCCTCGAACTTCTGCGACATCGGCCTCTGGGCCGATAAGGGTACGGGCAGGGTGATAATCGTCTCGGCCATAGACAACCTCGTTAAAGGAGCGTCGGGGCAGGCCGTGCAGAATATGAACCTCATCGAGGGCTTTGACGAGACGACGGCGCTCCTCAGCCCACCCGCATTTATCTAACGTCAATATCCGGGGCAAAGCGCCTTCGTCAATCCCCGGTAGCCCCCTTCTATCCTCCCTCGCCGCCGCCCTGAGAAGTGTTTACGCATCCGGTCTGCGGCGCCGGGGACATGTCAATCTATGCCCCCCTCTATCCCCCCCGCCTTGAGAATCTTTGTGCTTTCGGTTTGGGGCGATAGGGGCGTGTCAATCCGTGACAATATCCTCTATTCGAGGTACCGCTTCGAGAAGTCTTTTTGTATACGCGTCTTTTGGGTGCGTAAAGATATCCTCCGTCGTCCCGTACTCCACTATCGAGCCGTTGTACATAACGGCCACCTCGTCGGCGATATATTCAACGACGCCGAGGTCGTGGGTGATAAAGAGAAAAGAGATGCCGAAGTCCCTCTGAATCGATTTTAAGAGGTTAAGTATCTGGGCCTGCACCGATACGTCGAGCGCGCTTACCGCCTCGTCGCAGACGATGAACTCAGGGTCCACGGCCAGGGCGCGCGCTATGCCTATCCTCTGGCGCTGACCTCCGGAGAACTCATGGGGGTAGCGCTCCATCGTCTCGGCGCCGAGCCCCACCCGCTCAAGCACTTCGGAGATGCGCCCCGCCCTTTCCGCCCTCTTGAGCCCCGGCTTCAAGGCCGAAATTCCCTCCTCGATTATCCTTCTTATGGTGAGCCTCGGGTTCAGGGAAGAGTAGGGGTCCTGGAATATTATCTGCATGTGGGACCTGAAGGGTTTTAATTCCCTTTCCCTGAGTCCCGCTATATCCGCGCCATCGATGAGTACGGCCCCGTCCGTGGGCCTTATAAGCCTTATTATGGTCTTACCGGCCGTCGTCTTGCCGCAACCCGACTCTCCCACAAGGGCGAGGGTCGAGCCGCGCTTTATTGTAAGGTCTATGCCGTCCACGGCTCTTACGTGCCCCACCACCCTTTTAAGGACCCCCTTCCTTACGGGGTAATATGTCTTGAGCCCCCGTATTTGAATAAAAACTTCCCTTTCGACGTTAGGGATGGAAAGGGGGGGAGGCTGGTCAACCTGCCTTATGGGCCCTGACAGGGGGCCGCTCATGAATGCGGGGTCGTGGAGATGGCACGCGGCGAGGTGCCCTTTTTTTCTCTCTACGAGGGCCGGCTCCATGGTGGAGCACCCCTCCATCTCCCTCGGGCATCTCCCTGAGAAACGGCAGCCCGCCGGGTATGAGGTGGCGGGAGGCACCGCGCCGGGTATGGTGTCAAGAAAAAAACCCCTCTTCGCTGTTCCGGGTATGGAGCGCATGAGTTTTATGGTGTAGGGATGGAGCGGGTTGGTGAAAAGCGTCTTTACCGGCGCGAGCTCGGCAATCTTACCGGCGTACATGACGCCCACCGTCTCGGCGTTGTTGTAAACGAGGGCGAGGTTATGGGTTATGAGGAGGACGGCCGTGCCCATGGACCCCTTCAACTCCTTAATCAGCTTCAGAATCTCTTCCTGTATTGTCACGTCAAGGGCTGTGGTGGGCTCGTCGGCTATGAGGAGGTCGGGTTCGCAGCAGAGCGCTATGGCTATCATCACGCGCTGGCGCATGCCGCCTGAGAGCCTGTGGGGGTATTCGTAAAAGATGGTCTCAGGGTCGGGGAGCCTCACCTTACGGAACATATCTATCGCATAGGACTTCGCCGCGGCCTTTGATTTTCCCTGATGGAGCGTTATGGCCTCCATAATTTGATCGCCCACGGTAAAGACGGGGTTCAGGGAAGTCATTGGCTCCTGAAAGACCATGGAGATGTGGTTTCCCCGTATGCGCCTCTTTTCCTTCTCCTTCAGGCTCAAGACATCCCGGCCGTTAAGGAGGACCTCTCCCCCGGCGATAAAGCCCGAATCCTGTATGAGCTGGATTATCGAGAGGGCAGTTACTGACTTGCCGCACCCCGACTCTCCCACGAGGGCGAAGGTGGAGCCCTTTTCTATGGCGAAGGAAACTCCGTCAACGGCCTTTGCCGTCCCGGCAGAGGTCTTGAAATGGGTCTTCAGGTTTTTAACTTCGATTACGGGTTTCATTTTTAAAAAAATTACCTGTTCCTCAGCCTCGGGTCCAGGGCGTCCCTTACGGCGTCGCCGAAGATGTTGGCAGGCAGGACGAGCCCCAGCATGAAGATAAAGGAGGCGGCGAGGTTCCACCAGACTATGGGTTCCCTGCTCAATTCAAGGCGCGCCGTATTTATCATATTCCCCCATGAACCCATCTCAGGGCCCACGCCTATGCCAATGTAGCTCAGGATCGCCTCGGCGAGGACGAGGCTGCTGAACTGCAGGACAAAGGTAATAAGGACTATGTGCATGAGGTTGGGGACGATGTGGCGAATGATGATGCCGGCCCTTGAGACGCCGAAGGCCCTCGCGGCGTTCACGTATTCCATCTCCCTGAGCTTCAGCGTCTCGCCGCGAATGAGCCTGCAGAGGTCCGTCCATGAGGTGATGCCGAGGATGAGGCATAACCAGAAGAGCCTGTCGTTGGGCACAAAAAGGCCCATGTATATTTCGCTCTCCGATATAAGCCCCCCCTGGTACCCGCTCGTCCCGAAGAGCAGCATGAAGGCGACGATGAGGAGTACGCCCGGTATGGAGGCGAGGGTCGTGTAGATATACTGTATGACGTCGTCTACCGCGCCGCCGAAATATCCCGCCACTACTCCGAAGAGTATGGCGAAGGGTATTATTATGACCGTTGTGCCCGTGCCGATGACGATGCCCGTTCTCACGCCCTTTAGAGCGGTGAAGAATACGTCGCCTCCTACCTTGTCGGTGCCGAGGATATGGGCGCCGGGATGTTTAAGAGGGGGGTAGTCCCTCTTTAGCGTCCCCTCCGGCGATTCCACAGTCTCCTTGACAAAAAGGGTATTCGCCAACGGCGCCGAGTAAGTCTTTTCATCTCCGGTGCGCGCCCCTGAGAAGAGTCTGTCAAGGAGACTCAGGGCCTCGGCGCTGTATATCTCCTCACCCTGAGCCGTCTTTACTGCGTCGCCGTTTTCTCCCCTTACGGGGTCCCTCCACCTTACGCTGTCCATAAAGGCCACGGCCACGTAAAGGGAAAGCAAGACCATGGAAATAAGGGCGAGGCGGTTCTTCCTGATCTCCTTCCAGAGGGGCTTAAGGTTGGGGCTCCGTTTGACGAGTACGATGAAATATACAGCCATCGCCACGAGGAGATAAACTATTACGTCTGTCGAGAGTATGACGGGCATTTTTTTATTCCCTTTTACATGAAAAGGCTATTCAAAGACCACCCTCGGGTCCACGAGCGTGTAGCTTATGTCCGTAAGTATGAGCCCTATGATATAGAGTATGGAGCCGAGGTAGACCATGGACCTTACTATGGCGAAGTCCTGGGATTGTATAGCCTCTATGGTGAAGTTGCCGAGCCCGGGTATGGAAAAAAAGCTCTCCATCAGGAGGCTCCCGTAGAATAAAAAGGGTATGGATACGACGACGTTTGTGAGCACCGGTATCATGGCGTTTTTGAGGGCGTGCTTGAAGAGCACCCGCGCCTCGGAGAGCCCCTTGGCCCGCGCCGTCCTTATATAGTCCTTTCCCGTCTCTTCGAGGAAGACGGTCCTGTAAAACCTGATACCCGCGCCTATGGAGCCTATTACCGCTATGACCACCGGCAGGACGAGGAACTTGAGGGAATTAACGCCGGTGTCATAGCCCGATATGGGGAAGAGTTTCAGGAGTTTACCGAGGAGAAATTGCCCTCCGATGATGTAAAAGAGTATGGATACGGACATCATCATAACGCATATGACAAGGCCGGTGATGTCGAAATAGGTGCCCCTCAAATAGGCGAGTATCATGGCGAAAAAGAGGTTCACTATTATGGCGGCCACGAAGGTGGGAAGCCCTATGGCGAGGCTCGGCCACATGCGCTCTTTTATCTCGCCGCCGATGTCTATGTTGTTGCGGTCTGATTTCCCGAAGTCGAACCAGAAGAGCGGGACCGACTTCTGGAAAAAGACGGTCCTCGTGACGGTGGAAAGGCCCTTCTCTTTCGTGTTTATGAAGGTGGGCAGGTTATAGCCGTGGTCGCTCTTCCAGTTTTCTATGGCCTCCTGAGTGACGTTCTTCTCTCCGAGGATCTTTCTCGCCATATCTTCAGGGGTGTTGACGTAGAAGAAGAGTACGGCGGTCAGGATGTTGACGCCGAGTATTATGGGGATGGCGTAGAGGAGCCGCCTTATGATGTAAGAGAGCATAGTTTTATCGTGAAACCCCTTGAAAGTTTAACGGCCGGTTAAGCGTGCCTTTGAAAAGATAACCGCCTGAAAAAATAGAGATAAAAAAATCATCCGCCCCGCTTTCTCCTTAAGGATATTACTGCGGGAACGGCTATGATTATGAGTACGGCGAAAAGGGCCGCCACGGGCCAGATGACGGGCCTGTTCCATTGCTCGCGGAGAACCCGGCGCCTGGCGGCGTCGAGCCTTATATATTTTAAGGTGTTGTTGGCCATGGCGTTTGGCTTTACGTTCTTCACCCAGTCGTGGTAGAGGACGAAGGAGACGGGATGGTAGCCCCATACCCAGGGCGCGTCCTTCTGGATTATCCGAACCAGCTCTTTTATTATCCTTAAGCGTGCCGGCGAGTTGTCCATGTTCTCCATCTTCTTAAAGAGGCGGTCGAAGTCCGGGTTGGAGTAGTTGGCCACGTTCTCGCCCTGAAAATTTTTCTTGCTGTTGGAGCCGGTGAGGAGGAACAAAAAGTTTTCCGGGTCCGGATAGTCGGCGTTCCATCCCCATACGAAGAACTGGAAGTTGCCCTTGAGCATCTTCTCCTGAAACCTGTTGTAGTCCGTCGTCCTGTTCACGAGCTGGATACCGAGGAGCTTGAACCTCTTTATATACCAGTTTATAACGGTGGTAAAGCCCGGCCCGGTCCAGGGGTTGTCAAAGGTGATGGTAAGGGGGCGTCCCGAGGCGTCCCTGCCGCCGGGGTAGCCGGCCTCGGCGAGGAGTTTTTTCGCGTATTCAATGGACCTCCTTACCGGCCTTTTCCTCCTTTCGTCCCATCTGTAGATATAGGGGTTCACGGCGGCCCTGCCTTCGCCGTGGCCGAAGATGCCGGGAGGAAGAGGCGAGGAGGCCGGTATGCCCCGGCCGTTATTGAATATCTCGATATACTCTTCGTAATCAAGGGCGATGGAAATGGCCCGGCGGAGTTTTTGTTTTTCAGGCGTATACCCGCCCACCGCGCTGTCGAGCATGTTGAAGCCGGCGTAGAAGGTCGAGGGCTCTACGGAAGTTACGAGCCTGATGCCCTTTTCCCTCATAAAGGGCGTCAGCTCCGCCCTGCCCGTCGGCGAAAAGGTCACGGCCTGGTCGAAGCTCTCGGAGGTGATACCCGAGTTGTCATAGTACCCCTGTGTGAATTTGTTCCACCGGGGTATGGCCTCCTTTTCGATCTTCAAGACTATCTTCTCGATAAAGGGGAGCCTCTTTCCCCCGTCGCTTAAGAGCCCCGCCGCCCTGTCAGACTCAGCGCCCTCTGAGGGGTATCTTTCTCCGTGAAATCTCTTATTCCTTTTGAGGATTATCTCCATGTTGGGGTTGTATCTATCCATCACATAGGGGCCCGTGCCCACGGGATAGCGGTCAAGGGTTATGTTCTTTTCAGCCAGCGCCCCCTCGCCGTAGAACCTGACGGCCTCAACGGGCATTGGCGAAAAGAAGGGCATGGCGAGCCAGTAGATGAACTGGGGGTATTTTTTCTTGAGTATTATTCTGTAAGTGTGGTCGTCCACTTTCCGGACGCCCGCAAGCGCGTACCGGGCGTAGTCGAAGAGGATGGGGTTAGAGCGCTCATCTAATGCCTGGTTGTAGGACGCGCCGCCGCGCGCCCTCCTTTCAGCCCTTATCTCCTCGAGGTCCTTTCTCATGCGGAGGGAGAGTTCACGGAGTCCCAGTATGTATTTTTCAAGTATGGGAAGGATGGGGCTTTCCACGAGGGGGTCGGCGAGCCGTTTTATCTGTAATATGAAATCGTCGGACTTGAGTTCACGCGTACCTTTCTCGGGAAAATCCTTTATCGACTCTATGGACTTCAAGTCTTTGGCCCCAAGCCCCCGGTAAAGAAATTTTCCCGATTTGGAGCGCGCGAAGGCCGGGTGCTCCTCGTACATGACCCCCCGTTTTATCTTTATCTCGTACTCGGCCCTGGCAACGCGCGCCGGGTCCACGCCGCGGGGAAGTCTGTTGTTCCTCCTGTCAAAATACTCCGGCTGAGGCACCTTTACCGCCGTAAGGGGGACGAGCTCATAGGGGCGCTTCAGGTAATGGTACTGAAGGGGCGGCTCGTAAATCTGCGCTATCAGCCGGTACTCGTCGGAACTGTAAGACCGGGCGGGGTCGAGGTGCTTGGGGGGCTCGTTGAAGGTCGAATAAAAGATGTTCTTTCCCCTCTCCGAAGCTCGGTAGGGGTTGTTGGGCGTGCAGCCGCTTATAATACAGAGGGTCGTTAAGAGGAGAAAAAGTGCGCCGGGGCGTGAAAGGGGTTTTGCTTCTTGCCCGGCCCGGCCCTTTTTATTATTGTTTTTGAAGAGGGTCATATTAAGAAAAGACCTTGAATTTCAAAAAATTATCACATTATCAAGGCCCGGTCAAGGAGCTTCGATGGAAGTTTTTTTAAGCCCTCCGGGCCCTGAAGGCTCAGGCCTTCTTTTGCTTGATTTTAGAGACGGGCGCTATGGTTTGACATGGGGGCCCCAATCTGGGATAATTTCCATAATGTTTTTAAAGAGATAAGAAAGGCGCAAAGGGAAAAGATGCTTCACGGTAAAAAGATCGTAGTCGTCCTTCCGGCCTACCACGCGGAAAAGACCCTCGTTAAGACCTATAATGAGATACCCTTTGATGTTGTAGACGACGTGGTCCTCGTCGACGACTGCAGTAACGACAGGACCGTCGCTGAAGGTAAAAAGCTGGGGATAAAGAATATTATCGTCCACAAGAAGAACCGTGGCTACGGCGGCAATCAAAAGTCCTGTTACACCGAGGCGCTCCGGCTCGGGGCCGATATCGTCGTGATGCTCCACCCCGATTACCAGTATACGCCCAAACTTATTACCGCAATGGCCTCCATGATAGCCTCAGGCGAGTTTGACGTGGTGCTCGCGTCGAGGATTTTAGGCCGGGGGGCGCTGGCCGGCGGTATGCCCATATACAAATACATATCAAACAGGTTCCTGACCCTTGTTGAAAACCTGCTTTTAGGCGAGAAACTCTCAGAGTACCATACGGGCTACAGGGCCTTTTCAAGGGAGGTCCTTGAAAGACTTCCGCTCCTTGAAGACTCCGACGACTTCGTCTTCGACAACGAGATGCTCGCTCAGGCCGTGTATTTTGGATTCAGGCTCGGCGAGATAAGTTGTCCCACCAAGTATTTTCCCGAGGCATCTTCCATAAATTTTTCAAGAAGCGTAACCTACGGCATTGGGGTTCTTTCAACTGCCGTAAAATTCAGGCTGCAAAGAGCCGGTCTCAAAAAATTTTCCATCTTTGCCGAGGACGGCAGGAGGCTCAAGCCGGAGAAAAAGTCCGGCCGGCGGAAGGTAGCGACTGCGCCTTAGAATTCCCGGGATGTGTGTTCATCGGTTTTTATCAGTGGCCGCACCCACCCGTTCCGCAGGAAGGGTCATAACCACCGCCGCCCCCTCCTTGCCCTCCTCCGATGTTCAATCCGCAGTCAGGGCACCGGTGTACGGCGTGGGATGTGTCCGCACCGCAGGCGGGGCATTTCCCTGAAGAGATACGCTCTTCCATCTCTATTAACTCCGGGTGGGTCTTATGTAAAAGCTCTTCAAGTTTTTTCGACACCCCCCGGGCGTGGACCTCTTCCACGAAAAGCCCGAAGACGGGCGAGCACGACTCTCCTTCGTTCAGATTGAATACGCTCGAGATGAAACCGGCCTGCTTTAATGCCGAGGCGAGCCACTTGATGCGCTCGCGCGCGCCGCTCTCCATGAGGACAAGGGAGCCTGAGTCATTTTCAGCCGCTTTTACCGCTTCCTCCTCCTGGCCCGGAAATACAAGGGGGATTTCGCACTTACGGCACTCTTCGATATGAGCGAAATACTCGCTCCCGCACCCGGGGCATACCTTTACGCCTTCGTCCATTATCCCTGTCTTCCTCCTGAATGCTGATTTTTGTCAATCCTGTAACAACTGCGGCCTTGATTATACCACAGAGTCATGGTAAAAATAAATTTCCATTTGGGCGGGAGTCCCGTCTCTTGTTTTGACCGGAGAGGTGGCCGAGCGGTTGAAGGCAGCTGCCTGCTAAGCAGTTGTAGGGCTTATACTCTACCGAGGGTTCGAATCCCTCCCTCTCCGCCATTTTTTTTGGGATAGGACCTTTTTATCAATATCTCCCCCGCCCCCTCAAAGACAGTTCTTTTAAATACCCCATCTCCACATCGCCAGAATAAATATCACCGCGAAGACTATAGAGAGGTTCATATAGGCGACGAAATAAAAGGCCTTTTGAGCCGGCGTCTTCGCGGGCCTGTGGAGTGAGTCGTAAGAACCCACGGCCTTGAGGGCCTCGACCTTCTCCGCTCCATGCGGCGCCCTTTCGAGCGCCTCTGTCAGGTCCCGGCCGGCTGAGTGTTGTCTCATGTGCGAGCCGTCCTTCCAGAGGCTTGAGCCTGTGGCGTCAAAGATTTTATTTCTAAAGGCTATATAGGCGGGTCTACCGTCATGGCCGTCAAAACCGGAGAGTGTCAGGGGGTCGAAGACCCCGTCCGCCGGCCGTCCCGGAGTCTTTTTCCTTTTTCTGAGTTTCGGCCCTACGATAAAGACCGCGATAAGCGCCGACGTTACCATGACAAGGTAGAATAATATCTTTAACGATAGGAGCAACCCCCAGCGGCTTTGGTAAAGGACATCGAGGCCGTTTATTTTCGAGACTGTAAGGAGTATACCCGTAACCCCCACGACCGCCATGGAAATAAGGCCGAGGAAGACCTCGCCGCGGGGCAGCCCCTTTGAGGCGTAGCCGGGCCTTAAAAGCAGATGCACATAAAGGATGGTCCCGAACCACATAAACCCGGCGAACATATGGAGGAGGCCGACAAAAAACCTCACCGGCTTTCTTATGGGGCCGAGTATCCTGAACCCGCCGCGGGGAGGCCATCTGTAGCCGGAGGCCGCGTACTCGAGCCCCTTTTGATTGAGCGTGCCGCCACGTGGCCTTATGTGGCAGACCATGCAGCCTTGACCCGTATCCTTGGCGTGCTCCGGGGTGGCCAGCGCCGGCAGGGCGAGGGAAAACAGGGCCGAAAAGAGAATAAAGGCTATAATAAAACGCATCTTTACGGAAACCCCCTGTTTTTAAGGTTGGTTCACTATGCGGATAATACGGAAATAATAAAAAGGAATTTTGAATATACCCCGGACTTGAATATAGCATAGAGACGTGGTAAAAATAAATACCGGAAACCCTTTCAAGGGGGCGGTGAGCGGTTTATCAAAATACGCGCCTGTAGCTCAGCTGGATAGAGCGTCGGACTACGAATCCGCAGGTCGGGGGTTCGAATCCCTCCAGGCGCGCCAA
>JBHHVI010000056.1:0-12683 GCA_046754225.1 Thermodesulfobacteriota bacterium | reverse complement strand
TTCATTACGTCCGGGTGTGGTAAATAAAAAATGGTTTTAGTTAAATATTTGGGTATGTGTGGGGTAAACAAAAAAGCGTTTTAGTTAAATATTTGGGTACGTGTGGGGTAAACAAAAATGGTTTTTGTTGACAGGCGCGATGGATTTTAATAAAAAGTCCATTGATCTCATAACGAGTATATATATAGGAAAGGGGTTTTTGTTTATAAAATGGATACCCAATCATTAAAGGGAAAAAAGGTGCTGGCCGTAGGCCTTGACGGCGTGCCCAAGACGCTCCTTGACGGCTTTATGGCCGCGGGGAGGATGCCGCGCCTCAAAAAGATACTCTCGTCAGGATTTAAACTCCATCAGATGGACGCCTCAATACCCGAGGTTTCGTCCACCTCATGGACATCTTTTTATACGGGCGTAAACCCCGGAGAGCACGGCATCTTCGGTTTTATGGAGCTCAGGGCCGGAACCTACGCCTTGAACTTCCCCAACTCCGGTGACGTACACGCGCCGGCCTTCTGGGAGGTAGCCGCCGGAGAGGACGGCGCGGGAGAGTCTACGCTCTCAAAAAAATATGCAGGTAAATTCAAGGCGCCTTTAAGGTCCGTTGTGATGAATATCCCCCAGACCTATCCGGCCCGCCCCATGAACGGCGTCCTGAGCGCGGGTTTCGTCTGCCCTGACTTGAAAAAGGGCACTTACCCGGAGAGCGCTTACGATTACCTTGTCTCCATGGGTTATATGCCGGACGTGGACGCGGCGCTGGCGGCGAAGGACCCCGGGGCCTTCTTTGAGGAAATTTACCGTTCCCTTGAAAAGAGGGCTTTGGCCTACGAGCATTTTATGTCGTCCGCCGGGTGGGATATCTTTACGGGGGTCGTTACCGAGACGGACAGGCTGCACCACTTTTTCTTCGACGCGGCAAAAGACCCCTCCCACAAATACCACGAGACCTTTCTTGAAATTTATACTATAATAGATGAGCTGATCTGGAAGCTCTACAGCCGTTTCATGGATATGACGGGTGGCGAGGGGTTTTTTCTTACCATGAGCGACCACGGCTTTACGGAGATAAGGTCAGAGGTCTACGTCAACAGGTGGCTTAAGGAGGAGGGTTTTCTAAAGCTCAACGAAGAGCGTAAATATTTTGATAAGATAGACGACGGGTCCAGGGTATTCGCCCTTGACCCGGCAAGGTTTTATTTGAACCTTGCCGGCAAATACCCGCGAGGGGCCGTAAGGAAAGAGGATGCCGAGGCGGTCTCAAGGGATTTAAGGGGGGCCCTCAACTCCTTTAAGGACAGGGAGGGCAATTCCGTAATAAGGGCCGTCTACGGCCGGGACGAACTATATACCGGCGGGTCGGTACAAATCGGCCCCGACCTTGTCTGCCTCCCTGAAGACGGTTATGACCTGAAGGGAAACCTGAGGATGGACGGGGTCTTCGGCACCAGCCATTTCACGGGCATGCATACGAGACACGACGCGCACGTCATACTCCCTGAAGGGACTATTACAGGCGAGAGGCTCCATATAGAGAACCTCGCCTCCATAATGCTCGATTACTTGAGTGCATGAGTCTTTAAAATGCTTTAGGAGCTTTTTTGCGGACCATTTTGGCGCGCATGAGAATAAAGTATTTTTTTGTCAGAGAGGCGTATTACAAAATAAAGAGGATTTTTTGCGGCCCATTTTACGCGCTTGAGAATAAAGTTTTTTTTAATTACCAGGATACGTATTACAAAATAAAGAGGAGTTTTCATCATGGACCATCTTAGCGCGCTTGAGAACAAAAGTATCTTTATCATCAGGGAGGCATACTACAGGTTCAGGAATATCGCCATGTTATGGTCCGTCGGCAAGGACTCGACGACGCTCCTGTGGCTTTGCCGGAAGGCCTTTTTCGGCCGCATACCCTTTCCCGTCATACATATAGATACGTCGTACAAGTTCCCGGAGATGTACAGGTTCAGAGACGAGTACGCGAAGAAATGGGGCCTCGACCTTATCGTCGGCTCTAACGAGGAGGAGATTAAATCGGGCATGGGGCCGGCCATGGGCTCCAAGCTCGACTGCTGTAACGAACTCAAGACTAACGCCCTGAAGAATACGATTAAGAAGTACGGCATGAAGGCGCTCCTTTTGGGGATACGCCGCGACGAGCACGGCATACGAGCAAAGGAAAGGGTCTTTTCTCCAAGGGACGAAAACTTCAAGTGGGACTACGAGGACCAGCCCGCCGAACTCTGGGACCAGTATAAATCCATGTCCGAGGACGAGGACCACATAAGGGTGCACCCCATTCTCCACATGACGGAGCTCGATATATGGAAATACATCAGGAGAGAGGGCATACCGATAACAGACCTTTATTTCAGCCGCGAGGGGAAGAGGTACAGGAGCATAGGGTGCGAGCCATGCTGCGGCCCCGTTGAATCCACGGCAAAGAGCGTTGATGAGATAATAGAGGAGCTCGAGTCCACGGTCACCTCTGAGCGCTCGGGCAGGGCCCAGGACAAGGAAGACGACTATACCATGCAGAAGCTCCGCTCCCTGGGGTACATGTAGGGCGCCGAGAAGTAAAAATCTTTATCAGTTTGTTATTACAGGTAAATTCCCTTGACAGCACGTGGCTTTATGGTAAAATTTTTGTCAAGCCCATTACACGGCCTTTGACTTCGCGATCCCGTTTTTTTACGGGATTATTTTTTAATATCGACAATCGATTTTCCCATTCAGGCGCGTAGCTCAGTGGGAGAGCGCTACCTTGACACGGTAGAGGTCGGCGGTTCGAAACCGCCCGTGCCTACCATTTTTTACAGGTCGGCGGGCCGGCAGTTCATAGGGTCGACGGGCCGGTGCAGGCCGGCGGGTTGAGGCCCGTGCCCCGGAGAGCTTAAGGGGCGGCTTTTTTAATGACCTCCGAGCCTGGTAACGAAAGGGTATCACCGCCTGTTTTGCGCCTCAACAAGGTTCAATTTTCCCGGCGGCGCTGAACCAGCATCGAGGCGGCGATGCCTTTTGTAGATTTCCTACATTTGTCTTTAAGGGTTTTTTATCCGGTAACTGAAAATGGCTAAAGCGATATTGTCCGGCGGAAAAGAGATTGAGTACGACGAGGGCGAAACCTACCTCGAAATACTCAAGTCCTCTGATAAGGCCCTTTTGAAGAAGACCGTCGCCGTGAAGGTAGACGGGGTTTTAACTGATTTAAAGGCCCAGGCGCCCACCTCGGATGGCCCTCTAAAATTCGAGACGGTGGCTCTTGATTCACCTGAAGGGCTGGAAATCTGCCGCCATTCGGCCTCTCACATTATGGCTCAGGCGGTAAAGGCTCTTTACGGCGGGGTGAGGCTCGCCATAGGCCCCACCATTAAAGACGGTTTTTATTATGACTTTGACACGGAGCGCCCCTTTACTCCCGACGATCTCGAGAAGATTGAAAAAAAGATGCGTGAGATAATAAAGGGGAATTTCCCCTTTGTTGGGAAGAGGATGAAAAAAGAGGAGGCCCTCGTTTTTTTCAGGGACTCAGGCGAGGTCTATAAAGAGGAGATTATCGGGGAGATAGACGAGGAGGAAGTCGGCGTATACACGCAGTCTGATTTTATCGACCTCTGCAGGGGCCCCCACGTCCCCTCGACGGGCTATATAAAGGCCTTTAAGCTCATAAGCACGGCAGGGGCCTACTGGAGGGGCGATGAAAAAAACAAGATGCTCCAGAGGATATATGGAACGGCCTTCGCCACTAAAGAGGCTTTAAAGGAGTACCTTCAGAGGATAGAGGAGGCTAAAAAACGGGACCACAGAAAGCTCGGGCGTGACCTCGACCTCTTCTCCACCGACGAAAACATAGGCGCGGGGCTTGTTCTCTGGCACCCCAGGGGCTCTGTTGTGAGGGGCGTAATAGAGGACTTCTGGAGGTCGAGGCACAGAAAATCCGGCTATGAGATAATCTATACCCCGCACGTGGCTTCCATCGAGCTCTGGAAGAGGTCGGGGCACTGGGACTTTTACAGGGAGAACCTCTATTCTCCCATGGACGTTGAAGGGCAGGACTATATTGTTAAGCCGATGAACTGCCCTTTCCATATTCAAATTTATAAGAGCAGGCTCAGGAGTTACAGGGACCTCCCCATACGCTACGCCGAGCTTGGAACGGTTTACAGGTATGAGCGTTCCGGCGTCCTTCACGGCCTTTTAAGGGTAAGGGGGTTTACCCAGGACGACGCCCATATATTCATGAGGCCTGACCAGCTGGGCGAAGAGATTAAGGGAGTTCTGAATTTTACACTTTACATATTGAAGGCTTTCGGTTTTAATGAGTTTGATATATACGTAAGCACGAGGCCTGAAAAGTACGTCGGGGACATCGATAAGTGGGAGAGCGCCGAGGGGGCTTTGAAGGGCGCCCTTGAGTCCATCGGGCTCGATTACACCATAGACCCCGGCGAGGGAGTCTTTTACGGCCCCAAGATAGATATTAAGATAAAGGACGTATTGGGAAGGTCGTGGCAGTGTTCCACTCTGCAGGTCGACTTCAACCTTCCCGAGAGGTTCGACGTTACCTACAGGGACGAGACGGGCTCCGAGGGGCGTCCCATAATGCTCCACCGGGCGCTTATGGGCTCGCTCGAAAGGTTTTTCGGCTGTCTTATCGAGCATTACGCAGGAGCCTTTCCTTTATGGCTCGCACCGGTGCAGGTGGTTGTTCTTACCGTTACAGATAGAAATAACTCCTACGCCGCCGGTGTGTATGAGAAGCTTAAGGGGGCCGGCATCAGGGTTGAGCTCGACGACAGGAATGAAAAGTTAGGCTTCAAGATAAGGGAAGGCGAGGTAAAAAAGGTCCCCTATCTCCTCGTTATCGGCGACAGGGAAGTATCGGAAGGGCTCGTTAGCCCGAGGGGCAGGGGAGAGGGGCAGCTTGAGGGTTTAACGGTTCAGGAGTTTATAGAGTTGATAGAGACCAAAAATCGACCTGAGGGGGGTGAGTCTTTATAGCAAGGTACACGGATAGAACAAGCAAGAAGGATATTGTAAGAACAAACAAGTTGATTAAAGCGCCTGAGGTGAGGGTGGTGGATGTGGAGGGCAACCAACTCGGCGTAATGCCCACGGCCGACGCGTTAAACATAGCCGTCGAGGCGGGGTTGGACTTAGTGGAGGTTTCGGCTCAGGCAACCCCTCCTGTTTGCCGCGTGATGGATTACGGCAAATACAAGTACGAGTCGAGCAAGAAGGCCAAGGAGGCGAAGAAGAAACAGACCATAATACGTCTGAAGGAGGTAAAACTCCGGCCCAAGACCGAGGAGCATGACCTGCAGTTTAAGCTCCGGAGCGCCAAGAAATTCCTCCAGGGCGGCGATAAGGTTAAGGTGACCATCCGTTTCAGGGGTCGCGAGATAACACATAAGGAACTGGGAATGAAGATACTCAAAAGGATAGCCGACGAACTCAAGGATACGGCTACTGTAGAGAGTAGTCCCAGACTCGAGGGGCGCACCATGACTATGCTCATGGCCCCTGTACAGCAAAAATAGGTTTTTTTTAGATTGCATTTGAATTTGTGGAGGACGAGATGCCGAAGATAAGGACTAACAGGGGAGCCGCCAAGAGGTTCAAGCTTACGGGGAGCGGTAAGGTGAAGATGAAAAGGGCCGGGTTGAGGCATATCCTGACAAGTAAGCCAAAGGCCGCGAAGAGGACTCTTAGAAAATCCGGCATCGTCTCAAAGGCGGATACGGCGGCGGTAAAGAAGATGCTCGCCTGCGGGTAGTTTTTAACGTAGTTAGTTAAGTATGTGCTGTAACGTACTGATAAACAAAATTAATTGGAAGGAGTTTTTTGAGATGCCGAGGGTAAAAAGAGGTGTCCACGCGAAGAAGAAGAGAAGGAAGGTCCTTAAGGCCGCGAGCGGGTACAGGGGCGGCCGCGGCAAACTATACAGTATCGCCACCGAGGCTGTAGACAGGGCGCTCTCCTACGCGTACAGGGACAGAAGACAGAAGAAGAGAGAGATGAGGAGACTCTGGATAGCGAGGATAAACGCAGCCACTCGTATTAACGGCATAACCTACTCAAGGTTCATGGAAGGTCTTACGAAGAGCGAAGTGGCCATTGACAGAAAGGCCCTCGCCGAACTCGCCGTTAAGGACCCGTCGGGGTTTGCAAAGATTGTTGAGATAGCGCGAGCAAGACTGGCCGCCTGATTTTTTTATTATCCTGAAAAATCTCCCGGAAGCCGGGGGCTAAAAAGGTCCCGGACTCCGGCCTTAACAGACCCCCGAATCATCAATTAGGCGGCCTGGCCGCGGATTTCTCCGGTGAAACCTCTCTTAATGGCGGGCTGAATTGTTTGCCGAGCCCGTCTGCCAATCTAACCAGTCAGCAATAATTCAGGACTGAACGTGGATTCCGATTTAAAAACCAATCTTGAAAATATCCTCAGTGAGGCGGTGGCCCTCCTTGAAAAGTCCCCTTCTAAGGAAGAGATTTTAGCTGTCAAGGGCAGATACCTCGGTAGAAAAGGGCTTATCTCCAACTTTATAAAGGAACTTTCCGCTTTGCCGCCTGAAAAGAGGCGCGCCGCCGGTGAGCTGATAAATAACGCCAAGTCGAGCCTCGACGCCGAAATATCGGGGCGTATTCGCGAGATCGTTGAGACAGAGAAGGCGGAGAAGCTTACGGGAGAGAGACTTGATGTAACGCTTCCCGGACGCTACATGCCTTCCGGCAGACTCCATCCCGTAACGCAGGTCATGGATGAGGTTGAGGACATCTTTTCAGCCCTCGGTTTTACCGTAGCCGAAGGCCCGGAGATAGAGCTCGATTACTATAATTTCGAGGCCCTTAACATCCCCTGCGACCACCCCGCAAGGGATATGCAGGACACCTTTTATATAAGCGACGAGGTCCTGCTCCGAACGCACACATCCCCCGTTCAAATCAGGGTCATGGAAAAAGAGACCCCGCCGCTCCGCGTAATCGCGCCGGGCGCCGTCTACAGGAGGGACTCCGACATAACCCATACCCCCATGTTCCACCAGGTCGAGGGTTTCATGGTCGATAGAGAAGTCACCTTCGCCAATCTTAAGGGCGTGCTCAAGTATTTTCTACAGGAACTTTTCGGCCCCAAAACGGCCTTAAGGTTCAGGCCCAGTTTTTTCCCTTTCACAGAGCCCAGCGCGGAGGTTGATATTGAGTGCGTCATATGCGGAGGCGGAGGCGCCGGGTGCCGGGTATGCAAGGGCACCGGCTGGCTTGAGATACTCGGCGCCGGCATGATACACCCCGAGGTATTGAGGGCCGTGAAATACGACCCCAAAGAGTATACGGGCTTCGCCTTCGGCATCGGGATCGAACGGATAGCGATGCTCAAATACGGCATTGACGACATAAGGCTCTTTTTTGAGAATGACATACGTTTTCTTGCTCAATTTTGACGGTCAGTGTTTATTTGAAGACTCAGGAATAAGGTGCAAATAAAAAAATGCTCTACAGTTATAACTGGCTTAAGGAATACATAGATAAACTTCCGGCTCCCGCGCTCCTCGCCGAACTCCTCACCATGACAGGCTCGGAGGTGGACTCCGTCAGGGACCTCTCCAGAGGGATCGACGGCGTTGTGACCGCCCGTATAGAGAAGGTAGCCCCTCACCCCAACGCCGATAAACTCAAACTCTGCCTTGTAAGCGACGGTAAAAAGACCTATTCCATAGTCTGCGGCGCCTCCAACATGAAAGACGGCGACTACGTTGCGCTGGCGCGGCCCGGCGCGGCTCTTCCCGGCGGGATAAAGATAAAGAGGGTGAAGCTGAGGGGTGTGGAGTCAGGCGGGATGCTCTGCAGCGAAGCCGAGCTGGGCCTCAAGGAGAGCTCAGAGGGGATTATGATACTCCCTCAAGAGACCCCCCTGGGCAGGGACATAAGGGATGCGCTGGGGCTCCGGGATTTTATCCTCGAGGTCTCTATTACTCCCAACAGGGCCGATGTGCTGAGTATCCGGGGTCTCGCAAGGGAGATAGCCGCTGTTACGGGCAGTAAGTTTTCAGATAAGAAGGTAAAGGTAAAGGAGAAGGGGAGAGAGGTCAAGGGTATTGTAAAGGTCGGGATAAAACCCGGGACTCCATGCGGTAGATACGCGGCGAGGGTTATAGAGGGCGTCAAGATAGGTCCGAGCCCGGCCTACATGAGGCGGCGCCTTGAGGCCCACGGCCTGAGGCCCGTAAACAACGTGGTGGACGTGACGAATTACGTGCTCCTTGAAGCGGGCCAGCCCCTGCACGCCTTTGACCTCGATAAGATAAAAGACGGGAAAATAACCGTAAGGGGCTCTAAAGGGGCCGAAGGTATAGAGACCATCGACAATAAGGAAAGAAAACTCGCAAAGGGTATGGTGGTAATAGCGGATAGTACCGGCCCCCTTGCCGTCGGCGGCATCATGGGGGGAAGAGCTACCGAGGTCACCGGCGATACTCAAAATATACTCCTTGAGAGCGCGTGGTTTGAGCCGACGGCCGTAAGGAGGGCATCGAGGGGCCTCGGCCTCGCTTCAGATTCCTCTTACAGGTTCGAGAGGGGCACCGACATTGAGAACGTGAGAGCGGCCCTTGATATGGCCGCCGGCCTCATAGCGGAGTGCTCTGGTGGGGTAGTCGCAAAGGGCGCCATTGACATATACCCCGAAAAGTATAAACCGGGGCGGATAAAATTCAATATAAAAAGGGCCGGCGCGGTCCTCGGCGTCCCTCTTAAAAAGGGGGCTGTGAAGGATATTTTCAAAAGGCTCGGCGTATCGGCTTCCGGCGTAGGAGATGAGCTTGTATGCCGGCCACCTTCTTTCAGAATGGACATAAAAGAGGAAATTGACCTCGTTGAGGAGGCGGCGCGTATCTTCGGTTACGATAATATCCCGACAGTCCTGCCCGAGGCCGAGTTGAAGGTGGGAGGCCTGCCCTTCCGGGCCACACTAAAAAGACGGATAAGGGAAGCGCTCAGCGCGGCTGGTTTTCTGGAGGTGATGAACTACAGTTTTGTCTCTGAAGACGCCTCTTCTCTTTTCGGGGCTGATGAGGAAGGAATAAGACTCCTTAACCCCCTGAGTGAGGATCATGTCGTTATGAGAGAGTCCCTCCTACACTCGCTCCTTATGAACCTCAGCCGCAATATTAACATGAAAAACACCGGGATACGGATATTCGAGGTGGCGCCTGTTTTTTCGCCTGATAAAAAACTCCCCCAAAAACTCCCAGAGGAAAGGTGGAAGACCTCGGGACTTATTTACGGTACGAGATGGAAGGAGTCATGGAATTTTTCCTCAGAACCAGTTGATTTTTATGATATAAAAGGCGCCGTGGAGAGGTTGCTCGATGTTGTCGGGCGCCCGGGCGCCCTGGGCGTCGGTGATATTGAAGACGGTTATAAATGCCTCTTTCATCCCGGAAAGTCGGCCTCTATAACGCTCGATGGCAGGTTGGCCGGGGCGATGGGGGAGGTTCATCCCGATGTAATGAGCAGGTTCGGCCTGAAGGCCCCTGCCTACCTTTTTGAACTGGACCTTGACAGCCTCGCCGAGGTGATGGCGCTTAAGAAAAAATTCACGCCGCTACCGAGATACCCCGCTTCGGAAAGAGACCTCGCCTTTATTCTGGACTCCGGTATCACTTACGGTGAAATTATAAGCGCCGTTAAGAAGATAGATACAAAACTTGTTGAAAAGGTTAACCTCTTTGATGTATACTATGGCGGAAATGTTCCTGACGGCAAGAGGAGCCTCGCCCTGAGGGTTGTATACAGGAGCCGGGAAGGTACGCTCGTTCAGGAGGATGTTGAAAAAATACATTCAAGGGTCGCCGCGGAGCTTGTGTCAAGGTTCGGGGCGGTTATAAGAGGAAAAGAGGGTGCAACAGAATAAATCTCGAGTCTCGGAGGTGCTTTACCATGACAAAAGCGGACATTGTGGAAAAGATTTATGATAAGGTGGGTTATTCCAAAAAGGACGTCGCAGAGGTTGTTGAGGAGATTTTTAATTGCATAAAGAAAGGGCTTGAAGACGGAGACAAGGTGAAGATCTCAGGGTTCGGAAACTTCACCGTCAGGCACAAGAGGGCCAGAAGGGGCAGAAACCCACAGACCGGCACCGAGATAACAATAGAGGAACGGAAGGTTATGACCTTCAAGGCGAGCCAGCTCCTTAAAAAGTCCATAAACTCGGGGCCGCCGGCCCTGTAATCCTTTTAAATTTTAAGCCAAAAGGGTCCTTATGCCGGAAGGATTGAAGGTCAACATACCGGAAAAGCTTTATTATAAGATAGGCGAGGTCGCCCGCCTTACGAATGTGAAACCCTATGTCCTCAGGTACTGGGAATCGGAGTTCAAGATTATAAAGCCGAAGAAATCCCTTACAAACCAGAGGATATACTCCAAGAGCGACCTTGAGATTATTCTTGAAATAAAAAGGCTCCTCCAGAAAGAGAAATACACCTTAAACGGGGCCAAAAAGGCGATAAAGAAATTCAACGGCGAGAAGGAGAAGCAGATAGATATCCCCTTTCCCGACAAGAAATACAGGAAAGAGCTCCTCGCCGTTAAAAAAGAATTAGAGGGCATAAAGAAGCTCCTCGAAGGTTAAGGGGGCGGTGTTAGGGGGCAGGGCTTCTCATATCCACTACGGTCAAGTCCATAAAATATTCAAGTTAAAAATCCGGGGCGTAGCGCAGCCAGGTAGCGCACTTGCATGGGGTGCAAGTGGTCGGAGGTTCGAATCCTCTCGCCCCGACCAATAAAATCAAGGGGTTATGGAGTTTTCCGTAACCCCTTTTTTAATGAAAAAAGCAACTCGTTTACAAACTCGTTTACAATAAGACAGAAAAACTCGGAAATATCATTTGTTACAGGTGCAAGTGTCACAAAAAAGCCGCCCTCCGCAGTGAATTGTCATTTTTTTAAATTAAAGACCACTATAATCTGGCGTTGGGGAATATGAAATTGACATGCCACTAATTTTACCGCTGGTGCGGATTAATGTGATGGTCGTTACGTCTTGGAGCCATGTATATTGTTCAAATCGCCAGTCACCGTTAAGGCTGTTTTCACTTGAAGTAGGTGCCCCATATTTTTTTGTTAGCATGTTTTTTAAATCTTTTAAGTCGGTAGATGTATTTTTGTCTTTGTCCATTATAAGATTTGTCCTCACCAAAATATTCTTTTTTAACAGGAAGGATACAGTAATAGGAAAACCGGCTATGGTCTTTTTTTTCAAGGATATTTCTTCATCGGCGGTTTTGTTTAGTGGTGCGGAGTCTATTCCCTCGATGTTATCTATCTCGTCCCTGTAGAGGGTTAAAATTTTCTCTTTTGGCATCCCCCACCAAGTAGGCCCCCAACCTTTGATATTGTCTGCTAAGACTGGAACGGAAAACAAAAAAACCAATAATATTAGAAGTATTTTTTTTATCAATTTTTATCCTTTTTTTTCTGCAATGAGCCTATGAGGGAAAAAGTTTAACAAATTTTATAATTGTATAGAATCCAATTCAAGATATTTCTCCACGCACGGCCAATTTTTGGGGATATTAAATTGTTAGTGGACCTTGAAATACTATAATATCACCATTTAATACATCCTCTAAATCGCTTAGATGACTATTTAACTCACTTTCAATTATAGTGTTTGATGTGTCTTTTTGCCTAGGTCTACTCATAATTTTAAATCTATATACAAGCTTCTGTTCTTATTTTATGCTAAATATGCCGTAAAACAATATTTTTATGATAGCATAATAATATTAGAGTTACAATAGTTGCGTTTTGAAATTACGGCCCTACCACTATAGTGTTTTTTTTCTACCCCTAAAACGCTATCCTAGTGTTTATAATGAAATTTTACGCCAAAATTATTCTACCCCCATGCCTTTTTCGCACCTGAGCATTTTTTAACAAGCCCCCCTCCGTCAAGAGTCAAACTTGAGGGGGCGGGTCGTCGGTCGGCTAACAGAACCGTCGCCCCTCCCGGTTAAGTCCCTTTTTTTGCCGAATTTTCCCTCTCCAACCAATATCAAGGGCCCTTCGCCCCGGCCCTCCCGGAATTATCCGCTTTACTGACAATTATCATTTTTTGGGGCCTTCTTTGCTGTTATCTTTGTGAATATTGAAAATTTTTATATATAACTGGAGGTGTATTGAATGACGAAGAATTCCGTTAGAAACATGTTCGTGGGCGTTACGGTCATTGTGGTGCTGGTTTTTCTCGGCATGACCTACGCCTCACACAAGTCCTTTCCCGAAAGGACCCATCCGGAGAATATCACCCCGGAGGTGGTGTGGGGAAAGAAGGTCTGGGAGAGGCACGCCTGTATCGACTGCCACACCCTTTTCGGCGAGGGGGCATATTACGCCCCTGAACTGGGTAACGTAATAGAGAGAAGGGGCGAGCCATTCGTGAGGACGGTCCTTGAGACGGCCGCTATCCAGGGTTGGGGCACCACGAGAAAGATGCCCAAATTCGATTTCTCCAAAAAGGACATAGACGGCCTTATGGCCTTCTTTAAGTGGATGGGCAAGGTGGACACGAACAACTGGCCCCCCAACAAAGAGGGCTGAACTTACGTCGGTAGAAGGCCTGCATTAAAAAAAGTGGATGGGCAAGGTGGACACGAACAACTGGCCCCCCAACAAAGAGGGCTGAA
>JBHHVI010000055.1:0-12858 GCA_046754225.1 Thermodesulfobacteriota bacterium | reverse complement strand
CTTCCTTGAATTTTTCATGGAAGGTCCCGAGGAGTTCCGGCTCTTCTTCGAGGTCGCAGTCTACGAGGAATACGAGTTCGCCCGTTGCGTAGGAAAGCCCCGTCATCATGGCCCTGTGGTGGCCGAAGTTCCTCGAGAGGTCCACAACCGAGACCCTTTTGTCCTTCTTGTGTAACGATAGGGCTATATCAAGGGATTCGTCGGGCGAGCCGTCATTGACGAAAATTATCTCAAAGCTCTTTGTTATCCGCGCCGCCTCTTTTTTGACTCTCTCGTAAAACTCCTCAAGATAAGGGGCCGAGTGGTACATTGTGGTTACTATGGAAAGTTTCATATCAAAAACTCAACATGTATTTTTTGGCCTCCGGGCCGGCGTTGAAGATGAGGTCGATTATTGAGACCCCGTGTTCGAATTTTCCGAAGAGTTGGGTGTATTCGGGATAACCCGAGTAATCCATGTAAGAGAGCCCGATGCCCGCCTCTTCGAAGAGTTCTTCCTCCATATAATCCTTTGCCGCGGGGCCCGAGATATAATGACCGGCCCCTGCGTCCCGGCAGAGCGCCACGAGCCTCTCCGTCTTGCCCTCTGCGAGGGAATAGTCCATCGACCATGATATCTTTGTGCCGATGCCAAGGAGCGGGCATATGGCCTTTATGAACCTGTGGTTTACCCTGCTCAAAAATTCTTCCTTACATTCGAGGTAAAGAGGCTCGAAGATTTCGCGGTATTCCTTAAAGTATTTGGACTTTGAGTAGTTCTGGACGATGGTCTTCCAATGCTTTATGTTCCAATTACGATTGCTTATTTTTGCATCTTTGATTTTTTGAAAAGATTTTCCCTTAAAATAAATTGGTATCGTCAGCCACTGCAAACCGTTAGGTGTCTTTATCAAATTGCGGTTACGCCAGTCATTCTTGGTGTATTTCACATCGTCATAGAGAATGAACTCGTCTACCATGTTTATAAGGTCGAAGTACCCCTTCCAGGGTATGTAGTTCGATTGCAGGATAGCGACTTTTTTCGTTTTCTTCGGCACAAAATCAAACCCGCCCTGTTATTTTCTGTCTCTGTATCGCCGGGGTAAAAGCCCTTGTAACGGGCATACGTAAAAAAGGCCTGTCTGCCCGGCCCTGTGAATTCTTATTATATTACCATACCTTAGTGAAAAGGGAAATGATTTGACTGCCCCTTATCAAGACGGGGATAATCTCTTGCCGGGGGTTTGGCGATAGGGATGAGGGAGATGAAATGCCGCTGCGACTGTTAAGGCTATTAAAAGTATCGTCTCACCGCAAATCCATGAGCTATTATTTTTCTGCACCTACTCGAACCCCTTTCATCTCTTCTTTTCCGTTAAAAGGGCCGAATAACGCCCTTTCAAGAGCGGGCAATGGAGAAGCGAGAATATCTTCAATAACTCGAACCCCCCGCGGACAAAATCGCCGGCCCTTGTCTTCGACCCCTTTATGTCGGCCCACTCCTCAAGGGGGTATTCAAGCCAGAATTCTTCCGGGTGGGCATCCCGGCCCGCCCTCTCGACGGTAAGAAGCCTTGCCAGGAGTTCAACGTCAAATGTCCATTTGACCTTAAAGGGGGCGGCGAAGGCGCTGTAAAGCGAATCGGACTTTTTAAATACCTTCGCCCCGCACTGGGTGTCATATACGGGTATCCTCAGGACAAGGCTCGCGAAGGTGGCGAAGAGTCTTCCCAGGTAGTGGCGGAAAAATTTTCTCTTGATCCTGCGTCCGAGAAGCCTTACGCGAGACCCCATGACGAGCCGGGAATCCGTTGTGTCCAATATATCGCAAAATTTAAAAATGGCGGCGAGGGGGGTCGCGAGGTCCGCGTCCCAATAACCGATATTGACGAAGTCGGTGTCGAGGGCGCGGAGGAAACCGCGGCGAACGGCCTCGGCCTTGCCGGAGTTCCTTTCAAGGCTTAGAACTTGGATATGCTCGGGGTCGGCGCTCTTGAGGAGTTCGAGTTTCTCAAGCGTTGAATCGGTGCTGCCGTCATCAACGAAGATAAAGCTTAAATCCCCGCTCCTGCCCGCCGCCTCAAGAAAGGCGGCGCTATCGAGCCTTTCCGCTTCATTATAACAGGGGACGATTATCGCTGTTTTTCGCATAATATCCAGCTTGAAAGTCCGGGCAGGTTTACACCGAGCCGGTTCAGCATGAATGAAATTTTTATGTCTGCGCGTAGTACCGTCACTATAAGCGAGGTAACGAGCCCGCCTTTTTCCCAGCCGCCCACGCCCCTGTTTGCGGCCTTAACCCTGAATATCTTTTCGGCGCATACCAGAAAGACCCTCGGCAGGAGGAGGAGGGTGAAAAAATAACCGGAGGAGAGGCCTTTGAGCCCTGCCTTCTCAACAAGGCCTTTAAGTTTCCTGACGTTATATCTCCTGAAGTGCCCGAGGAACTCGTCGTGTGAACTGTAAAGAGCATTAAAAGCGGGCGTTGAAATAAGAATACGGCCATTTTCAGCGAGCCGCTTTTTAATGTCCCCGGCGAGAAAAGACAGGTCGTCGGGTACGTGCTCAAGGACATCAAGGAGCAGTATGAGGTCGTATCTCTCTGCCGTCTCGGGCAACTTGTTCATGTATTTTATGCCGCCGCCTCTCCCGGTAAAGTCCTCTATCTGTCTTTCCGTCAGGTTTATGTCCACCCCGGTGATATTCCCGTCCTTTTTGTCCTTGAAAAGTTCCCTCAATACATAACCGTCCCCGCAGCCCACGTCGAGGACCCTTATATCCGTAGTAGCTGTATCCTTAAGGATAGACCTTAACGCCTCAATGCGGGAGACCTCCCATGGGTGCCTCTTGAATGCCTTATCTTTTAGTTCCCGTAAGTCCATGATTAAATAATAAAAGGCCTTTACAGCTGCCAGGTTGTGATTCGCATATCTTCAAAATTCTAATATATATTTGTAGTTTAAGCAATTAAGTTTGTGGCCGGGCCTTCCAGGGGGCAGCCAAAAATCACCGCCCCGAACGGCTCGGCCATCTTATTAAAAACCCTCATGGCTTTTACCGGCGCGCCGTGTTAGTCTTACGAGAGGCACTGAATTGACGTTTATAATAAACGCCAATTTCAGATGGCCCGTTCAAGGGGGTTTAATTTGAAACTTTTACTAATACTTCCAGACAACAGCCGCAGTTACTGGGGCGGGGTGTCGAGGAGCGGCAAGGCCGGGTTCGCCAGACTGTGCCTCACCACCATAGCAGCGCTCACACCGTCTGACTGGGAGGTCGAGATACATGACGCGAGGGTCAGGCCAGTGGACTACGGCGCCGCCGTAGACCTTGTGGGCATCACGGGGCTCACTTCCGAGATCCCCGGAGCCTACGAGATAGCGGACCGGTTCAGGGCCAGGGGGGTTAGCGTGGTAATGGGCGGGGTTCACGTCTCCGCGCTCCCCGACGAGGCCCTGGAGCACGCCGACGCCGTTGTAATCGGCGAGGCGGAAAGGGTGTGGGCCGGCCTCCTGGAGGATTTTAAGAGGGGCGGACTTAAAAAGAAATATAAGGCCGGGCTCTGCGATATGAAGAATATGGCCGTGCCGCGGCGCGGCCTTCTCGATAGAGCGATGTACGGCAGCGGCTTTAATACCCTGCAGGCAACGCGGGGCTGCCCTTTCAACTGCGATTACTGCACCGTCACCTCCTTTTTCGGCAATGAGTTCAGGGTCAGGCCCGCAGGCGAGGTCATCGAGGAGATAAGGGGTCTGGAAACAGGCGAGTTCTTCTTCATGGACGACAACATCGTTGGGAGGGCGGGCTACGCCAAAGAGCTTTTCGAAAAACTCATCCCCCTTAAGTTGATCTGGGGGGGCCAGGCCTCCATAACCATGGCGAAAAGCCCTGAGCTCCTTAAACTCTACGCGAAGAGCGGCGGGCGGTACGCGTTTATAGGTTTCGAGTCACTCTCCCAGAAGAACCTGGAGAAGATGAAGAAGGGGTGGAACTCGGCCGATAGCTACAGTGAGTCCATAAAGAAGATACACGGGGCCGGGATAAGTATAGTGGCCAGCTTTGTATTCGGCCTCGATGACGACGACAAGGACGTATTTCAGAACACCTACGACTTCATCATGGAGAACAAGATCAACGCCGCGCAGTTCCATATCCTCACGCCGCTCCCCGGGACGGAGACTTACAGGGAGTTGGAGCGCGACGGCAGGATTACTGAACGGGATTGGAGCCGGTACCACACCGGAGAGGTGGTCTTCAGCCCCCGGGGGATGAGCGCCGGGGAGCTCCTGAACGGCTACCACGGGATATTCCGCAAGACCTACTCCATGAAGAATATCCTCAAGCGGAGCCTTGTGAGCCCATACGGCATCCCCTACCGGATGGCCGCCAACATGAGTTACCGGAAGAAGGCCCTTAAGATGCCGTTGTGAGAGTTAGTTAAAGGTCTTTGGCCGGCCCGGTATTTCCGAAGCGCTCTCAACAAAGTCTATCCGCCCCTTTACATTTCGCGGGTAACCGTTTGTACCTTGCTTTTTTATTGACGCTTCGCCGCCAACCCCTCTTCAGCAGATCGTCTCTCTATATGAATCATGGTTGATATAGCTTCTGGTCGTGGACTCCCGGGGCTCTTTAAAGAACTTTTCCGCCCGCCCGGATTCACAGACAACCCCTTCACAAATAAAGACGACGTCATCGGCGACCTTCTTCGCCTGCTCCAGTTTATGGGTCACCATAATAATCGTCAGAGAGCTCTTAAGGCGCCTTACGAGTTCCTCGACGGCCTCCGAGGATTTGTGGTCCAGAGAAGAGGTCGGCTCGTCCATAAGGAGCACCTTCGGGTTAACGGCGAGGGCCCTGGCTATGGAAAGGCGCTGCTGCTGCCCCTCGGAGAGCTCCAGCGCAGGGCGCCGCAGCTTCTCCTTTACTTCTTTCCAAAGTGAGACGGATTTTAATGTCTCTTCGACTATGAAGGGGAAGTCGCTCTTTTTTTTGCTCCCCAGATGTCTTACGCCGAAAAGGACATTGTCATGGATGGACCCGGGGAATATGCAGGGTTTCTGAAAGACCATGCCTATATCCTGGCGCAGGCGATGGACCGGAACGCCTTTTCCGTAAATGTCCTTATTATTAAAGAGGACTTCGCCGGTAAAGTGAAAATCAGGTATAAGGTCGTTCATGCGGTTAATGGTGCGGAGCATGGTGGACTTTCCGCTGCCCGAAGGGCCGATAACGCAGGTGACCTTGTTTTTATCAAAGGCAAGGTCGACCCCTTTTAATATCCGGCCTCTCCCGTAATAGAGAGAGGTGTTTTTAAACTCAACAACAGCGCTCACCCTTTTGCCCCCCATTTAAGTTTTCTTCTGACAAACATTGAGCCGGCGCTCATGATAAAAACAATCGCCACCAGAACAAGGGCCGCGCCCCAGGCGTTTGTCCTCGCACCGGGGTCAAGGGCCTCCTGGGACAGGGTTAATATATGGGTCTGCAGCGTTGTAACGGGCTCGTGAAAGGAGAGGGGAATGGAGACCCCTGAAAAGGTGGTCGCCGTAAACATAATCGCCGCCGTCTCACCGGCCGCCCGGGCGAGGCCCAGCAGCAGCCCCGTTACCATTCCGAAGAAACTATGGGGGATTATAACCGACCTTATTAACCTCAACCGCGTAAACCCCAGCGCCAGACCAGCTTCCCTGTACTTTAGAGGTATACTCTCGATAGCCTCCTTTATGCTCACAACGAGAGTGGGCAGGATCATGACGGCCAGAATAAAAGAGCCTGTAATCCAGGAGACCCCCATCTTAAGAAAGACCCCGAAGAAGATATATCCGAAGAGCCCGAATATGATGGTGGGCACGCCGTTCAGGGCGTAGATAAAAAGGCTCGCCGTTCTCCTGATAACGGGCCCTATATACTCCGTCTGGTATACCGCCGCGCCGAGGGCTATTGGCAGGGCCACAGACCCCGCAACCGTTATAAGGATAACGGTGCCGGTTATCTGGTAAAGGATTCCGCCGCGCCGGCCGAAGTCAGACGCGCCTGTTGTGAGGAACGCCGGGTTAATCGCAGGCAGGCCCCGTGATATAATGGCGCCTAAAACAATGAAGAGCAGCAAAACCGATACCGCCGTTAACATCGTACAGATTGAAATAAATAAAATTCCCTTTACGCGCCTTTTCATCTTTGCTTCCCTGATATATTTCTGAAAACCCCCGGCCTCCTTGAGGTGATAATAAAAAGGTCTCCCATCAAGGTGACTCCCATGACCATGACAAAGAGGACCAGGCCCAGAGCGACGAGGGCGTTCCAGTGGTAGCCGACCCCGAGGGCCTCGGCGGATTCCCTGCCCAGCTTTGATGTTATTGTCTGTGCGGCGGTAAAGACATTGTAAAAGGGCTCAGGTATTCTATCAAGGCTTCCTATGACGAGCATAACGGCTATCGTTTCTCCCATGGCCCGGCCGACGCCGAGAAGGACGGCGCTTACAATGCCTTTTTTGGCCTCAGGCAATACGATATAAAGAATGCTCTCCGGGCGCGTAAGGCCCAGGGCAAGCGCCTGCTCCCGGAATTCTTCGGGCACTGCCCGAAGGGCGTCCTCGGAGAGGGTCATTATAGTGGGTAAAACCATCATGGCGAGAAGCACCCCGGCGGTAAAAATCGAGTTGCCGTCAATCAGGCCGAAAAGGTTCTTGACCGCGGTTGTTAAAATAACGATACCGAGCAGCCCATAGACCACGCCGGGGATGCCGGCCATAAGCTCCATAACCATCTTAATGAAGAGGCGCGACCTGCCCGATAAGACTTCCGAGGTGATAATCGCGCTTCCAAGCCCGAGGGGGAGCGCTATTGAGATGGCTATGAATGTTACCACCGCCGTGCCGTAGATCATGGGCAGCGCCCCGTAAACCGCGCCGGGGTACCAATCACGCCCCGTCAAAAAGCCCAACCCCTCGCGTCCGAAAACAGGAATGCTGCCTCTTACAAGGAAGATAAATATAACGCCAACGGAGCTGATGGAGATGATAAAGGCCGAGGCGAAGACGAGCCTTGCGGGATTGAATTTATCTAAGCGGTACAAAGCCTGACCCCTCTACTATCTTTTGACCTTCGCCGCTCAGGATATAATCAATGAACTTTTTTACCATGCCGACGGGCGCGCCCTTTGTAACGAGGGTCAAATCCCTTGAAATCGGGTAAACTCCGTTCGTGATGTTCTTTAGCGTAGGCTCGATAACCCGCCCGTCTGTTTTGATCCCCACGCCCATGACGTCTTTATTTATCCACGCACGCGACAGCATGCCTATGGCCGTGTCGCTTAAGGATAACTTTGTCTGTTCCTCGTTGTTAGAGCCGGCAATAAGGTCCGCACCCCTTGCCCGGGCCTTCTCATCCCCGAAGACGTAGGCCATGAATACGTGACGCGTGCCCCGATGCAGTTCCTTGTCGACAACTAATATCTTTTTGTCCGGCCCTCCCACCTCTTTCCAGTTGTCAATTTGTCCGGAATAGATCTTTCGTATCTCTTCCCTGGATAATGACATTACGCCGGCGTCGTATATTTCAGAGGATATCACGCAGGCCACGGCGTCCCTTCCGATTACATGCACCCTGAAGTCAACACGGGAAAAGTTTCTCTTCTCCTCATCGGTGATATGACGCGAGGCCATGCCGATGTCCACCAGGCCGTTCCCTATGGATTTAACGCCCACCCCGGAACCCCCGGGGTTGACGGTTATTCTTACTCCGGGGTGTGCGGCCATAAATTTTTCAGCGGCCCTTGTCACAACGGGGAGCACCGTCGTGGACCCCGCTATTCTGATTATTTCTTTTGCCCGTAGTGGGGACGGCTTCGCGAGGCCAGCCGATAAAAGGGCCAAGAGGGCGATCATGATGAGAAAAAGAAAAAATAGCCTGTATCTCATGGGCTCCTTAATGCTTTATGTAGTTATCTAAATACATTCATACAAATGGTCAAAAATAAATTAGCGGCTTACTGGGCGCCCGCTAATCCGTGCGTTCTTTTCCCGCAATATCACGGGACAAAAATCCTCGCTTAAGAGGCGTATCTATTATAGCTATAGCCACTACGACCCCGCCCCCTCCTTGAAGACCATCTTGCAGCACCCGAGGTCAATCGTCATCTGCTCGTTTTGCTCTATTGAATCACGCACCGCCGGATGAAGCCTGTAGCAGACCTTTTGTCCGGTGCGCTCCGACTCGACAAGGGCCGCGTTTTTAAGGATCCCCAAATGATGGGCAACGTGGGGCTGGGTAAGGTTCAGTTTCCTGGCTAACTCGGTGCCGCATTTCTCCCCTTCAAAGAGACTTTGCAGGATTAAAAGCCGCGTGTCATCAGCCATCGCCTTGAGAGTGCGGGCGCATTCATTGGAATATATAAACTTTTTCATCTGTTGTGTCTCATAAGTACGGGCCCGGGATCCATGGATGTATAGATGTTTCTATATACTTCAATATCGGCTTGTTGTCAAATGTAATGCCCCGCTTTAAGGATCGGGGCATTAAAACCATGTGAGGCTCCTCGCGCCCCCCCCGGTGGGAGGCGGGCAAGGGACCCGCTGAAAAAATCTAAGGAAGAGCAAGGGGAGGGGGGTTTATGGGCTTGTCGGTCTTTCCGGGCCGCGGGCTTTAGCTTTAATAGTCTCAGATAGGCAGAACGAACTTCACGTCCTCATCCGTTACGGTTATCTCCTCTATTTCCATCTCTCCGGTGATTCCCCGTAAGCGTTCCAGGACTTCCAGCACAAGGTGTTCGGGCGCTGAGGCCCCGGCCGTGACGCCTATGCTCGTCGCGTCATTTAGCCATTCGGGAAGGATATCATCGGCTGAGCTTACGAGATGGGACGGCACGCCGTATTTTTCCCCCAGTTCCCTCAGGCGGTTTGAGTTCGAACTGTTGCTCGCGCCGACAACAAGAAGGAGGTCCACTTTTTTTATAATCGACTTTACGGCGTTCTGGCGGTTTTGGGTGGCGTAGCAGATACTTTCCTTGTTCGGGCCGCGGATCTCGGGAAAGCGCCCTTTGAGCGCCGCCACTATATCCTCCATGTCGTCCATGCTGAGGGTCGTCTGGGTGACAAATGCGACTCTCCCTGCGTTTTTTACGGAAAGAGAGGCCACATCCTCCTTTGACGAGACGAGTTGCATCCCGCCCTCGACCTGTCCCATTGTGCCTTCAACCTCGGGATGGCCGGCGTGTCCTATAAGGACCTGCTCGAGTCCCTCCACGGCGTTCCGGTGAGCCTCCATGTGTATTTTAGTCACGAGAGGGCAGGTGGCGTCAATAACGGTGAGTTTGCGGGCCGCGCCCTCTTCAAGGACTGTTTTTGATACCCCGTGGGCGCTGAATATTACAACGGCGCCGTCGGGCACCTCATTGAGTTCCTCCACGAATATAACGCCCTTTTCCTTCAGTTCATTCACAACGTGGCGGTTGTGTACGATCTCGTGGCGTACGTAAATGGGTGAGCCGTAAAGTTCCAGCGCCCTTTCAACGGTGCGTACAGCCCGCTCGACGCCCGCGCAGAAGCCCCGGGGGTTGGCCAGTAAAAGTCTCATTGTCCCTGTGCCTTATTTTAAGAGCCGGCAAAAAACCGGCCTGACGGTTTTCGTATTCCGGGAAGCGGTACGCCGCCTCACCCCGGCCGCTCTTCGTTCATCATAAGTATATCATCGCCCTTTTTTCTGTCTCTTTCAACAGTGCCCGCCGCCTTTTCTCTCATTTATAATCCCGGGGCCGCTTCCTTTTTGAGGCAGTCGCGGGCGCCACCTTTATCTTCCTACCGCCGATTATCATGTCGTTTATGGATGCGATGACCTGGTCCGCCATCTCCGCCGGCACCTCTACGAAGCTGTACTTGTCAAAGAGGGCGATGTTGCCGATGTTGCTGCCGGGCATCCTCGACTTTTCCGCGATGGTCCTGACCATGTCCCCCACCTTGATCCTGTCCTTCTTGCCTATAGTGAGGAAGAGTTTAGTCATGGCGGAGCCGGCGGCGGGGCGCCGTCCTCTTATCTCCTCTATATGCTCCACTTCGAGGTCGCCCGAGGCGAGGTACAGGGCGGCGGCCGCCACTTCCTCGGGCCCGTATTTTTCTGAGAGCCCTTCAGCGAGGTGATACAAACGCTTGTGCCGACCCTCTTCTATGACGGCCTTGAGGCTCCCGGACAATTCCCTTTCTCTGGCCTCGCGCACCTCGGTCTTTGTGGGTATGGTGCCCTTTTTGATCTTCGTCCGGGCCGAGCGCTCTATGAGCCTTAACTGGCTGTATTCTCTCGGGGTGACGAAGGTGATGGCGATGCCGTGCTTGCCGGCCCTTCCGGTACGGCCTATCCTGTGGACGTAGGCGTCGGGGTTCTGGGGTATGCTGTAATTGATGACGTGGGTGACGTCGTTTATGTCAAGTCCTCGGGCCGCCACATCGGTGGCCACAAGGATGTCTATTTCGCCGCTTTTAAACTTACGCATCATCTCGTCGCGGAAGGACTGGGTGAAGTCGCCGTGGATGGCCCCGGCCTCGTACCCCATCTGCTGCAACTTCCCGGAGAGTTCGTCGACGTCCCTTTTCGTGTGGCAGAAGATAAGGGTCAGCGCCGGGTCCTGGACATCAAGTATCCTTGTGAGGGCCTTTATCTTATCGACGGCACGCACCTCGTAGAATATCTGCTTTATCTTCGCCACCACCAGTTCCTTGGTGTCCACGCGGACTTTTGTGGGGGCGCTCATGTATCTTTGCGAGATATTCACTATCTGTCCCGGCATGGTGGCGGAGAAGAGAAGGGTCTGTCTTTTCTCCGGGGTCTCCCTCAGTATGGTCTCCATATCCTCTATAAAGCCCATGTTCAGCATCTCGTCGGCCTCGTCGAGAACAACGGTAGCCACATTTGAAAGGACAAGAGTCTTTCTCCTTATATGGTCGATGACCCTTCCCGGCGTGCCGACGACGACGTCTACGCCCTTTTTCAGGCTTTTTATCTGCCTCTCAATGGACTGGCCGCCGTAAATCGGCGAAGAGACGACGCCCTTGAGTTTTCCTATCCTGTTAAGTTCCTGGGCCACCTGTATGGCAAGCTCCCGCGTGGGCACAAGTACGAGGGCCGCGGGCCTTCTGCTCTCGCCGCGGGCCTCCTTTTCGATAATAGGAACGCCGAAGGCGGCGGTCTTGCCTGTGCCGGTCTGCGCCACGCCTATGATATCCCTGCCTTTTAAGACAGGTGGGATGGCTATCTTCTGTATCTGTGTGGGCTCCTCAAACCCCATCTCCGATAGCGAGCTCAAGAGCTCGTCCGAGAGCCCGAATTCATAAAATCTTTCGTACATTGGTCTCCTTTAAATATTTTTTCTCATGTAATCAGGGTGATATAGTAGATTATTGCTCCAGCCCCTGCCGAAACGGTTTGCCATGGCCGCCGTACAGTTCTTAATATTACCAGACGATTATTATGGTGAAAACTCAAGGCCGCGTAACCGGGGAGCGTTCAAGGACGGGCATGGCAGTGCGTAAATCCATAAAAAAAACCGCAAAGCTGAATGCCTTGCAGTTTAACTGAACAGTCCGGCAGCCTTTTTATAATATAACATATTATGACTCAGAGAGACAAGCAAGATAATTCCCCCTCCCTCGGTGAGGGTGTGGTTTTGTTTGAAGTCGAAAAGGAGCCGGGTCAACCCCCAACTCCCATAACCCCGCATATAGCCGCCGCCGCCCTCTTTATCGTTCCCGGCGGGCCGAGTTTCTCTCTTATCTCGGCAAGGCCGTCATCGAATTCCTCCCTTGTGGAGCTCTCGGCGAGCCCCGCCACCTCTTGAGTTATCTTCATGAGGGTCACATCCTTCTGTCTCAGTTCCGGGCAGAGTTGTCTCTCCAGTATGATATTCGGGAGGCCGGCGAAGGTATTGGCCCCCCTCAAGCCGGATAGAAAATATGAGAGAGCGGAAGTCTTTTGAAGTATCAGCATATGTGCGCCGGCAAGCGCCGCTTCGACAGTCGCTGTTCCGGCGGCGACTATGGCGGCCTCGGAGGCCCTCAGGGCGGTCTGTCTCCGCCCCTTAAAGACCTTGACCCTCTGCGGCGAGACCTTTATCAAATCATTCAACAGGCCTTCTTCGTATTTTTCAGCGTCCGGTATGACGAGCCTGACCTTACGCGTGCTTACAGCAGCCGCCTCGGCGGCGCCTTCGAGCATCACCCTCAGTAGGCCGGGCGCTTCTTCTCCGTTGCCTCCGGATATCAAGGTGACGGGCAGTTCCGTCCGGTCGTAACCGAGGGCGGCCTTGGCATCGTTACGGCTCATGGTTGAGTCCATGATGTCGACAAGGGGGTGCCCCGTGAATTCAACCTTGATGCCCGCCTCCTCGTAGAGGGGGACCTCAAAAGGGAATACGGCAAGGACCCTGTCTATGAGCCCGGCCAACTTTTTGAGCTGTTTGCTTTTTAACGGCCCGCTATGAGCCCCGGCGTAGTATATAACCGGTACGCCCTTCTTCCGCGCCTTCCTGATTATTTGAATGTCAAAGGAAGGCTGGTCAACGAGAATAAGACAGTCCACCCGCCCGCTGTCCAGTTCCTTGTCAGGTCCTCCCGCCGGATTACGAACGCCGGGCCGACATGACCCTTCCGTGCATTTTACAGTCGCCGAAGGCAGTATCTCTTTTAAGGCCGCGCCGAGCGGGTCGGCGTAAAGATCCCCGTACTCCCCGCCGCTTACGTAAAGTATGTTTTTACCCATCTTACCTTAACCTGTCCGTTTGTTTACTGCCGTTAAAATAACAAATTTTTATTAAAGCCAACCGTTAAAGCGAACTGGTAAATTTACGCCTTAAAAAAGCATAGCACAGTGTTAAATAAGAGGAAAGTTTTGTTTGT
>JBHHVI010000054.1:0-13269 GCA_046754225.1 Thermodesulfobacteriota bacterium | reverse complement strand
GGCGGAGGGACGTAACCAAGAACATTTAATCGGCGAAGTAACCCATCACGTATAACAATCCATCACGTATAAAGAAGGAGGCATCCCGACACGCTGAAACGCCGCAAATAAGGCAGGGAGTTTTTGAGAAAATTTTTAATCCTCTTATTTTTGATCTTCATCCCTGATTATGGTTTCAGCAAGACGATACACCGGGAAAGGCTATATCAGGAATCCTGGTGCGACCGCGCGGGCGGGCTGACGGAGGTTACCCTTTCCGACTTCAGCCGCGTGGACTGCCTTACCGACGAGTACGCCGTGGAGATGGACTTCGCGCGCAAATGGGCCGAGGCAGTGGGTCAGGCGCTCTTTTACGGCTCCATGACGGGAAGGAGGCCGGCCATAGTCCTTATTCTGGAAAATGACGGAGACAGGCGTTATCTCAAGAGATTATATCTCACCATAGAAAAATGGGGCCTTCCTGTCAGGGTCTGGACCACGGGGCCGGGGGACTTGAAGTGAGCTGAGTCAAAAAAAGAGCCCCTTTAAATAAAAAAATATAAGTCAGCGGCCTTCCGGCATAACAGGGAAGGCTTTTTTTGTTTTTAGGGTTGTCAGGGGTTTTTTATTTCTGCTATAGTCAAATAATTGGTTTTTTGCCTGTTTTTTAGCGGTTAACCTTGAACCTGTTGATGGATGAAGAATGAAAAAGGTAACGGCCCCCGATATACGGATGATGAAAGGCGCGGCGGCGAAGATCCCCGTCCTTACGGCCTACGACTTCACCATGGCGCGCATCCTCGACTCCGCGGGGATTCCCGTTATCATGGTGGGGGATTCGGCGGGGATGGTGGCCGGCGGCCATGAGACCACCCTGCCCGTCACCATGGAAGAGATGGTCTACCACACGAGGGCCGTCTCAAAAGGTGTTGAAAGGGCCATGGTGGTGGGGGACATGCCCTTCGCCTCCTATCAGATAAGTGTGGAGGAGGCGAAGAAAAACGCCGCGAGGCTCGTCAAGGAGGGCGGCGCCGAGGCGGTGAAGTTAGAGGGAGGCAAAAGGTCTTTTGAGACGATAAAGGCTATAGTCGATATGGGCATCCCCGTGATGGGGCACATCGGCCTCACCCCGCAATCGGTGCACACCTTTGGCGGGTATAAGGTGCAGGGAAGAGAGGGCGAGAGGGCGCGTGAGATAATGGAGGACGCCCGGGCCGTAGAAGAGGCCGGGGCCTTCTCAATAGTCCTTGAGGCCGTACCTGCCCCCCTGGCCGGAGAGATAACCGCCGCCCTTAAGATCCCGACCATCGGGATAGGCGCGGGCCCCCTTTGCGACGGGCAGGTCCTTGTGGTGAACGACATGTTGGGCCTCACTACGGGTATGAAGACGCCGCGCTTCGTTAAAAGATACGCCGACCTGAAGAGGGCTATTACGAGGGCGGTAAAGAGATATATAAAAGAGGTGGAAGAAAGAAAATTTCCAGAGGAAGAGCACTCATATAAGTGAGAAACTTAAGCGTCTATTGTAAAGTTAAGAGATAACTTTTTATTTTTTAATTAAAAAGATAATAATGATGAGAGAATTTTTTTACCCTTGCCATGATTCTCATTGAATAGAGCGTAAGCGTTATATGAAAGATGAGGGTTATAACCAAAATAGATGAAATGAGAAGGTTTTCCTCCTCGGCGAGGAGTGAAGGCAAGTCTCTTGTGGTGGTGCCCACAATGGGCGCGCTCCACAGGGGGCACGGCGAGCTCCTTAAGATGGGCAGGGCCGCCGGAGATTTGCTTATCCTGACCATCTTTGTTAACCCGGCGCAGTTCGCCCCGGGGGAGGATTTTCGCGCATACCCGAGAGATATGGACGGGGATCTGAGGGCGGCGGAGTCAGAGGGGGTGGACGTGGTCTTTAGCCCTTCGCCGGATGAGATGTACGGGGAAGGCTATGAGACCTATGTGGAGGTTCAAGGGCTGTCGAAAAACCTCTGCGGGGCGTCAAGGCCCGGCCATTTTCAGGGCGTGGCCACGGTGGTCTTGAAACTCTTCAACATCACCTCGCCCCATAAGGCGATATTCGGAAAAAAGGATTTTCAGCAGCTGGTTGTTATAAAGAGGATGGTCGCGGACCTGAACCTTGACGTGGAGATAATCGGGGCCGGGACGGTGAGGGAGGCCGACGGCCTTGCCGTAAGTTCAAGGAACGCCTATCTCAGCGCCGAAGAGAGAAGGGCCGCCGCGTCGATACCAAGGGCCCTTCAGGAGGCGAGGGAGGCCGTTGCCGGAGGCGTTACCGCGAGCGCCGCCATCGTTGAAAGGGTGGCGGCGGTCTTAAGGGCCGGGGGGCTTACCGAGCCGGAGTATATAAAGGTCTGCGACCCCGTGACCCTTGAGGAAGTGGACTCCGTCGAGCCCGGAAGCGGCACTCTCATAGCCCTTGCCGTAAGGGTGGGCAGGGCGCGCCTCATAGACAATATTCAGGTTTGATTTCTTTTAGCCGGACTTTTTCCCGCCCTTGCGGCGCGGCTGGCCCCTGATTGCTTTGATGCTCCCCTTCATAAAGCGGGGGGGGGTTCAATTCTTCTACAACAAACGGGAAATTGATGCTATAATTTGTATTCAACAAAATCCAGGCATAGGACGGAGGAGAGCGGAAGATGCAGCGCATTATGCTTAAGAGCAAGATCCACAGGGCGACAGTGACAATATCAAACCCGGACTACGAGGGGTCGGTGGCGATAGACGAGTCTTTGATGGAGGCCGCCTCCATATACCCCTTTGAGCAGGTTCAGATTTATAATATCACCAATGGAGAGCGCCTGACGACCTACGCCATAAAGGCCGAAAGAGGAAGCGGCATTGTCTCGATAAACGGCGCCGCCGCGCGTCTGGCCGGCGTTGGGGACCTCGTTATAATAGCCAGCTACGCGCCCCTCGACGAGGAGGCCGCCGCGCGCCACGAACCCGTACTCGTCTACGTTGACGGGAAAAACACGGTCAAGAAGGCAGGCGGCCACGCCGCCGGTTGTGTATGAAAGGGCTTAAAAGGTATTTTATAACGGGGCTCCTCGTAGTGGTGCCGTTATATCTAACGCTCTATGTGCTCCTTCTTATCGTAAGGGCCATGGACAACGCCTTGAATTTTCTTCCCGAACTCTTACGCCCACAGTCATATCTGCCTTTTTATATCCCCGGAATAGGGATAGTCTTTACCATTGTAGGCATACTTATTGTAGGGCTCCTTACGCAGAATTTCCTCGGCAGAAAATTTGTCGCATTCGGGGAAATGGTCCTTGCCAAGATACCCTTTTTAAGGATAGTCTATAACGCGTCAAAACAGTTCCTCGAGACCTTTTTCACGAGAGAGCACGAGGGGTTCAGCCAGGTGGTAATCTTCGAGTATCCCCGTAAAGGCATTTACACCATGGGCTTTGTCACGGGGAAAACGCGAGGCGAGTTGAAAAGAAAGACCGATATAAATTCGACGAGCATATTTCTACCCACGACGCCCAACCCCACATCGGGATTCTTCATCATGGTGCCTGACGAGGACGTAATCCCCATGGATATGAGCGTTGAGGAGGCCTTCAAGGTCATAATGACGGGAGGCATTATCGAGCCCGAGGAGTATGGTATTGAAGGCGGGGAGAAAAAAGAGGAATAGTAAAAAAACATGAAGAGGGAATATGGAAAAGCGAAGAACCGGTAAGAACGAAAATCCTTCCAATGGTCTTGACGGACTCTGTATAAATACCCTGAGGTTTCTCGCCATAGACGCCGTTGAGAAGGCCAATTCCGGACACCCCGGCATGCCCATGGGGGACGCTCCCATGGCCCACGTCCTGTGGAAGTCTTTTTTAAGGCATAATCCGAAAAATCCCCTCTGGCCCGGCCGGGACCGTTTCGTCCTCTCAGCTGGGCACGGCTCCATGCTCCTTTATTCCCTTCTTCACTTGACGGGTTACGCCATCTCACTTGACGACTTGAAAGAGTTCAGGCAGTGGGGGAGTAAGACCCCCGGCCACCCCGAATACCACCCCGAGACAGGTGTGGAGACGACGACAGGCCCTCTGGGCCAGGGCTTCGCCAACGGAGTCGGCATGGCCATGGCCGCCAGGTACCTCGCCGGGCGTTACAACAGGGACGGTTTTCCTCTCTTCGATTACCACATATACGCCATAACGAGCGACGGCGACATGATGGAGGGGGTCTCCAACGAGGCCGCTTCCATCGCGGGCCACCTCGGGCTCGGAAGCCTCATCTGTCTCTATTCCGATAACAGGATAACCATCGAGGGTGAAACCAAGCTTACATTTACCGAGGACGTGGCCGCGAGGTTCGAGGCCCTGGGGTGGCATGTGGAGAAGGTGGACGGAAACGACCTCTCCGCCATCGCCGCGGCCCTTGAAGCATCGAGGAATGAGACAAAAAGACCTTCTCTTATAGTCGCAAGGACGAACATAGGTTTCGGAAGCCCGGCGAAGCAGGACACTTCCGGCGTGCACGGCGCGCCCCTTGGCGCCGACGAGGTGAAAAAGACGAAGGAGAACCTCGGCTGGCCGACTGAGCCTGATTTTTATATACCCGAAGAGGTGCTAAAGGAATACAGGAGGGCCCAAAAAAGCGGCGAAGAGATGGAGGGCGAGTGGAATAAACTCTTTGAGGGATATGAAAAGAAGCACCCGGGCCTCGCGGCTGAGCTTAATGAGGTCCTTAACGGCGGCCTTCCCTCCGCATGGGTGGAAGATGTGCCGGAGTTTACCGTGGATGACGGCCCCATTGCCACGAGGAGCGCCTCGGGCAAGGTCCTGAACGCCATAGCTGAAAAGACGCCCTTTCTTGTCGGGGGCTCGGCGGACCTCGCCCCATCGACAAATACGTTTTTAAAGGGCTTCGGAGCCTTCGATAGAGACAACGCCGGCAGAAACATCCACTTCGGCGTGCGCGAGCACGCCATGGGTTCAATACTGAACGGCATGGCGCTAAGCCGCGCCGTCGTGCCTTACGGCGCGACCTTTCTCATATTTTCAGACTACATGAGGCCGCCCATCAGGCTCGCCGCACTTATGAGATTGAATGTAGTGTACGTCTTTACGCACGACTCCGTGGGGCTCGGCGAGGACGGCCCCACGCACCAGCCCGTGGAACAGCTCGCCGGGCTTCGGAGCATTCCCGGCCTTACGGTCATAAGGCCCGCCGACGCCAATGAGACGGCCGAGGCATGGAAGTTTACATTGAAAAATTCCAACGGCCCAACGGCCCTCGTCCTTACGAGGCAGAAACTGCCTGTAATAGACAGGGAAAAGTTTTCACCGGCAGAAGGCCTTCAAAGGGGGGCCTATACCCTGATAGACGCGGAAGGGTGCGTGCCGGAAATTATCCTTATGGCCACGGGCTCCGAAGTGGGCCTCGCCCTCGGCGCCCATGAGGCCCTCTTAAAGAGGGGTGTAAGGGCGAGGGTGGTGAGCATGCCGTCGTGGGAGATTTTTGACTCGCAGGACGAGGGGTACAAAAGGTCGGTGTTGCCGCCCTCCGTTACCCTGAGGGTCGCCGTGGAGGCGGCTTCCCCCATGGGGTGGCGCCGCTATGTGGGCGACGAAGGTGTGATAATAGGCGTTGAGAGGTTCGGCGCTTCCGCTCCCTATAAGACCATATTCGAGAAATTCGGACTTACCGTCGAGGCCGTTACGTCACGGGCTGTCTCCCTCATAGACAGCAAAAAGGACCTCGTCCTTGATGGACTTTAATTCCACTGCTGTACTTAACTGAATTTTTGTATTGATTGACATCAGCCGCCGGGTTGTGGTTTACGCCATGTTCTTTTGTCCCCGCGGTTATTTACCGGAATAATTCCAAAAAACAATTTTTATTTAAGGAGTTTACCTGTAATGAATCCTCTCCTGGAGTTGAAGGAGTTCGGCCAGTCCATATGGTTCGATAATATAAGGAGGTCCCTTTTAACTTCCGGGGAGCTTAAGAGGATGGTCTCTGAATACGGCGTCACGGGGGTTACTTCAAACCCCACCATCTTTGAAAAGGCCATCTCCGGCGGCGGCGAATATGATGAGGCGATTGAGAGGCTGGTGGGGCTGGGCCGCGCTGACGAGGAGATACTTAACGCCCTTGTAATAGAGGATATACGGCTCGCCGCCGAGGTGCTCCTGCCCGTCTTTAACGAGACGGGGGGCGACGACGGTTATGTCTCCATAGAGGTGAGCCCCAGACTCGCAAGGGATACGGCGGGCACCGTTAAAGAGGCGCGCCGGCTCCATTCGATTGTAAAAATGCCCAATATCCTCATAAAGGTGCCGGCGACGATTGAGGGGGTAAAGGCCTTTGAGGAGCTTATATACGAAGGGATAAACATAAACGTAACGCTTCTTTTTTCCGTAGAGCGTTACGGCGAGGTGGCCGGTGCCTATGAGCGGGCCCTTGAACGGAGGGGGGCCGAGGGTAAGTCGCTTAAGGATATTTTCAGCGTGGCGAGTTTTTTCGTCAGCCGCGTTGACGCTCTTACGGACACTCTTATAGAAGAGGGGCTTAAAAAGGACGGCCTCACAGATGAGGCGGAGTCGAGGCTTAAGGGGCTTCGTGCAAAGGCGGCGGTGGCCAACGCCGCCCTCGCGTACCTTAAGTATAAAGAGGTATTCCAGGGCCCGGCCTTTAAAAAACTGGAATCCGTGGGGGCGAGGCCCCAGAGGCTCCTCTGGGCCTCTACAAGCACCAAGAACCCCCTTTACAGCGACATTAAATACGTTGAGGAACTTATTGAGCCCAGGACGGTTAACACCATGCCGCTCAATACGCTCCTCGCCTTCCACGACCACGGCAGTCTTAAGAAGACCCTTGCGGAGAGCCTTGAGACGGCCGCCGGGGTTATGGATGAGCTCAAGTCGGCCGGCATAGATTACGATGAGGTGACGGCCACCCTCGAGGAGCGTGGCGTAAAGGCCTTCTCAGACTCCCATGACGACCTCCTTAAGTGCATAAAGGCGAAGAAGGCCTTTATCTCCATGGGGAAAAAATCACCTGTCGAGTTCAACCTTCCCGGATACGAGGGGGCGGTCATGGACGCCGTAAAGCGCATGGAGGACGGAAGGTTCATGGAGAGGCTTTTTGAAAAGGACCCGACGCTCTGGAAGGAGACTCCCGCGGAGATGGAGCAGATAAAGAACGCGCTGGGGTGGCTCGCCCTTCCCGGTGAGATGAATTACGCTCTTGACGATTTAAAGGCCCTTGCCGATGAGATTAAGGGCGCGGGCTTTTCTAATGTTGTGCTCCTCGGCATGGGTGGGTCGAGCCTCGCCCCCCTCGTGATGTCACGCACCTTCGGCCAGGCGGAGGGTTACCCGGCCTTTACGGTGCTCGACTCCACGGACCCTGACTCCGTAGGTCATATAAACAATCTTGTCATGGAGGGCGGTGACGCGAAAAAGACCCTCTTTATAGTGTCGAGCAAATCGGGTACGACGATAGAGCCCCTGACATTCTTCCTCCATTTTTTTAACAGGATAAAGAAGGTCAAGGGTGAGTCGGCCGGAGATAATTTTGTAGCCATAACAGACCCCGGGTCAAAACTTGAGGAGATATCCCAGAGTCATGGATTCAGATGGCATTTCCTGAACCCCCCCGACGTGGGCGGGCGTTTTTCGGCCCTCTCCTACTTCGGTCTCGTTCCGGCGGCCCTGATGGGCATAGACGTAAAAAAACTCCTCTACAACGCCTCGCGTATCGAGACGGCTGAAGAGGCCTCAGTGCCACTTAAGAAGAGACCGGGCGTAATGCTCGGGGCCTCACTGGGGCAACTCGCGCTAAAAGGGCGCGACAAGGTGACCTTTTTCCTCTCAGAGGAGATCGCCAGTTTCGGACTCTGGATAGAGCAGCTCCTCGCCGAGAGTACGGGTAAGGACGGCAAGGGCATTGTACCCGTGACGGGCGAGCCCATTGGCTCCCCCGAAGATTATTCTCCTGACCGGGTTTTTGTTTATATCGGAGTCGGCGAAAGGGGGGCGGAGGTTGAGGGAAATATAGGTGTCGGCAACGCGGAGGCCGAGGTTCAAGAGAAGCTCAAGGCCCTTGGCGGGGCCGGACACCCTGTCATAAAGTTCAGCCTGAACGACATTTATGAACTCGGCGGTGAGTTCTTCCGATGGGAGCTCGCTACGGCGGCGGCAGGGCATATAATGGGAATCAACCCCTTTGACCAGCCCGATGTGGAGGCCGCGAAGGTGCTGGCCAGAGAGCGCCTTGAGAAGAAGGGCGGGGGCGCGCCGGGTGTGGAGTTCGAGGGCGAGGCTTTCACGATGTACATGGGAGAGGCGGCTTTTGAAGAGGTCAAAAAATCTCCCCGCTATGCCAAAGGCGGCGCTGAAGAGACTTTCAAGGCCTTTTTAAACCTCCTTCATGTGGGGGATTATGTGGGTCTTCTGGCATACCTGAATACCTTCGACCCGGCCATTGAACCCCTCTTAAGGGGGCTGCAGGAAAAGATTATGAGGTCAAAAAAGTCGGCGGTAGAGTTCGGTTTCGGCCCGAGGTACCTCCATTCAACGGGCCAGCTCCATAAGGGGGGCGCCAATAACGGCCTCTTTATAATCCTGACCCACGGCGCCCCTGAGGAGATGAGCGTGGCCGGAAAGGACTTCGGTTTTTCCAGGCTCGAGCTCTCTCAGGCTTACGGGGATATGGAGGCCCTCGATTCAAAGGGGCGCAGGGTAGTCCTTTTCGATATCAGGGAACCTTTTAAGGAGTCCCTCGACTCCCTTTGCCTTTTTATCGGGAATGCTCTCCTGTAAGGTTTCCCCGCAGCATATCCAGTGGGAAAAAATTCCGTTTTAAATAAAAAAACCCATTAAAAAAACATGGCTAAAGATAAAAAAGAGAAGATCATACTCGCCGCAGATGTGGGGGGGACCAAGACCTTCATAGGGACCTTCGCCGTGGGGGAAGGCCTAATAAAGGCCCTTCGCGTTGAGAGGTTCGTTAACGCGGATTTTTCCTCTATAGAGGAAGTGGTGCAGGCTTTTCTCGAGGATGAAGCCGGCACTATTGATGCGGCCTCTTTCGGCGTCGCCTCTCCTGTTCTGGAGAACAGGGCGAGGCTCACGAATATCGACTGGGTTATAGACGGCCCGGCGCTCGCTGAAAGGTTCGGTATAAAAAGGCTTGAACTGATAAACGACCTTGTGGCCACGGGCTGGGGCGTGGGTGGCCTCTCGGGAGGCGAACTTGATACCATCAACAGAGGGGTAAAGAGGGAAGGCAACGCCGCGCTCATAGCAGCTGGCACCGGACTCGGTGAGGCGGTACTTTACTGGGACGGTAAATCCCACAGGCCTTCGAGCTCCGAGGGTGGGCACAGCGACTTCGCCCCGAGGAGCGAAGTGGAGATAGAGCTCTTAAGGTATCTCATGAAAAAATTCGGCCATGTGAGCTACGAGAGGGTCCTTTCAGGAATGGGCCTCGTGAATATTTTTTCTTTCTTTATGGAGAGGGAGGGTAAAGAGCTTGGCGCGGATTTGAAAAGACGTTTTGACGCGGAGGGGGCCGCAAAGGTAATCTCCGATGAGGCGGTTAACGGTGGTGAGAGCGCCGCGGCGAGCGCATTGGAACTTTTTTTAAAAATCTACGGCGCCGAGGCGGCCAACCTCGCCCTCAAGTCCATGAGCATCGGGGGCCTTTACATCGGGGGAGGGATCGCGCCGAAGATATTCAAGGAGAGGGAAAAGGAGATGTTCATGAAGTCCTTTCTCGACAAGGGCCGCTTCGGCGAACTCCTTTCCGGGATGCCCGTCCATCTGATAATGAAAGAGAGTACGGCGCTATACGGCGCCGCCCGTTACGCGGCGGGGCTTGTCTCCGGAGGGGGCGGGAGAGGGGGCGCGGAGATGGTAAAGGGGCTGGACGCCGGGGGGTAACCCTTTAGCACACAAACAAACAAAAAAAACCGGAAGGAGTTTTATTTAAGTCCCTTCCGGTTTTTCTATTTTTAAAACCTATGAGCGACGTTACTTGCCGGCCTTCTGATGGCATTTGAAGCATTTATAGAGTGGAAAGGCCTTTGTGCTGTTGTGGCAGCCCGGCGAGCCGCAGAACTTTCCGCTCATGTTGAGGTTCATGTTAATCAGGTCCGCGCCGCGCTTCTTCTTGAATATCCGCGGGTGGCAACGGCCGCACTTGTAGAGGGTCTCATGGGTGGTGTGGGGAAAGACTACCGGCCCCACTCCCGCGTCCTTCCTGCTCTTGGCCTGACTGTTTATTGTCATATCGCCGAGCCCGGCCATGGATATGGCCGGCACCGCGAGCACAAGGCAGAGTGAGACTATCAGGTCCTTTAACATACCCGGTTATTTCCGCGCCTTTTTCTTAGGTACGGTATGGCACCTTTTACAGTCCGAGAGGGGGAAGGCAATTTTATTGTGACACCTTCCGCACCACTTGCCCTTAACTATTCCCACCATGCTCATGTTGTTCTGCCCCTTGGCGGGTACGAATATCTTCGGGTGGCAGACGTCGCACTTGAGCCACCATGTATGGATCTCGTGGGGATATAAAACATTGTTGACGAAGTCGCCCTTGGCGGCAATCTCGATATTGAGAGGAAGAGGCGGCATTTCGTCTTCTTTGGGGTTCAGGGAGTGCCTGGGTTTGATGAGTCCCTGCCTCACTATCTTGGCCCAGTCGATAAGACCGAACCTGTCTCTGGGAAGCCCGGAGGCGTTAAGCGCCTGGGGGTGCCATGCCCTGCCCTTCTGGTATCCTATGCCGGCGGCTTTTTTGCCGTCTCCCGTGCCGGCGAGTTTGCCCGATGTCCCGAGATATATTACGCTCGTCGGGTCACTGGGGTCTATCTTCTTTACTCTCTTCTTTTTCTTCGTTGCCGACTCCGCATCCGTCAGGGTTCCCACCACAATGAAGCACAGGACAACGAGGATAGAGAAGAGGAAGGTGATTCTTTTGCTCATCGAAAAAATCTTCATCGTATCCTCCCTTAGTTCTCGTTAGTGGGTGCGTTAGGTTTGCTGCCCTTGTAGGAATGACATCTGTCGCAGTAAAGCGGCGCCCAGGCCACAAGGCCGTTATGGCATTTACCGCAGTACTGGCCGTTCATAATCTTTGTCATGTTTATGTCATTGGCGCCTTTTTTCAGGATAAAGATATCTTCGTGGCATACCTTGCATTTGAACCTGATCCTGTGGAACCAGTGGGGAAAGACCACCGGTTTTACACCTGCTTTTTTCATGCTCTTCGACTTGCTGTTGAGGACAACGTCTCCCCACTCCGCCTGACCGGTGCCCGTAAGGACAAGACCGGCGGCGACTGTCATACAAGTCAGTAGAAGAATCACGAAGAGTCTCTTCTTCATCGATTGCCTCCTTGCAATAGTATGAGTTTTTTAAAGCACTTTTTCGGGGTGATAGAAGTTACAATATATAATCGTATATGTGATGTGTCAAGTTAAAAGTTAAAAATTTTTAATAATACTTTTTCTTTTGAAAAGAAACCCGCTATATGCTACAAGTCTATATCCTTCACAGGGATACTCTTTGTTTAATAAAGATTACATTTTCGGAGGCTTGATTTGGTGCAGAAACTGGCGCCCGGGAAGAGAAGCTGCTATTGCGGCGAGGTCTCGGACGGGCTCATAGGGAAAAGCGTTTTCATCGCCGGATGGGTTCAGAGGAGAAGGGACCACGGGGGGCTTGTATTTATAGACCTCCGTGACCGCGAGGGGGTGGTGCAGGTGGTATACAACCCCGAGGTGAATACCGCCGTGCATAAAAAGGCCCACGGCCTCAGAAGCGAATTCGTCGTAGCCGTTCGCGGCACGGTGGGGAGAAGGCCCGAAGGTACGGAGAACCCGGACCTGAAAACAGGCATGGTCGAGGTCATGGCCGATGACATGGAAATATTGAGCGCGTCGGCCCCTCTCCCCTTCATGATAGAGGACGAGACGGATGTGGCCGAGGACCTGAGACTTAAATACCGGTACCTCGATTTAAGAAGGGGCGTCCTGCAGAAAAAACTTATCCTCCGCCACAAGGTGGCCATGGCCACAAGGAATTTTTTGTCGGAAAACGGTTTCATAGAAATAGAAACGCCCGTACTTACCAAGTCCACACCAGAGGGGGCGAGGGATTTTCTTGTTCCAAGCAGACTCAGCCCCGGCCATTTCTTCGCCCTGCCCCAGAGCCCCCAGCTCTTCAAACAGATACTCATGATCTCAGGGTTCGACAAATATTTTCAGATTACCAGGTGCTTCAGGGACGAGGACCTGAGGGCGGACCGCCAGCCCGAGTTCACACAGATCGACGCCGAGATGAGTTTTGTCGAGGAGGCCGATGTCATGGGTGTGATGGAATCCCTTATGGAGCGCCTCTTCTCCGAGATTAACGTAAAGGTAAATTCCCCCTTCCCCGTACTTACCCACGCCGAGGCCGTCGACAGGTTCGGCCTCGACACTCCCGACACGCGCTTCGGCCTTGAACTGAAGGACCTGACGGACGTGGTAAGGGGTTCGGGCTTCAAGGTCTTTAGAGACGCCGCTCAAAAGGGCGGGCTCGTTAAGGGGCTCTCTGTAAAGGGGGGAGGGAGGTTTTCGAGAAAGGACCTTGACGACCTCACCGGCGTCGCCGCGACCTACGGAGCGAAGGGGCTCGCCTGGGTAAAGGTCACGGGCGAGGGCTGGCAGTCCCCCATCGCCAAGTTTTTGTCCGAGGTCGAGAAGGAGAAGATAACGCTCACCCTCGAAGGCGCTGAAGGCGACCTCTTTCTCTTTGTGGCCGACACCCAGGCCGTGGCCAATACGGCCCTCGGCAGACTCCGCCTTGAGCTCGGAAAGAGGCTCGGCCTTATCCCCGAAGACCAATTCAACTTCGTATGGGTTACGGAGTTTCCCATGTTCGAGTACGACGCGGAGGAGAAGCGCCACGTCGCCGTGCACCACCCCTTTACCGCGCCCATGGACAAAGATATGGAAAACCTCGAAAAAGAGCCCCTCAATGTGAGGGCGAGGGCTTATGACCTCGTGCTTAACGGCGTGGAGATAGGTGGCGGCTCCATAAGGATACATAGTAGCGACGTCCAGTCGAAGGTCTTCGGGCTCTTAGGCATTGCAAAAGAGGAAGCCGAGGAGCGTTTCGGTTTCCTCCTCGAGGCCCTGAAGTTCGGCACCCCGCCCCACGGCGGCATCGCCTTCGGCTTTGACAGGATTTTAGCTGTGATGACAGGCTCCGAGTCCATACGCGACGTAATCGCCTTCCCCAAGACGCAGAAGGCCGTCTGCCTCATGAC
>JBHHVI010000053.1:0-13361 GCA_046754225.1 Thermodesulfobacteriota bacterium | reverse complement strand
CAGGTTATCAGCTCTAAAAATTTTTTAGAATATAAACCTTCTCATCCGGATGTTTATGAGGATGCCCGCCGAGACCATTGAGACGACGAGGAAAGAACCTCCGTAGCTTAAAAAGGGGAGCGGCACGCCCACGACGGGCAGGAGACCAGACACCATCCCGAGGTTTATCACGGTATGCCAGAAGAACATGGCCGTAATACCGAAGGCGAGGAGGAAGCCGAACCGGTCCTTGCTCGCGGCGGCGGTGTTAAGGCCCCTCAGTATGAGGATTAGAAAGAGCGTTAAGATAAAGACGGCGCCTATAAAACCCCATTCCTCGGCGAGGATGGAAAATATGAAGTCCGTATGATGCTCGGGCAGGAACATGAGCTTGCCCTGTGTGCCCTCTAAAAACCCCTTGCCCAAAAATCCCCCCGAACCGATGGCGATCTTGCTTTGCAGAAGATGATACCCTGAGCCGAAGGGGTCTCCTTCGGGGTTTATAAAGCTCGTAAGCCTGGCCTTCTGGTAGTCCTTTAGCCCCAACCAGACCAGGGGCGTCATAACCGCAACTGAAACCACAATAGCGGCAAGGGTTTTGGCCCTTATGCCCACTAAAATGGTCATGGACCAGAATATCATCCAGAGTATTATGGCTGTGCCGAGGTCCGGCTGCTTTACTATAAGAAAGAATGGGACCAGCATCATCAAGAGGGGTACGATAAGCTCTTTAACGCCGAGCCCCCTCTGTTCAAAGGTCCTGGAGCTGAAATGTCTGGCGAGGATTACTATGAGGGCGAGTTTTGCGACCTCCGACGGCTGGATGGATAAAAAACCGAGGTCTATCCACCTCTGCGCTCCTCCTGTTGACTTACCGATAGCGAAGAGCGAGAGGAGCAGAATAACCGCGCCGCCGTATAGTATGTAGGCGAACCTTTCGAGGATGTAATAGTTGAAGATAACGGCCGGGGCCATAAAAAGAAGTCCAATAATGAGCCAGTAGGACTCCTTTTTGTAGAGCTGGACGGAATCGGAGAAAGTGGCGCTGTAGATAGATGCTATTCCAGCGGCGGCGAGGGCAAGGGTTATAACGAGTATAACGATGTCTATGTGGCTGATAAGCCTTTTTTCCACTATCATCTTGAGCCCTCCACCCAGGCCGCGCCCTGAACCTTTGCCGCAGGCGTATCTGACGCAGCTCCGGCCCGGGGGTTTTTTCGCTTCCCCGCCGGGAGCCTGCCTTTAAGGTAGGCCGATATTATCTTCGCCGCCACGGGGGCCGCGGCTACCGCTCCGAACCCCCCGTGCTCCACGATAACCGCCACCGCTATCTGCGGGTTGTCGTAGGGCGCGAATCCCACGAACCACGCGTGGTCGCGGTATTTATAAGGTACCTTTTCAATATCCTTTATCCTCTCGCCCATTTTGGCCACCTGTGCCGTTCCGGTCTTGCCGGCGATCTTAAGCCCTCTTCTCTTAAGGTAATGGGCCGTCCCTTTCTTGTCATTTACAACACCCTTAAGGGCGTTTCGTATCCGCTTGAGGGTTTCTCCCGATATCCCGGTGCCGCCCCTTATTTCAGGTGAGAACCTTTTGAGCACCTCCCCGGAGGGGCTTTTTATCTCTTCCACTATTTTCGGGACATAGAGGGTGCCTCCGTTGGCGATGGCCGAGTAGGCGCTTACAAGCTGAAGCGGCGTGCATAGCGTATAGCCCTGGCCCACGGCTACGGATATGGTCTCGCCGTCATACCACCGCTCGCCGAGGGCCCTCTTCTTCCACCCCGAGGTGGGCACAAGCCCGTCCTTTTCTCCCGTAAGATTTACGCCTGTAACGGAACCGAATCCCATGCCCCGTGAATGTTTCGCCAGGGTGTCGACGCCGAGCTTTAGCCCCACCTGGTAAAAGAAGGTGTCCGAGGATTCTATTATTGCCCTCAGGTAGTTTATTTTTCCGTGCCCTTCCTCTTTCCAGTCGCGGTACTCTCTGCCGGCGAAGGAGAAGCTCGGCCCCGAGTATATGAGCGTATAAGGTCTTATGGTCTTTTCCTCGAGGGCGGCGGCGGCGGTTATGGGTTTAAAGGTGGAGGCCGGGGGGTACTGGCCCTGTATGGCCCTGTTCGCGAGCACCTTGAAGGGGTTGTTCAATAACCTCTTCCAATCGTCCTCGGATATGCCGGTGGAGAGCCTGCCGGGGTCGAATGTCGGTGTGCTGACGAGGGCCAGAAGTCTGCCCGTGCCCGGCTCCATGGCTACCGCGGCGCCGGCCCTGTCACTGAGGGCCTCCCAAGCGGTAATCTGGGTCTTCAAGTCGATGGTGAGCGTTACGTCATTTCCGGGATAGGGCGGCGTCCAGCCGACGACGTCCATCTTCCTTCCGAGGGCGTCCACCTCGAGCTCTTTTATACCGTCCACACCCCTGATATACTCCTCAAAACTCTTTTCAACACCGTACTTGCCGATGAGGTCGCCGGGGTCGTAACCCCTTGGCCTGAGTTCTTTCAATTCCTGAACGTTCAGCTCTCCGAGATAACCTATGAGGTGGGCCGTGGCGCCGTGATACAAATAGTCCCTTTTGGGAGCCGCATCAAGGATGACCCCGGGCATCTCGAACTTGTAGCTCTCTATCTTGACGGTCTCTTCCCATGTGAGGTCTTCCTTGAGTTTTACGGCCCTGAAGGGCGGGCGCCCCTTTGCGCGCAGTAACTTTTTGTCTACCGTCTCGCTGTCTATGCCGGCAAGGCCCATGAGCATATTTTTGGCCCCGGTCCATTCAGCCACGTCCTCGGGAACGAGGTAGAGGTCGAAGCCAGGTCTGTTTTCCGCCAGCTTCACCCCGTTTCTATCGTAAATGAGTCCCCTCGGGGCGGGGGATTTGACCGTCCTTATCCTGTTGTTTTTGGAGAGGTCCCTGTAGTATGAGCTCTCCATAATCTGCAGATACCAGAATCTCGCGACGAGTATAAAAAAGGCCGCCGCCACAAAGAGTATGGCGGCAAAGACCCTCCGTTTAAACTCCCTGGGTTCTTTGTCCTGAAAGTAGCCCCCGCCCATCGTTACCTTTCCAATACGTGATCCTGGCCCGGCGCGGCGAGGCGGTCGAATATATTAAAGACGGCGGGCGCAAAGGCCCCGGTTATGACGGCTTCGATAAAGATACGGAAGGGGAAATATACGTTTTCGTTTATTGAGCTGAGAAGCGCGAAGAGGATGACGCCTTTTATGAAGGTAAGTGCGGCTGCGGCTACGGCCGTTAGAGCGGGGGAGGTGAAGTGTACCTTCTTTGAAATGAGGTAGACCGCGATAAAGATGGTTACAAGTGTGAGGGAGCCGGACCCGAGTATGCCCCCTCCGAAGACGTCCTCGATATATCCTATCGCGAAGCACAGGAGAACACCCTGAATGGACGGCCTTGTATACGCCACATAAAAGGCCACGAGTACAGGTATGTCCGGGAGCGGGACCGTTGAAAATAGCGTGCTCTTAATAACGAGGTACGCGGTGGTTACTAAAAGGAAAATCAAGAGGTCTTTCATAACTGAAAATAAGGCCCGTCAGGGCTCTTGCGAAAAAATTTCAACCACGCGGCGATGTGGTTTATAATGAAGTGGGTCTTCAGCGCTTTTCGGCGGACTCAACGGCCTTTGCGGAACCTGCCTTCATGACAACGAGCACGTCCTCAAGCCTTTTATACTCCACCCTCGGAGTTACCGTGATGTGGTTGAAGAAGTTGTCTTTGCCCTTCTTTATCTCCGTAACCTCTCCGATAATAAGCCCCTTGGGGAAGAGCCCTGAAAAACCCGACGTTATCACAAGGTCTCCTGCCTTCACATCATCAAGTTCCCTTACGTATTTCAATACAAGTCCATTGGTCCCGTTTCCCTCTACTATGCCGCGAACCCTGGTGCGCATCACAATGGCCTCGATGTTGGACCTGGGGTCTATGTTCAGGAGCACGGTGGCGGAGCCGGGTGTAACCCTTATAACCCTTCCCACAACCCCCTCGGGCGTTATCACCGCCATATCCTTACTGACGCCGTCCCCGGCGCCCTTATTGATAACCGCCGTCTTCGTCCACCTGTTGAGGTTGTAGGCGAGTACGGCGGCCGAAGTCGTCTCGAAGCCTACGCTTTCCTTGTAATCGAGGAGCCTCTTGAGCCTGCCGCTGAGGTTCAATTCTTCCTTGAGCCTGTAGTTTTCCTCCTGGAGTTTTACAAGGGCGTCTCTGTAAGATTCGTTTTCCCTTTGAACCCCTATGAGGTCGATATAGTTGCTCACGACCCCGGAGGCGGCCCTGTAGGCGTCGGTTATGGTATTTTGCACGGGGTCCGTGGTGATGGAGAAGAACCTCTTGAGCACTGAGCCACGCTCGGCCACCCTGGTGTCGGTGAGGGCGAGGTGGAGTGAGAAGAGGGCGAGAAGCATCGATACGATAATGATACGGTTTCTCTTTATGAAGGTGTTCATTCCTGCCACCGGGCCTTGTGGTTTAAGAGAGAAAGTCGGGGTTGTGAAAAACTATTTGGGCAATGAGACCTCTTTAAGGAGTTTGATCTCATCAAGGAGTCTGCCCGCCCCCTTGACAACGCATGTGAGAGGGTCGTCGGCTATTGTTATGGGCAGCTGGGTCTCTTCTCTCAGTATCTCGTCGAGGTTCTTTATGAGGGCTCCGCCTCCGGCGAGCACGATACCCTTGTCCACAAGGTCAGCGGCGAGCTCGGGAGGGGTGGTCTCAAGTACGTGTTTTACGGCGTCTATAAGCGCGACGACAGGCTCGTTCAAGGCTTCCCTTATCTCGCTGGCGTCAATTTCAAGCGTAGTGGGTATGCCGGTGATGAGGTTCGAGCCTTTTATCTCAATCCTCAGCGGGGTCTCATCGGGGCGCGGCATGCCGAACTGCATCTTAATGGCCTCGGCCACGCCGGTGCCGATGGAGAGGTTGTACTTTCTCTTGATGTACTGTGTGATAACCTCATCGAGCTTATCTCCGCCTATCCTGATGGATTTGGCCCGGACGATCCCGGCAAGAGAGATTACCGCTATCTCCGAGGTGCCTCCGCCTATATCGACTATCATGTTCCCCGAGGGCTCGGTTATGGGCAGGCCCGCCCCTATGGCGGCGGCCATGGGTTCCTCGACAAGATATACCTCGGAAGCGCCGGCCGAGTAGGCGGACTCCTTGACGGCCCTCTTTTCAACCTGCGTTATCCCCGAAGGTACGCCGACGATTATCCTCGGGCGTACCAGCATCCTCCTGTTATGGACCTTGGCGATGAAATACTTGAGCATCTCCTCGGTCACCTCGAAGTCGGCTATTACGCCGTCTTTCATGGGCCTTATGGCCTGGATGTTGCCGGGGGTCTTGCCGAGCATCGCCTTGGCTTCCTTGCCCACGGCAAGCACCCTCTGGCCCCGGTTGTCTTTTTTGACAGCCACGACAGAAGGCTCGTCTGATATTATCCCTTTTCCTTTTACGTATATGAGCGTGCTTGCGGTGCCGAGGTCTATGGCGAGGTCGTTGGAAAAATGACTTAAGATACGATTGAACATTTAGTCTCCCTATATTCTCCCTGTATTCTTCCTGCGCAGACTGTACAAATTTTTATGATTTTAGCAGACAAGCATCGGGCTTGGCAAGAGGAAAATTTCATAAAAAGGTTGCACTCAAAGGGAATATTTTCTAATATCTTACATGCCCCCGGGGGGCATTGCTGTGACAGTGATTACATTTCAGGGCCTGAAAGGAGGGTTACTCAAATTTATGCTTGAAAGCATCAGAAAGAGCACGAAATCCATCTATATACTGCTCATATTCGGCGCCATAATACTCGTCTTCGTTTTCTGGGGTATCGGTCCCATGGGAGGGTCGAGCGACCGGAGCGCAATCGCCGTTGTGAACGGTCAGTCTATAGCGTTGAAGGATTATGTGAAGCTCCACAGACAGATGCAGGATTACTACAGGAATATCCTGAAGGATAGGTTTACTCCTGAGATGGAAAAACAGATGGACCTTAAAAGGAGGTCAATCGGCATACTCCTGGACAGGACCCTTGCCATAGAGGAGGCGGATAACTTGGGCATTAAGGTCGGCAAAGCCGAGGTGCAGAAGGCCATAGGGTCAATGCCGGCCTTCCAAAAGGACGGGGTCTTTGACAGGGACATTTATTTCAACAGTCTCAAGGCTGAACGCCTCAACGCCGCCGACTTCGAGGAAGCTGTAAGAAAGGACCTCGTGGCGGAAAAGGTGCAGGCCTTTATAGTAAAAGACGTTAAGGTAACCGATGGGGAGGTGGAAAAAAGATTCCTCAGGGAAAACAGGCAGATAAACCTGGACTACGTCGTCATAGACGGGGAGCGTTTCAAGGGGGCGGTCAGTGTCGGCGAGGAAGAGGCTGAAAATTATCTCAAGGAGAACTCAACGGACTTTATCGAACCGGCCAGGATAAAGGTCTTTTACGTCCACGCTGATTTTAACGATTTCAAAAAAATCGTCAGAGTCACTGAAAAGGATATAAAAGAATTCTATGACAAGAACCCGGACCGTTTCACGGCGCCCGCCAGTGTAAGGGCGAGGCACATCCTTGTAAGGCCGGATCCAAAGAACCCCGACAAGGGCGCGGCGAAGGCCGCGGCGCTGAAGAAGGCCGAGGCGCTCCTTCAGAGGATAAGGGAGGGAGAGGATTTCAAGCGCCTCGCCGGAAAATACTCTGAGGACCCCGGTTCCGGGAAAAAGGGCGGGGACCTCGGCTGGTTTCCAAGGGGCGTCATGCTGAAGGGTTTCGAGGAGGCCGCTTTCTCCTTGAAGAAAGGCGAGGTGAGCGGTGTTGTTGAGACGGTCTTCGGTTTTCACATTATAAAGGTCGAGGAGAAGAGGGGGCCCGTTAAGAGGCTCATGAGGGAGGTAAGGGGCGTAATTGTAGAGGCCCTCCGTTCGGCGCGGTCCCGCGAGGAGGCCTATAGAGCTATAAAAGACCTCCGTAAACTCCTTGAAGAGGCGAAGAGCGTTGGGGAGTTGAAGAAGGCTGCAGGCAGGTTCAGGGGGGTAAGGTCCACGGTAACAGGGCTCCTTGACCGCAGTGAGATAAACGGGGCGCTTAAAGCCCCGGAAAGCCTCGCCGACAACCTATTCCTGATGAGCGAAGGCGAGGTAAGCTCGCCGTTAAAGTCCTCAGACGGCGTCCACATGGTGAAGATAGTTGAGAGGGTGGACGCGAGGCTGCCGCAATACAAAGAGGCGGCCTCCAGGGTCAAGTCTGTACTGAGGGAAAAGAAGGCCATGGAAAAGGCGAAAGACGAGGCCCACAAACTCCTCCAGGCCCTTAAAGGAGGCGCCGGCCTCAGGGCCCTCGCGGGAAAAAAGAAATACAAGGTCCGTGAGACGGGGTTCTTTACAATGGCCGATGGTTTTATACCCGGCCTCGGCGCGCCCGCGGCTGAATACAGGGACCTCTTTGGCCTCGACTCAGGGGACAAATTGTACAATAAAGTCATCGCGCGCGGCGGCAAATTCTATCTCCTCGAATGGAAGGCGTCCAGAGATGCGGATTTAAAGAAGCTCACAGATACCGGGAGAGAGGAGCTTCGCGCCAGGCTTCTGGGTCAAAAGCAGGACGACGCGCTGAACAGGTGGCTCGATGAACTGAGGGCAAAGGCGAAGATACAGGTCTTTGAGGACCGTATGTAGGTGGGCCGCTGCCCGTTGGACTGAACCCATAATAATGGTTTTTGCCGCCCCCCGGCTTGCGGGGGCTCTGAACCGTTATCGAGGGATGGATTTAACTGAAGAGGTATGGATGCGTTTTTCCAGAATGCTTATCCCCACGTTAAAGGAGTCTCCCGCCGACGCCGAGGTCATAAGCCAGCGTCTTATGATAAGGGCGGGCATGATAAGGAAGGTCGCCGCCGGCATCTATAACCTCCTGCCCCTCGGTGTAAGGGTCATAAGGAAGGTGGAGGCGATAGTAAGGGATGAGATGACGAGGGCCGGCGCCGAAGAGGTGAGCATGCCCTTTGTCCTTCCCGCCGAGCTCTGGAAGGAGAGCGGCAGGTGGGAAGAATACGGAAAGGAACTCCTTCGAGTCGAGGACCGCCACGGCAGGGAGTTTTGCCTCGGCCCCACCCATGAAGAGGTCATTACCGATATAGTGAGAGGCGATGTGCGCTCTTACAGGGAGCTGCCCCTCAACCTCTACCAGATTCAGCAAAAATTCCGTGACGAGATACGCCCGAGGTTCGGCCTCATGAGGTCCAGGGAGTTCTTGATGAAGGACGCCTACTCCTTTCACAGCGACGACGAGAGCGCCGATAAGGAATACCGGAACATGTTCGACACTTATACCCGTATCTTCGAGCGGTGCGGCCTTGAGTTCAGGGCCGTTGAGGCCGAGACGGGCGCCATAGGGGGGAGTTTTTCCCACGAGTTCATGGTCTTGGCGGAGACGGGCGAGGACGCGGTGGCGAGTTGCTCCAGGTGTTCCTACTCCGCCAATGCGGAGAGGGCCGAGATAAGGGCTCCGGCTCCGAGGGCGGACCTGCCTGAAGAGAGGAAGGCTCTCACCGAGGTGAGAACGCCCGGAAAGAAGAGCGTCGACGAGGTTAGCCGGTTTTTAAAGGTCAAGCCAGAGAGGCTTATAAAGACCCTTATATACGAGACTGAAAAGGGCGTTGTCGCGGCCCTTGTGCGGGGCGACCATGAGCTTAATGAGATGAAGCTCAAAAGGTATCTGGACTCCTCTTATGTGACTCTTGCCGGCGACGGTGTGATTGAAGAGGCTACGGGGGCTCCCGTGGGTTTTGCCGGCCCCGTCGGGTTGAAGATCCCCATTTACGCCGACTTGGGCGTACGGGATTTGTGCTGCGCCGTTACGGGGGCCAACAGGGCCGACCTTCATTTTATCAATGTCCAGCCGGAGAGGGATTTTGTCCTCGCCGCCTATGCCGACCTGAGGGTCGCCGGCGAGGGAGACGGTTGTCCCAGATGCGAGGGCGAACTGAGGATTAAGAGGGGCATAGAGGTCGGGCACATCTTCAAGCTCGGAACAAAGTACAGCCTCTCCATGGGCGCCACCTTTCTCGACGAGAACGGCAGTGAAAAACCCATGATAATGGGGTGTTACGGCATAGGTATAGGCAGGACGGCGGCGGCCTCCATAGAGCAGAATAACGATGAAGCCGGTATAATATGGCCCGTGCCGCTGGCGCCTTTTGAATGCGAGGTGCTGCCCGTCAACACAAAGGACGCCGTGACGATGAAAGAGGCCGAGGCCCTTTACGCCTCTTTAAGGGAGGCGGGCGTTGAGGTAATAATAGACGACAGGGACGAACGGGCCGGAGTCAAATTCAAGGACGCCGACCTTATAGGCATCCCATTGAGGGTTACCATAGGGGAGAGGAATTTGAAGAAAGGCCTTGTTGAGGTGAACAAGAGAGGGAGTAAAGAGGCCGAACTTGCAAAGGCCTCCGAGGCCGCCGGGGTTGTGTTGAGTATTTTAGGTAAAGGAAGTGGTTAAAGTTCTTTTGTTTCAAAGCCGGCCGCGCCGTTAAGCCGTGCTATCATCTACGCCTTTCATTTTATGCGCCCTCATTGTATTCGTATCTTAGCATTCGTATCTTATTGGATGTGGGATTCACCCTCGGATGCGGGATGCGCCCTTAAGGGGTGGGGCGTCAAAAAGGATCACTTATCCCCGGAGAGGCTCTTTTCGAGTATTAGGTCCAGGAGTATTTTTCTCTGACCATCGTCCATGTCCGTAAACATTACGCCGATGTGGTTCTCGCTGTTCACCCATATAATCTCTCCCTTAATCAGGAGAGCTTCCGCCATTGCCGGGTCCTTGATGTTGAGGTTGATGACCTGCCCCTTGGTTAACCCGGCGCCGTCCTCTCCAACGCCGAGACATATCCCCGTGGAGCTGATGTTTATAAGCCTGCCCTTACAGAGCGTCTTGTCAAGCATGTACTCCACGGTGGTGTCTTTGCCCGACACCCTGAGTTTGTCCCTGCACCCGTCGAGAAGCTCCTTCAATCTGTTGATGAACATATCAACCGTCTTGGCGGACTCGGCGTAACCTTTCGAAGTATGCGCGCTTTTCTTAATGTCTTCTATCTCATCCTTGGCCTCCCGGAGGAGCCTCAAGTACTTGTGCTTGTTTTTTAGAAGCACGTCCCTGTATATGGAATAGGGGCCAGCCGATATGTAAACTTCATTTACGGGAAAAGGCTTTCCGCAGCTCGGGCACTCCGTCTCCTTCGTCTCCGTGAGAAATGGAGAGTAAACCCAGCAACTGCAATGAGGACATTCGCTTTTGAGCATGGTTTGATGCCTGTGATTTTATTAAGGGTTTTTACAAGGTGAACCTCAATCAGGTTTTCAGTTTATACTCTTTTTTTTCCTTTGGCAAGTTTTAAATGAAGCCCGACGTCACCCGCCTTTCAGGCATTAAAAACCGTGCGTCTGACGGTAGGCCCGCCTTTAACAGTCCCTTAATTTTTTTAACGGTAAAATAAAGCCGTTATAAAAACAGAAGGAGGTAGTGTTATGAAAAGCTCAAGATTAAGCGCCATATTCGATATAGGCATTTTATCGGTCAATTTTCTCGTTGTTGCAATAGTTCTTTCCTCACTCGCCTTATATCAATAAGGCCCCGCTAACTTATCTTCCACTTATTGCCTGCGCAAAAGGGAGGTTTTTCTTGATAGAAAAACCTCCCTCCTTTTTTATAAAGAGGGTAATGGCCCGTACGCCGGTTTTTTTTAATCCTTCCTTAACGGGGCGCTTTATATAATGCTGCCTGTATAGGAGAGAAAAATGAGCAGAAGGGAGAACGCGTAAAATGAGAAAAATTAAAACGAGAGCGAAAATTACAATCAGCGATTTTTTTTCGGTGCTACTCGGCGCTTTTCTCGCCGTTCACCTGCTGATAATCTTAAGGGGCCTTGTTTCGATCCTCTGAGCCATGCCTCTCAGCCTCCGGCGCCGGCCCACGGGCCACATCCGGCAAAGGGCGGAGCCTTTTGTCAGGGCCGGCTCAGTCCAAATCCTCCCGCATTTATTGACATTTTTCCCGTTCATTGACATTTCCCCATTGATGTTTTAGATTAAAAAGAGATGCATCAGGAAAATGAACAGGTCTATAGAAGCGTTTGCAGGGTTTGCCACGGAGGATGCGGGGTCTTTGTCCATGTCAGGGGCGGCCGTGTCGTAAGCGTCAAGGGTGATCCCGCCTCGCCGATGAACAAGGGTTGGATGTGCGTAAAGGGCGTTATGAGCCCGGAGATAGCCAACCACCCCGACCGCCTCACAAGACCCCTTAAAAAAATAAAGGCGAAGTCAGGAGAGTCCTTTCACGCGGTCTCATGGGATGAGGCCCTCGGCGAAATTTCGTCAAGGCTTGAGCGTTTCCGCGCTGAAACGGGCCCGGAGTCCATCGCCATCGGGCAGGGCACGGGGCGCCACCACTACATGCATGTGGTAAGGTTCGCCAACCAGCTCGGCACGCCCAACTGGTATGAGCCGGGTCTCGCCCAGTGTTTTATCCCGAGAATAACAGTAAGCAACCTTACCTACGGCGGCTTTGTAGTTGCCGACTATTACGGGGATGTCCCTCCGAAATGCATACTCTTCTGGGGCCATAACCCTCTCGTGACCGGCCCTGACGGCGAGCTCTCCGTATCGGTAAAAAGGGCCCTCAAGAGCGGGGCCGTGGGGATTACGGTCGACCCGCGTAGAACCGAGACGGCCCGGAGCTCGAGGCTCTGGCTGCCCGTCCGTCCCGGCACGGACGCGGCGCTGGCCCTGGCCATGATAAATTTTATAATCGGCGAGGGGCTCTACGACAAAGAGTTTGTTTCAGAGTGGACAGTTGGATTTGAAGAATTAAAAGCCCACGTGAATGGGTTTACGCCGGAGTGGGCGGGTGAGATAACGACTCTCGACCCTGGACTTATCAGGGAGGCGGCCACACTCTACGCCACGACCAAACCCGCCGTCATGGAATGGGGGCTCGGCATCGAGCAGAACCCCAATTCGCTACAGACGGTGAGGGCGCTGGCGATACTTCGCGCAATTACAGGCAATATTGACAGGCCCGGCGGAGACATCCTCGGAGCTAATATTATTAGGAGTTATCCCACCCTCAAGGAAAAACTCCCCGAGGGCATGGCGGCCAAGAGGCTCGGCGCGGCAGAGCATAAACTCCTCGGGGGCTGGCGGGCCTTTATGCCGTCGGCCCACATACCGGCGCTCTTCAGGGCCATGAGAGTTGGGGACCCCTATAAGATAAGGGCGCTCCTTATCTTCGGCAACAACCCGCTGACCACCGTCGCCAATTCTCTTGAAGTCTATGAGAGTTTAAAGGCCCTCGAGTTTCTCGTGGTAACGGACCTCTTTATGACCCCCACGGCAAGGCTCGCCGATTACGTCCTTCCCGCCGCCTTCTGGACGGAGACGGAGCAGGTAATAGGTTTTCCCCTTGTGGTGGAGAACATGGTCATGGCCCAGCCGAAGATTACCGAGAGGGGCGAGTGCAGGCAGGATGAGTGGATAATGGACGAGTTGGCGAGGCGCATGAAGCTACCGGGCTCGGGCGGGGGGTTGAAGGAAATTATGGACTATCAGTTGGAGCCCCTGGGCATTACCTACGAGGAACTTAAGAAAAGGGTCTTTGTGAACCCGCCTCACGAGTACGGAAAATACGAAAAAAGCGGCTTCAGGACGCCTTCAAGGAAGGTGGAGCTTTATTCGAAGACACTTAAGAGGATGGGATACGAGCCCCTTCCCGTCTACAGGGAGCCGCCGGAAAGCCCCCTGTCCGAGCCGGGCCTGGCCGGTGAGTTTCCTCTCATACTTATAACCGGGAGCCGTACGCCCTGCTTTTTTCACAGCGAGCACCGTCAGGTCGAATCTTTGAGGAAGATAAGGCCCGAGCCCCTCTCGGAAATCCACCCTCACGCCGCGCGCCCTCTCGGGATAAAGTCAGGCGACTGGATTAGGATTTCCACATTGAGGGGCTCCATAAGGATGAAGGCCGTAGTTACCGGGGATATACATCCCGGCGTGGTGAGCGTGGACCATGGATGGTGGTTCCCTGAAAGAAAGGGGGACCCTCTTTTCGGCGTATTCGAGTCCAACGCCAACGTCCTTACAAAAAACACCCCTCCCTATGACCCGGCCTTCGGCTCCTACCAGATGAGGGGGATGCTCTGCAGGGTGGAAAAGGAAGAATAAAAAGGTTTTTGTTGATTATCTCCGCCGGGGTATGGAAAGATAAAAGCGTTTTTGCCGGTTCATTACGTCCGGATATGGAAAAGTAAAAGAGCGTTTTTGCCGGTTCATTACGTCCGGGTGTGGTAAATAAAAAATGGTTTTAGTTAAATATTTGGGTA
>JBHHVI010000052.1:0-13426 GCA_046754225.1 Thermodesulfobacteriota bacterium | reverse complement strand
GGCCGGTGCGAACGTGGATATTCATAAAAAGGGTTTTTGTGCGATAAAGATGTGCAAAAAAAGGACGTAAAAAACCTGCATAAAAACAACGAAATAAAACCCTTAAATGGGGCGTATATATTCGTGGTTTGCGCTTCGGCTCTAACGGGCCGGACGGATTGTTCCACGTGGAACAATGACCGCCGTCCATCATCGATAAAAGATTTTTTTATTTGCCGAACCTGACAAGCGTCGTGGTCCTGTCGCTGAATGGGAGTTTTATATTGGATATAAAAGGCGCGCCAAAGCCGCCGTCCTCTGCTTCCCTCAACTCTTCGGTAAGAGAGGGACCCTTTAGGGCAATAACATACCCCCCCTTTCTGCAATAAGGGAAGGCCAACGCCAAAAACCCCTTAAGCCGTGAAAAAGCCCGGGAAGTGACGCAATCAAAGCCCTCCCCCTCAACGGGTAAGCCCCCAGGGAAAAAATCCCCGGCCCGACCGTGGAGCGCCTTTATTGTGCCGTCGAGGGCGAGGGTCCTTATGATATGCCTTAAGAAAAAAACCTTTTTCTTCACGGAATCCACGAGCACGACTTCAAGCTCGGGCGCGGCTATTTTGAGGGGCAACCCCGGAAAACCGGCCCCCGAGCCTATATCGAGGATTTTTTTGAGTTTCAACGCCCTGATGGGGCCGGCAAGAGTGAGGGAATCGAGGAAGTGCCTGATGAGTATCTCCCTGTCCGAAGTGACGGAAGTGAGGTTTATCTTTCTGTTCCACCTCTTTAATTCCTCAAGGTACGTTAAAAACCGCCGGGTAGCCCTGTCATCGAGGCCGACGCCGAGCGCTTCGCCGCCCTCAACAAGCATCTTCGTGAAATCTTTTTTGTTCATCCCCATCCGGGTGAGTATCTTAACCAAAAATTTTTTTGTGCATAATAACCTCTTCAACTCCAGCGGCAGAGCCCTTCACCGTGGGTGGGAGGAGAGGTGTCGAAAAGGGTGGGCTTTACAGGGCGCCCGCCTTTTTAAGGTGGACCATGAGGACGGCAATGGCGGCCGGAGTAACCCCGGAGATCCTTCCCGCCTGCCCGATGGAATCGGGCCTCACGCGCATGAATTTCTCTCTCACCTCTTTGGAGAGCCCCTTTACGCTCTCATAGGAGATATCAAGAGGTATCTTCAAGCCCTCTGTGCGCCTGAACCTTTCGGCTTCCGCAACCTGCCTCTTTATATACCCTTCATACTTTATCTCAGTCTCTATGGACTCAAGAAGATCGGCGGAGAGGGGGGGGCAACCTTCGATTGAAGCGAGTAGCGGCCCTATCCTTACGCCCTGGCGCAACAAAAGTTCCTTCATTGTCATCGGTTTTTTTATATCCCCCCGTAGCAGGGGGCTGATATTCCATGCATCCCGGCCCGGGTTTATCCTGGTCCTTCCAAGAAGTTTCTTCGCCTCCGCCATAAGCCGTTTCTTTTCCACAAACCTCTTGTAAAGGTCATCTTTTATAAGGCCCGCATAAAAACCCTTTTCCCTCAAGCGGAGTTCGGCGTTATCCTCCCTCAAAAGCAGCCTGTACTCGGCCCTCGAAGTAAACATCCTGTAAGGCTCCTCCGTGCCCCTGGTAACAAGGTCGTCTATCAATACGCCTGTATACGCTTCGGACCTGTCGAGGATAAGAGGCTTTTCGCCTTTTATCTTGAGCGCGGCGTTTATTCCCGCCATCAGGCCCTGCGCCGCGGCCTCCTCATAGCCTGAAGTGCCGTTTATCTGGCCGGCGAGATAAAACCCCTCAATTGCCTTTGTCTCGAGGGTGGCCTTAAGTTGCGTCGGGTCGACAAAATCATACTCCACGGCATAACCGGGTCTCAAAATTTCCACATTCTCAAGGCCTTTTATCGTCCTTAAAAATTTTATCTGCACGTCTACAGGCAGGGACGTGGAAAGGCCGTTGGGATAGACCTCATGGGTGTCGGCACCCTCGGGCTCAAGGAATACCTGGTGCCTCGTCCTTTCAGGGAATTTTACCACCTTGTCCTCGATTGAGGGGCAGTACCTCGGCCCCGCGCCTTCTATCTCGCCGCTGAAAAGAGGCGAACGGTCGAGGTTTTCCATAATAATTTCATGGGTTTTCCTGTTGGTAAATGTAATATGGCAGGGTATCTGCCTCCTTTCAAAGGGAGGGGAGCTGAAGGAAAACGGTTTTGTTTCGCCGGGCTTCTGAAGCTCCTGAAGCTCCACCCTCGAAAAATCTATTGTCCTTGAATCTAACCTGGGGCATGTCCCTGTCTTGAGCCTTCCGAGAGAAAAACCGAGAGACTTGAAAGAGGCGGAAAGCCCCTCGCTCACGCCGTCCCCGGCCCTGCCTCCGGGAAATTTTTTCATCCCTATATGCATGAGTCCCCTCAAAAAGGTCCCCGTCGTCACAATAACAGCCTCCCCATAAAAGGTCTCGCCTGTAATTAAACGCACCCCTTTTATCCTTACCCTCTCCCCGGTCCCCCTTTCTACAACAAAATCCTCAACAACCCCCTGCCTCAGGAACAGGTTCTCCGTATTTTCCATAACGGACTTCATCCTCAGCCTGTATGCCGTCCGGTCCGCCTGGGCGCGGGTGGCCCTCACTGCCGGGCCCTTACTCAAATTGAGGGTCCTGAACTGAATCGCCGTATCATCTATGGCCCTTGCCATCTCTCCTCCGAGGGCGTCTATCTCCTTGACGAGATGCCCCTTGGCAACGCCTCCTATGGCCGGATTGCAGGACATCTTGCCAATCGTGTCCAGGTTCATGGTGACCACAAGGGCAGTTAGACCCATCCGGGCCGCGGCGAGGGCCGCCTCAGAGCCGGCGTGGCCGCCCCCTATCACTATCACCCCGTATCTCTTTTCAAAAACCATGGGAATGACCTTTTGAAAGATGTTCCACGTGGAACATCCTCTCCTATTTCTCAAAGTGACGGTTTTTTCAAACAATTTCAAATTTACAGGACAAATCCCTTTTCAAGGAAAGGGTTCACTCGCCCTGTAAAGAATAAAGATAATTTTATGTTATATGCCGCTCACTGTCAAACCGTTTCAAGTTTTCCCAGGCCCGTTGCCGCAGAAATCTTATGTTATCCTGCGAAGAACCCTTAAATATTTTTGCATTAAAAAAGGGACGACTCAACGCTGTAACTATTTGATTTTAAAGGTGATTTTTATAAAACATTTGCCTTGACAATACTAAAAATTACTGTATACTTACAACTTGCGTCTTGAGCATAGTTGAACAAAAATAATGGAGAAAAGATAAACGGTATGGCTACTGTTAGGAAGACCAAAAAGACGGCGGCGAAAAAAGAGGCGGGCGCCGCTAAAAAAAAGCCTTTAAAGGCGGCGGTAAAGAGCGCCTCGCAAAGACCTAAAAGGACAAAACAAGTCTCTTTTAAAAAAGAGATGACCCGGATTCTCCTTGACGCCAAGAAGAAGATCCTTCAGGAATTCACTCAAAAGGTCAGGAGCGAGAGCGATGACCTCAAGCGCGAGACCGGCGACATATACGATTTAGCGAGTACAGAGAGGGAACGCGAACTCAAGCTTGTGCTCGGCGACAGGGATAGGAAGAAACTAACGGAGATAGAGCACGCCCTTGAAAGGATAAATGAGAGTTCCTATGGCACATGCGAGGAATGCGAAGAGCCCATAACGGAAAAGAGGCTCAAGGTCCTGCCCTTTACACGGGTTTGCGTGGATTGCCAGTCTAAAAACGAACGCGAGCAGAAGATTAGAGGCGGCGTTGAAGAAGAGACCGGCTTCGGCATAGTTGAACGGCACGATACGGAAGAAGACGTGAATTGACTCCTTCCGGCGAAGAACTTCCTTATTGCAGCCGCTTTTTTTAACAATATTACGCCACAAAGGTCTGAGGCTCCTCCGTATCCCCCCTTAACCATCTCAGGACTTATGAACAGGCCGGTATCATGAACACCCCTCCAAAAAGGCCGTCCAGGAAATTACTGGCCTATCCGATTTTGATATTGATAGGGGCCTTCATTTTTTCTTCCTACATTACACCCAAAAAGAATAAAGAGTACTCGGGGTACAAAAAATTGCTCATGGGTACCGTCGTTGAAATCCTTATAATGGAAGGGGATAAGGCACAATTTGACGGGGCGGCCGAGGCGGCGTTCAGTGAAATAAAAGGGCTCGAAAAGGTCTTCAGCAGTTACAAACCCGATAGCGAGGTCTCAAGGATATCAAGGCGCGCCGGAGGCGCGCCGATAAAGACGACTGAAGACGTTATTTATGTTGTACAGAAGGCGCTTCAAGTCTCGCGCCTTACCGGCGGGGCCTTTGACCCCACCGTGGGCGCACTCGCCGGTGTGTGGGGCTTTTCGGGTGAAAAGAAAAGAGTGCCCGCAAAAAAAGATGTGCAAAAGAGACTCCCCCTTGTTGACTTTAGAAAGGTCGTCGTAAACAAAGATAAAATGACTGTAAAGATTGAAGATAAGGGAATGACCTTAAACCTCGGCGGCGTGGCCAAGGGTTTTATCGTGAAGAGGGCCGCCGAGGCGTTAAGCGTAAAGGGTGTTTCGAGGGCCATAATAAAGGCGGGCGGGGACATGTTTTTGTTCGACAACAGGAACATGGCGAGAAAAGCCTCTTTCGTCATAGGCATCAAGGACCCGAGGAACGAAGGAGAGATCCTCGGCGAGGTCTATTCAAAGGGCGGCGCTGTTACCACATCAGGGGACTATGAGAGATTTTTTATCAAGGACGGCAAAAGGTACCACCATATACTCGACCCCTCCACGGGCTGGCCCGCTATGAAGTCAAGGAGCGTCACAGTAATGGCGGAAGACCCCACCATAGCCGACGCCCTCTCTACCGCCATCTTCGTCCTCGGCCCGAAAAAAGGTCTTGAGGTTATAGAGTCACTTAAGGGGGTTGAAGGTGTTATTGTTGGGGCCGACGGTTTTATTCACACCTCGAGCGGCTTTAAAGGCAGGCTATTTCAAGGTATCGACATGGAAAAACAGACCCGGCGAATACCCTGAAGGTCTTACAAAGCCAAAGACAACCCGCCCTTCTAAGCCGAAAAAAGTCTTTGTTTGCAATCCCGCCAATCCTGAGTATAATGAAATAATAAAAAAAGAACTCCATCCCCGACATCCCATCCAATAATAAAAAAACACCTCAAGACCAGCACCTGGAAAAATTTTCAAATTTCAGGGAGGCACATATGGACAACTCGGTCTTTAAAGAGGGCGCCGGAGGTCCGGGCATCCTTGACGTCACGCCCGACGCCGTTATCGCGGCAGATGAAAGGCAACGGATCACCTTCTGGAACCCTTCGGCGGGATTGATGTTCGGCTACTCCCGCGAGGAGGCATTGGGACTGGCACTGACAGAACTTATGCCCGAGGAATACCGTAAAAAGCACCGCCGCGGATTCGAAAAATTTCTTGAGACAGGCAGGCCAACCGTTATAGGCAAGACCGTGGAGCTCAAGGGGAGAAGAAAAGACGGCTCGCTATTCCCCCTGGAACTGAGCCTTGCGGCGGAAAGACAGGGGGAGGGCTGGAATTTTACGGCGATAATCCGTGACATCACGGCGAGAAAAAATACCGAGAAAAGGACCTTGAAGGAGAAAAAAAATTTAGACGAGATAAATTCCGAGCTCTCCATTCTCCACGATATCTCAAAGGTGCTCGCAAGCACCCTCGACAAAAAAGAACTATTCTTGAGGGTTCTGAAGACCATCACGGGAATAAAACTCTTCAAACTCGAAAGCAGTGGGGGGGTATTCATCGTTGAAGGAGACAAGATGGAACTCGTGGCGCACCTCGGACACGCCAATACATTTCTTGAACTCCATAAGGGCATACATGTGGGGGAATGCCTCTGCGGCATGGCCGCGAAGACAGGAGAACTCATCTATTCGGCCAGTTCCGTAAAAGACGAGAGGCATACTATAAGATACCCCGGGCTTACTGACCACGGCCATGTTATCGTGCCCTTAAAGGCACAGGGAGAGGTCGTGGGGGTGCTTTACCTTTATCTCCCGGCGGGCGCCTGTGTGGAAGAAAGTAAAAAAAACCTTCTCCGCTCCATAGGCAATCAACTGGGCATGGCCATAAGCAACCTTAAGCTCTTTGACAAGACAAAAGAGCTTACCCTCAAAGACCCCCTTACGGGGATAGCCAACAGGCGGTACATTGATAGGGAGCTCAAAAAGAGCCTGCACCTTTCCAAACGGACGAACTCTCCCTTTTCAATCATAATGATAGACATAGACTTCTTCAAAAAATACAACGACACCTACGGCCACGTCGCCGGTGACAATCTTCTAAAGGATATCTCAATCGTCTTTTTAAAGGCCCTCAGGGAAACAGACCTTGTGGGACGTTACGGCGGAGAGGAGTTTTTGGCGCTCCTGCCTGACACAGACCTTTTGGGCGCATGCAATGTAGCGGAAAGGATTAGAAAGGCCGTTAAGGCGAAGACAGGCGTAACGGTGAGCCTCGGCGTGGCGGGCCTTCAAAAAGAGGTCCGGGACTGGAAGGAGATACTCATCTTGGCCGACACGGCCCTTTACAGGGCTAAAGAGAATGGAAGGAACAGGGTGGAGTTTATAAAACAAAAAACCCTGTATTAAGTTTGCCGCCCCCTTCTTTGTTCAAAAAAATATCAGGACTTTTTAAAGATTTTGTAAAAGCAATACACTACAAGAGTGGAGACAATGCCCCAGGATATGAACAGGAAAACCCATCCCTCTGTGCTCATAGGCTTTTCCTCCTCTTCTTCCACGCCTTCCTTACCAAGATGAGATGAATAATGAGAAGCGCCGCCAGAAAGGCCCTCGCGCCCCAGACCCCCACGTCGCTTTTTTGCAGGACCGACGGCAACTGCTGGTATATCCACGCCGCAAGGATTATTAAAAGAAAACCCGGCGTCACGTATTTCATGAGATAAAAGAAGACCCTGGGCACCTTGATATGCGCGCCTCTCGTTATCTCCCCCCAGGCCCTCTCGGCACCGAATATCCAGAAAAATATTATAATCTCAAAGAGGGCGAGGAAGACGAGGGCGAAGGTGGCGACCCAGAAGTCCAATTCGTCGAGGCTGCCCCTCAAGAATATGGGCAGGGGGGTGGAGATGATAAAGAAGAGTCCCAACCCTCTAACGGATTTTTTCCTCGACCAGCCGAACTCGTCCTCAAGAAAGGCTATTACGGGCTGAGAAAGGGCCACAATGGAAGTAAGGCCCGCCACAAAGAGGAGGAAAAACCATAAGAACCCGAAGAATTGACCGAAGGGCATGTGGGTGAAAATGGCGGGCATGCTTATGAAGCCGAGGTTGAAGGCCCCGCCCCCGGCTATCTCCCTGGCGCCGTCCATGCCGAAAAATATCACGGCCGAGACTATGGCTATGGTGGAGCCGAAGACCACTTCGGCGAACTCGTTGAGGCTTGCCGTACTAAGCCCGTCAAGGGCTATGTCCTCGTCTTTCTTAACATAACTCGCGTAGGTGATGACGGCGCCGAGACCCAGAGAAAGGGTGAAAAAGACCTGCCCGGCGGCGGCGAGCCATACCTTGGCGCTCATGATACCGCTAAAGTCCGGTTCCCAGAGAAAGGCGAAACCCCTCGATACGCTGAAGTCAGGATTTACGGGAGATTTTAACGTTACAATCCTTATAAACAGAATGAGGGCCATTATAAAGAGCAGCGGTATGGCGAACTTGCTTAACTTTTCTATTCCGCCGGCGATGCCCTTTCCGAGCACCCAGAGGCTCACGAGGAGCGTGACTATAAAAAATCCTATGGCCATGGGATGGGGCCTCAATAAAAGCCCCTCCCCCGAACCCCCTATGTAGGAGCCGAGGTAGCTCTGATAGGGCTTTAAAAACTCCGCGGGTGTGGCGATGCCGAGAGAGGCATCAGGAGAAGGGTAAAGGTTAAAGAGGGAGGCGAGGCTGAAGGAAAGGGTCCACGAAGATATATAAACGTAATAAACGAGTATGACGAGGGGGAGAAAAATCCCCAATATGCCGATATACTTGGCGATCCTGTTCTTCCATAGGGCGTCGAAGATGGCCGGTGACGTCCCGTGGCCTATCGTGCCGCCGTAACGTCCTATGCCCCATTCCACCCACATGAGAGGGATGCCGAGGATTATAAAAGAGATAAAATAGGGTATCATAAAGGCCCCGCCGCCGTTCTGCGCGGCCTGGACCGGGAACCTGAGAAAATTACCGAGGCCTATGGCGTTTCCCGCCATGGCAAGGATTAGCCCTATCCTTGAACCCCATTGTTCACGCTCTCTCATAACTTAAAAAACCTCTTTTTACGGATACCTGCACACCCGCCGTAAAAACCGTTTTTATGCATATCAACGTTCGTACTTACCGTAAAAACCTTCCTTCAAATTCGAACCGGACTATTATTTAAAAAAATCCCTTGAAAAGTCAAATTTTTTTGGATATTCGGGTGAGGTATGTTCATCCTATGGCGACAAAGGCGAGGGCCGTTTCGAGAGAATAGGCGATACTCAAAAAGATTCTTTTGGCGGGGGGGATTTTTCTTTGGGCCGTTGAATGGAGCCTCAGTTCGGGCTTTCCATTGGCTCTATTTACCACCTCGATATCGGTCCACCGGATCCCGCCCGTTAGCCCGGTGCCCGTGGCCTTCAGGTACGCCTCCTTGGCCGCGAACCTTCCGGCAAGGTGCCTTTGCGGGTTTCTCCTACCGAGGCAATACCGGGCTTCCCCCACGGTAAAGACCCGTTTAAGAAAACGGGGGTTCTCCATAAGGCCTTTCATCCGGGCTATCGATTCAACGTCTATCCCGGTGGATGTGCCTTTATTTATTATTGAACCGTCCATGGGCGAATAAAAATTTTCTTATAAATTCCGGAGGATTTTAAGGCCGGCGGCTGTAAAAAATTCAACTGCAATCACGTTTAAAATCGTCATCAAAGCGCAAGATGTCGTCTTCTCCAACATAGTCCCCGTTCTGAACCTCTATTATCTCCAAGGGCCCTTCCCCGCGGTTTTCAAGCCTGTGCTTAACTCCCATGGGTATGTCGATGGACTCGCCCACTGATACATCCAGGATTTCGTCTCCTTTACACACCTTGGCTCTGCCCGCTATGACCACCCAGTGTTCGCTTCTCCGGCTGTGCTGCTGAAGGCTCAGGCGCCTGCCCGGACCGACGCAGATTTTTTTAATCTTATAACCCTTTCCGGTTTCGAGTACGGTATAGGTGCCCCAGGGCCTTTTTACCGTCTTGTGGCTCTCGTGCTCGGTAAAACCTTTTTTCTTCAAAACATCCACAACTGACTTCACATCCTGGGACCTGTCCCTGGGGCACACAAGCGTGGCGTCAGGGGTGTCCACGATTATCATGTCCTTAAGCCCTATGGTGGCCACAACACGGTCGCAGCCGAAGATTATGGAGTTGGTGCTGCCGAGGTCCACGACGCGGCCCTTTATAATATTACCCCCGCCGTCCGATGGTATCAACTCGCCGAAGGAGCTCCAGCTTCCCATATCTGACCAGGAAAACTCTGCCGCTATAACCACCACGTCGCGGGCCTTCTCAAGTATTCCGTGGTCTATGGAGACGGCGTCCATCTTGAGATAGGCCGAGGCCCTGTCGGTGCCCTTCCTTATGGCCGTAAGCCCTCTGTAAACTCCGGGCAGATGAGTTTTTATCTCTTCCAGTATCCTTGCCGCCTTCCAGACAAATATCCCGGCGTTCCAGTAATAGCCGCCATCTTTCAGGTACTCTTTCGCCTTTTTTATATCGGGCTTTTCAACAAACCTTTTTACCTTCCTGACCGTACAGCCCTCGAACTTTTTCTTCGCGATCTCTTTACCCGTCTTTATATAGCCATAGCCCGTCTCCGGGGCGGTGGGGGGTATGCCGAAGGTAACGAGATGCCCCTCGCGTGCAACACGGGCCGCCGCCTTCAGTGCGTCGCGGAAAGATTTTCCGTCCTTTATGATGTGGTCCGCCGGGAGCACCGCCATAATGGCCTCGGGGTCTTTTTCGTAAAGCTCAAGGGCGGCAAGCCCTATGGCCGGCGCAGTATTCTTGCCGACGGGCTCCACTATATAGCCCGGCGAGAAAGCCCTTCCATCGTAGGAGAGGTGGAGCCTTATAAGCTCCGCCTGCCTCGCGTTGGTAACGACAAAGACGCTCTCCGGCGGTATGACGGGATTGAGCCTCCCTATCGTGGTCTTTAAAAGGCTCTCGTCGCCCACCACCTTCAGTATCTGCTTGGGCGTGGTCTCACGGCTCAGGGGCCAGAACCTCGACCCTATGCCCCCGGCGAGTATGACGGCATACATTGGGCCATTACAATCTTTTACTTTTCCGCTCACTGTCATCTTTTAAACACTCCACTATAAAAATTCAATGGTTTATTAATATGCCACTTTCTAAAAAAACCTGCAACCACTATATGCTGTAATATAACGGCCCGCCCTCAGTCCCTGAGCACAAGCGTCTTCGCCTTCAGGCCGAATCTTTTGAACCAGCCCCTGACATCGGACCTTTTTACCGCCCTTTTTTTCTGTATGATACTGCGCTTCTTAAGCATACCCGGCAGCCCCAGTAGGGCTTTTAAGTAAGCCCTGCCGACTATAAGTATAAGGCTTGGCGCGGAAAAATCCTCCCTGAACCTCGCCCCGGCGCCCCTCCCGGCCGCCATGCCGTATACCTCGACGATATAACGCCAGAGTTCGTAAAAGGGCAGAAGCAAAAGGTTTGACAGCGGAAAATTTTTCACGGCCACCCACAGGTGGTTCCTCTCCACGAGATAGGCCTTGAATGGGGTATAACGCCCGCCTGTACCCGAATAAAAATGATAGACGACGGCCCGGGGGACGTATTCAGTCTTCCAGCCGGCGAGCCGGGCGCGCAGCCCCAGGTCGGTATCCTCGCAATAGGCGAAAAAGTCCTCGTCAAAGCCGCCTATCTCGTCGAGCATCCTCTTCCTGTAAAGGGCGGCGCAGGCGCTCGGTATAAAGACCTCTTCGGGCGCTTCGTACCGGCCGAGGTCCTCACAAAGCCTGCCCCTGCCCTTTGCCAGCCCGTTAGGGTATATGAGCAGCCCGCCCGCCGAGTCTATCACCCCCTTGTCCTCAAGGGAAAGTATCTTCGGCGCCCACATGCCAACGTCGGCGGCCGAGCCTTCGGCGGCCTTTAAAATCTCTTGAAGGAACCCTGCCTTCAGCTCGGTGTCGTTATTGAGGGTGAGTATGTACTTGCCCCTCGCCGCCTCTATTCCCTGATTATTGCCCTTTGCGAAGCCGAGGTTCTCCCTGTTCTCGATAACCGTCACCCGGGGAAAATTTTTACGTACAATTTCAAGGGAGTTATCCGTTGAGCCGTTATCAACAAGTATCACCTCGAAGGGTCTTTTTGTCCTCTGGCCGAAGACGGAAGTGAGGTTATTGAAGAGAAAAGATTCCCCGTTCAGGTTTACTATTATAAAAGAGACGAGGGGAAGGTTATTATGCATTGTCCTTTACGGCCATGGACGGCCTTGATTTTTCGCCCTTTATTACTATCCAGATTAAACAAAGCCCGAGGTTCCGCAAAAAGCCCCGCCCCCAGAACCTGTACCTGAATACCGTATAAACCCTCTTTATCCTTCCCATCCTTAGAAGGCCGGCAAAGCGGCCCGCAGCCACCTTCTCCCCTTCCGGGAGCCTGTCCCCGTAGATGCGTAAAAACGCCGCGGCCTGCTTTACGATCCTCCTTAAGAGGGCCGCCGTACGGCCGAGGCTGAAGAGCCTTGAGGCGAAATACTCGTAGGAGTATCTCCTGGCGCCCTTGACGTTTTCGCCGTGCTGCCTGTAGAGTATGGTAGGGCTGTCTATATGGCCTATCTCGCCCATGGCCGCGGCAACGATCGCCACCCACCAGTCGTGGATTATGGCCTCATCGGGCACGGGCACGGAGAGCCTCTTAAGCGCCTTGTTTATCATCGCGGCGCAACCCGTAACGTTATTCAGGATAAGGAGATTATTAAGCCCCTTCATCTCAGGCGGCAGGTTCTGATACCTCCAGAAGGAATCCGCTCTTTTGTTGAGTTCTTCATCCACCACAATCATGTCCGTATGCACAAGGACCGGGGCCTCTTTACGGCCCCCTTCAAGCTCACGCATCTTCTCAAGGGTGCGCTCGACCTTCTCCGGCAACCACACGTCGTCCTGGTCGCAGAACATGATGTAAGGGGCCTCTGACCTTTCGAGGAGGAGAGAAAAACTACCGCACGCGCCGAGACGCTCTTCCGTATCCTCGATTAATACCACCCTGCCGGGATGGCCGTCCCTGAACTTCTTTATTATATCTATGGTCCCGTCGGTGGAGCCGTCGTCCCTTACAACGAGCCTCCAGTCCTTGTAGGTCTGAGCCAGAAGAGAGGCGAGGAGCTCGCTTAAGAACCTGCCGCCGTTATACGTGGCAAGGAGTATCTCCACTGCACAGTCTTCTTTTTTAGCTTTCATGTCAAGTCGTAGCGCGGCCCGCGCGTATTAAAATCCCCTTTAACCCCGGGGAAACCTTTTCCGGTGCCAGGCCCAGGCGTGCGTCAAAATTGTTTCCATGTCGCTCAGGCTGGGCTTCCAGCCGAGGATTTTTTCAGCCCTTTCGTATGAGGCTATAAGGCTTGCCGGGTCGCCCGCCCTCCTCGGCCCTTCTTTAACGGCAAAACCCCTTCCCGTAACCCTTTGGGCGGCCTCTATAACCTCCCTTACGGAGTGGCCCTCGGAGTTTCCGAGGTTTAAGGCGCAGGTCTCGCCGCCCTGAAGGAGATATTCGAGGGCGAGGAGATGGGCCTCGGCGAGGTCCGTTACGTGAATATAATCACGCACGCACGTACCGTCAGGCGTGTCGTAGTCCGTACCGTTTATCGTTACATCAGGCCGCCGGCCCGCGGCCGCGTCGAGGACAAGGGGAATTAAGTGCGTCTCCAGCCTATGGTCCTCGCCGGCCTCGCCCTCGGGGTCGGCCCCGGCGGCGTTAAAGTACCGAAGCCTCACGCTCTTTATCCCGTAGGCCGATGAAAAATCCTCGAGGAGTTTTTCTATTACGAGTTTCGTGTTCCCGTAAGGGTTTATGGGCCTGAGGGGCTGGTCTTCTGTAATGGGGACTTTTCCGGGCACGCCGTACACGGCGCATGTGGAGGATAATATGAAATTCTTTACATTAAAAGACCTCGCCGTTTCGGCAAGATTAAAAGAACCGAGCACGTTATTTCGGTAATATTTGGCCGGGTCGGTAACCGACTCGCCCACATAGGCGTATGCGGCGAAGTGCATGACGGCGGAGGGACCATATTTTTCAAACACCCCTTCAACGGCTTTCTTGTCGGTAAGGTCCCCCTCTTCGAGGACGCCCCACCTGACAAGGTCGGTGTGGCCGCGCGAGAGGTTGTCGAAGACGACGACGTCG
>JBHHVI010000051.1:0-13471 GCA_046754225.1 Thermodesulfobacteriota bacterium | reverse complement strand
AGGCGGAAGGACCGTGGGCGCCGGAGTCGTCACCAAGGTGGTGGAGTAGACAGGCCCCGGGGGTGCCTCTACCGACGGTCAGTCTCCATGCGCCGTGGATCAGGCAAGGCGCTGCAAAAAATATAAAGAAGGCGGAAGATGAGAAATATAATCACAATGGCCTGCACCGACTGTAAACGCAGGAATTATTCAACGACTAAGAATAAGAAGACTACTCCTGACAGGATTGAGCTGAAGAAGTATTGCAAGTTCTGCAAAAAACACACTCTTCACAGGGAGACTAAATAAGTCTTTTTCCGGAAGGTCTTTTTGTAAAAAGGCCAGTAGCTCTAACGGCAGAGCGGCGGTCTCCAAAACCGCATGTTGGGGGTTCGAATCCCTCCTGGCCTGCCAGTTTAGCGTCTCCTCAGTAGCGGCGGGATTCACGGGGCCGAGGGGGGTTTTTATAGGGAAGACGGGAAGTCTTTCCGAACTTTATATTTGAGCGAACCCTTACTATGACGAAGATAGACAGGACAAAACAGTTTTTTGCCGAGGCCCGTCAGGAGTTGAAGAAGGTTACGTGGCCCACAAAGCAGCAGACGATGAACTCCACGTGGGTCGTCATTGCCGTGACGGCGCTCCTGTCGGCTTTTATGGGAATTGTGGACATGGGGTTTTCTAAGATTATCGGCATGATTTTGAAATGAGGGGATATGACTAAGAAGTGGTATGTGGTCCATACATATTCCGGATATGAAAACAAGGTAAAGGCGGCCCTTGAGGAGAAGATAAAGTCCTCGGGCAAGGAAGAGTTTTTTGGAGAGGTGCTTGTCCCCACGGAAAAGGTGGTGGACATGGTAAAGGGTGTAAAGAGGACCACTTCGAGGAAGTTCTTTCCGGGCTATATCATTATAAACATGGAATACAACGACGAGACCTGGCATCTGGTGAAGGACTTGCCCAAGGTCACGGGCTTCGTCGGCGGCACCCAGGTCCCCCCGGCCGTCTCCGAGGATGAGGTCAGGAGGCTCACCAGGCAGATGGAGGAGGGGGCGGTGAGGCCAAAGCCCAAGGTCCTCTTCGACCGGGGCGAAAACGTAAGGGTCATAGACGGCCCTTTTACGAACTTCAACGGCATCGTCGAGGAGGTCAAGCCCAACAAGGGCAAGCTCCGTGTCATGGTAAGCATCTTCGGCCGCGCCACGCCCGTGGAGCTTGACTTCGGGCAGGTTGAAAAGGCCTGATACTCTCTCTTACGCAGTGGGCGTGTAAATGCCGCTCATTTTTAAAACTTATAGAAAGGTCTTTTGAAATGGCAAAGAAAGTAATAGGGCTTATTAAACTTCAGATACCGGCGGGAAAGGCCAACCCGGCACCGCCCATAGGCCCGGCCCTCGGCCAGCACGGCGTGAACATAATGGACTTCTGCAAGGCCTTTAACGCCAAGACGCAGGGTGAGGCGGGGATGATAATCCCCGTGGTCATAACCGTCTACGCGGACAGGAGTTTTTCCTACATAACAAAGACGCCGCCGGCGGCCGTGCTTCTTTTGAAGGCGGCGGGCCTTGAAAAGGGCTCAAAGGAGCCCAACAAGGAGAAGGTCGGGAAGGTTTCGAAAAAGCAGGTAGAGGAAATAGCCAAACTCAAGATGCCTGATATTACGGCCTCGGGGCTGGACGCGGCTGTAAAGACCATCGAGGGCACTGCCAGAAGCATGGGAATTACTGTGGAGGGATAGATTAAAGATGAAGATGGGAAAGAGATATAAGGCGGCGGTAGAGACTGTGGATGAGGGTAAGGCCTATAGCATGGAAGAAGGGCTCGCCCTTCTGCCCGGGATCCCGGCAGCGAAGTTCGACGAGACGGTAGAGGTGTCGGGAAGGCTCGGCGTGAACCCCAAGCACCCGGAGCAGATGGTAAGGGGCTCGGTGGTTCTGCCCAACGGCACGGGACGTAAGGTGCGGGTCCTCGTATTCGCCAAGGGGGAGAAGGAGGCGGAGGCGACGAAGGCCGGGGCGGACTTTACCGGCTCAGACGACCTTATTGAGAAGATTAAAAAAGGCTGGCTCGGCTTCGACGCCGCGGTGGCCACGCCCGACATGATGGGCTCGGTGGGTAAGATAGGGAAGATATTAGGCCCGAGGGGGCTTATGCCCAACCCCAAACTCGGCACCGTTACCTTTGACGTGGGCAGGGCCGTAACTGACCTCCTCGCCGGCAAGGTGGAGTTCAGGGTTGATAAGGCCGGGAACATCCATGTGCCCGTAGGCAAGGTCTCCTTCGGCGCCGCGAAATTGAAGGAAAACTTTATTGCCCTCATGGAGGCGATTGTAAAGGCCAAGCCCTCGGCGAGCAAAGGGACGTATTTAAGGAGCCTCTTCCTCTCCACGACAATGGGGCCAAGCATAAGGCTTGACGCCGCCGAGGTCAGGAACACCTTTAGATGATCAGCTATAGAGTATTTTATTAAGTATTTAAAAAAGGTCACAGACAGCAGGGGCCGCTATGGCGGCGGCGTAAAAATCCTGCCGAGGCCGGTTTTTTAAGTTTGTACCGCAGGGTGATATTTTTATTGTGCGGCACTCAGAAACCCACGGCCCCCTGTGACCATAAGAAGGGGGTGAGAGAAGAGATTGGATAAGACCGGGAAAGAAAAATACGTAGAGGACCTGAGGGGCAGGCTCAAAGAGTCGGGCGCCACGTTCCTTGCCGAGTACAGCGCCGTGAAGGCCGTCGATATGAACGACTTCAGGAAGACACTGCGTGAGGCGTCGGCGGAATTCATGGTGGTGCGTAACACCCTGGCGAGAAGGGCCCTTAAAGGCACCCCTGAGGAGCACCTGACGGAGCACATTCAGGGCCCCGTGGCCCTCGCCTTCAGTTACAAGGACGCGGCCACGGCGGCGAAAAAACTCGTCGGGTTCGCCAAGGACCATTCCGGCGTCAACTTCAAGGCGGGCGTACTCGGCGAGCGCGTCCTCGACGAAGGGGAGATAAAGGGGCTCGCGGAGTTGCCGTCTAAGGAAGAACTTCTGGCGAAACTTATCGGCTCGGTGAACGCTCCGGTATCGGGGCTTGTGGGGGTTTTGAGCGGCGTGCCGCGTAAGCTCCTCTACACGCTGGCCGCCATAGGGCAGGCAAAATCGAGTTAAATATTTTTTTATATTAAGAGTACAAACATACAGGAGGAATAAGATGGCCGGTATAAGCAAGGACGATGTCGTAAAGTTTATAGAGAGCATGTCGGTGATAGACCTCGCCGAGCTCGTAAAGGAACTGGAGGAGAAGTTCGGCGTTTCAGCAGCCGCGCCCGTAGCCGTGGCCGCCGCCGGTGCGCCGGGGCCCGGAGCCGGGGCGGAGAAGACGGAGTTCAACGTAGTGCTCAAGTCATTCGGCTCCGAGAAAATAAAGGTCATTAAAGAGGTGAGGGCCGTAACAGGGCTCGGCCTCAAGGAGGCCAAGGACCTCGTGGAAAGCGCCCCCAAACCCCTTAAAGAAGGTGTGTCGAAGGACGAGGCCGAAAAGATAAAGAAGCAGGTAGAGGGAGCGGGAGCCGAGGTTGAGGTACAGTAGCGCCGACTGAGGGAAGTTACATTTTAATCTAAAAGGCGCCGGTTTTTTTCCTCGGCGCCTACAGGTTTTGTAGAGATGGTATTTTTTACAAACTTTAATATCCGGTATGTCACCGTAAAGACCTGCCCGCAGGATACCCCTGCGGGCAAGTCTTTTAAAGGGAATTAAAAAGGAGTTTTTTATAATGGCAGCCCCTTATCTCAGAAATGGAGAATTTCTAAGAAAAAATTTCTCGAAGATCGGTAAGGCCGTAAAGATGCCCAACCTTATCGAGGTCCAGAGAAGGTCCTTTGACCAGTTTCTTCAAAGCGATGTGCCCAGCGGGCAAAGGGCCAAGGTGGGCCTGCAGGACGTCTTTGAGGGCGCGTTTCCCATAAAGGACTTCAGCGGCAACGCCTCCCTCGAGTTTGTGGAGTACGACCTCCTTGAGCCCAAATACACCGTGGAGGAGTGCCTGCAGAAGGGGATGACCTATGCCGCCCCCATAAAGATTCTCGTCCGGCTCATTATGTGGGACCGCGACCCCGACTCAGGGGCCCAGAGCGTTCGCGATATAAAGGAGCAGGAGGTCTATTTCGGAGAGATACCCCTTATGACCGATACGGGCTCTTTTGTAATAAACGGCACGGAGCGCGTTATAGTGAGCCAGCTCCACAGGTCCCCCGGGGTCTTCTTTGAGCTTGAAAAACCCAAGGGCCTCACGGGCAAGATCCTTTATACGGCCAGGGTGATACCGTATCACGGCTCGTGGCTTGACTTCGAGTTCGACCAGAAGGACTGGCTCTATGTGAGGATAGATAAAAGGCGCAAGATGCTCGCCACAATACTCCTTAAGGCCCTGGGGTACTCCGTGGAGGAGCTCCTTAATTATTTTTACCCCACCGAGGATATCATCCTTGAGGGCAGGCAGATCTACAAGCGCGTGGAGCCCGAATACCTTTTGGGACAGAGGCCGAGCCGCGAAATAAAGGACCCCTCCACCGGTGAAGTTATAGTCAGGAAGGAGAGGAAGATAACACGGCTCGCTATAAAAAAGATATTAAGCGCGGGCATCGAGAAGGTCCCCGTGGAGGCCGAAGAGATTATTGACAGGGTCGCCTCAAAGGACATCGTGGACCCCGAGACGGGCGAGGTGATTTTAGAGTGCAACCAGACCCTTACAAGGGAAAAACTCGACGAGATATCGAGGAGGAATATAACGAGCTTCAAACTTCTCTTGATAGAGGCGGTGGGCCCCTTTTTCAGGGAGACCCTCTTAAACGACAGGGTCGGGTCCGAGGAGTCCAAGATTACACTGTCTCACAAAAAGGATAACCCCGACGACCTTACGACGAACATGACCCTTAACGCCAGGGTCGAGATATACAAGAGGCTCAAGCCCGGAGACCTGCCCAACGCGGCGACGACGAACGCCTTTTTCCAGTCCCTCTTTTTCAACGCCGAGAGGTACAACCTCTCCCGGGTGGGCAGACTGAAGCTCAACCGTAAGCTCGGTTACGACGATGTGCCCATAGACACCACGACCCTGCGCAAGGAAGACATCCTCGATGTGGTGCGCTACCTCGTGGGGCTCCGTAACGGCATAGGCACGGTGGATGACATCGACCATCTCGGCAACCGCAGGGTTAGATCCGTGGGAGAGCTCCTGGAGAACCAGTACAGGATAGGGCTCCTGAGGATGGAGAGGGCCGTAAAGGAGAGGATGAGCCTCGGAGAGCTCGAAACCCTCATGCCCCACGACCTCTTGAACTCCAAGCCCGTCAGCGCGGTGATAAAAGAGTTTTTCGGCTCCTCTCAGCTGTCCCAATTTATGGACCAGACAAACCCCCTCTCGGAAATTACCCATAAGAGGAGGCTCTCGGCGCTGGGGCCAGGAGGGCTTACGCGCGAGAGGGCCGGTTTCGAGGTCAGAGACGTCCACGCCACGCATTACGGCAGGATATGCCCCATCGAGACACCCGAGGGGCCCAACATCGGGCTTATCGTGTCGCTTTCCACCTATGCCCGTGTAAACGACTTCGGTTTTATAGAGACCCCGTACAGGGATGTGAAAGGCGGCCACGTCTCGGAAAAGATAATATACCTTTCGGCCCTCGACGAGGAGGACCACGTAATAGCGCAGGCCAACGCCCCCATGGACGCCGGCGGCAAATTCATCAACGAGTTCGTATCGGCGAGAAAGGGAGGGGACTTCATAATGGCCAGGGCCGGGGACGTGACCCTCATGGACGTCTCTCCCAACCAGCTCGTAAGTGTGGCGGCCTCACTCATACCTTTTCTTGAAAACGACGACGCCAACAGGGCCCTTATGGGCTCCAACATGCAGCGCCAGGCCGTACCCCTTCTCGCCACCGAGGCCCCCTTTGTGGGCACGGGCATGGAGAGTATCGTGGGCAGGGACTCGGGCGTGGCCATCCTCGCAAAAGGCGGCGGGGTCGTGGACAGCGTGGACGCCACACGCATAGTAATCAGGAACAAGACCGGCGGCGTGAATATCTATAACCTCACCAAGTTCAGGAGGTCCAACCAGAATACTTGTTTTAACCAGAAACCCATAGTGGAGAAGGGTGATAAGGTTATCGACGGACAGGTGATAGCCGACGGCCCTTCCACCTCCGAGGGCGAGCTCGCCCTTGGACGCAACGTCCTTGTGGCCTTTATGCCGTGGGGAGGTTATAACTTCGAGGATTCCATCCTTGTGAGCGAAAGGCTTCTGAAGGAGGACGTGTTTACCTCCGTCCACATTGAGGAGTTTGAGATAGTGGCCCGCGATATCAAGCTCGGCAAAGAGGAGATAACGAGGGACATTCCCAACGTGGGAGAGGACGCGCTTAAAAACCTCGATGAGAGCGGAATCGTGAGGGTGGGCGCCGAGGTCTCCCCCGGCGACATCCTCGTCGGTAAGATTACCCCCAAGGGTGAGACCCAGCTCTCACCCGAGGAGAAACTCCTCAGGGCCATATTCGGCGAGAAGGCCGAGGACGTCAAAGACACCTCTTTGAGGGTCCCGCCTGGAATAGAAGGAGTTATAATAGACGCGAAGGTCTTTTCCAGAAAAGGGGCTGAAAAGGACGAGAGGAGTAAGCTCATCGAGGACAAGGAGACGGCGCGCCTTATAAAGGACCGCGACGACGAGATAAAGATAGTCAAAGAGTCGGCCTCCAGCCGCATAAGAAAACTTTTTGCGGGGGGTAAGTCGGCCGCGCGCCTGACGGACAAAAAAGGCGCCGTCCTTATTGACAAGGGTAAGGTGATTACCCCCGAGGCCCTTGAGGCCGTCCCCGTAAAGAGGTGGCCTGAGATTACCCTCGCCGATGAAAAGGCCTCGGCGCAGGCAAAGGCGATATTCGCCAACCTCTCAGAGCAGATAGACCTTACAAATATGGTCTTCGAGGACAGGATAGGGCGCCTGAAGCGCGGCGACGAACTCCCGCCCGGGGTCATAAAGATGGTCAAGGTCTATATCGCCATGAAGAGGAAGGTCTCCGTCGGCGACAAGATGGCCGGGCGCCACGGGAATAAGGGCGTTATCTCAAGGATACTCCCCGAGGAGGATATGCCCTACATGGACGACGGCACGCCGCTGGATATAGTCTTAAACCCCCTTGGGGTGCCTTCGAGGATGAACATAGGCCAGATACTCGAGACCCATCTCGGCTGGGGCTCAAAGGCCCTGGGAAGCGCCATAGGCGAAATGGTGGAGAAGAACGCCGGGGCACCCGCGCTGAGGGAAAAGATAAAAAATATTTACGGCTCCAGGGAATTCTCTAAATTCATAGACGGCCTCTCCGACAGGGAGACTGTCATGGTCGCCAAAAAACTCTCAAGGGGTATAAACATGGCGAGCCCCGTCTTTGACGGCGCAATGGAGAGCGGGGTTAAAGAGACCCTTAAAACAGCGGGCCTGCCCTCTACGGGCAAGACGATTCTTTTTGACGGTAAAACGGGACAACCCTTTGATCAGGAGGTGACGGTGGGTATGATGTACATGATGAAGCTCCATCACCTCGTGGACGACAAGATACACGCAAGGAGCACGGGGCCCTATTCTCTCGTCACCCAGCAGCCGCTGGGAGGAAAGGCGCAGTTCGGCGGGCAGAGGCTCGGCGAGATGGAGGTATGGGCCATGGAGGCATACGGCGCGGCTTACAGCCTCCAGGAATTCCTCACCGTCAAGTCCGACGATGTGCCGGGAAGGACCAGGATGTATGAATCCATCGTTACGGGGAGGTACAACCTGCAGCCCTCACTGCCGGAATCATTCAGCGTGCTCTTAAAGGAGCTTCAGAGCCTCGCTATAGACGTAAGCCTTTTGGAAGAAAAAGAGGACTGAAGTTTTTAAACAAAAACCGTCCGGCGGGTCTCTGCTTGATTGCAATGGGATTAAGCCTCAGGGAAGGACCGGAGGCCGGAGTCATAAACAAAAACCGTCCGGCGGGTCTCTGCTTGATTGCAATGGGATTAAGCCTCAGGGAAGGACCGGAGGCCGGAGTCATAAACAAAAACCGTCCGGCGGGTCTCTGCTTGATTGCAATGGGATTAAGCCTCATGGAAGGACCGGAGGCCGGAGTCATAAACAAAAACCGTCTTTATTAGAAGGAGGTTGTGTTGGAAACACTTAAGGCGCTTTTTCAGAAGAATAAAAAACCTGTGAATTTCAACTCGATAAGGGTGACCATCGCCTCGCCCGAGCGTATAAGCCAGTGGTCTCACGGCGAGGTGAAAAAACCCGAGACGATAAACTACAGGACCTTTAAACCCGAAAGGGACGGCCTTTTTTGCGCCAAGATCTTCGGCCCCGTAAAGGACTTTGAGTGCAACTGCGGGAAGTACAAGAGGATGAAACACAGGGGGATAGTCTGCGAAAAGTGCGGCGTTGAGGTTATTCCGTCCAATGTGAGGCGCGAGAGGCTCGGCCACATCGACCTGGCCACGCCTGTGGCCCATATCTGGTTCTTAAAGAGCCTGCCTTCACGCATAGGCGTGATCCTTGATATAACCCTCAAGGAACTTGAGAGGGTGCTTTATTACGAGAACTACGTCGTTATTGACCCGAAGAACTCGGACCTGAGGGCCGGCGAACTCCTTAACGACGAGAGGTACCGTAAGGCGGTTGAGGACTGGGGTCCCGACGGCTTTGTCGCCTCCATGGGCGCCGAGGCCATAAGGGAGCTCTTGAAGGTGCTCGATCTCGAGAAGATATCCGCGGAGCTCAGGGCGGAGATGAGAAATACATCGAGCGAGGCGAAGAAAAAGAGGATAGTAAAGAGGCTCAAGGTCGTGGACGCATTCGTGCATTCCGGCAACAGGCCCGAGTGGATGATACTCGAGGTCATACCCGTGCTTCCCCCGGACCTCCGGCCCCTTGTGCCCCTTGACGGCGGAAGGTTCGCCACGAGCGACTTAAACGACCTCTACAGGAGGGTGATAAACAGGAATAACAGGCTCAAGAGGCTGATGGACCTGAGCGCCCCGGAGATTATCATCAGGAACGAAAAGAGGATGTTACAGGAGGCCGTGGACGCGCTTCTGGATAACGGCAGACGGGGGCGTATTATTACGGGGCAGAACAAAAGGCCTCTTAAGTCTCTGAGCGACATGATAAAAGGCAAGGGGGGAAGGTTCAGGCAGAACCTCCTTGGAAAACGCGTTGATTACTCCGGGCGTTCCGTCATAGTCGTGGGGCCGGACTTAAGGCTCCACCAGTGCGGTCTTCCCAAGAAGATGGCCGTGGAGCTCTTCAAGCCCTTTATATACCACAAGCTCGAGGAGAAAGGGTACGCCACGACCATAAAGAGCGCCAAAAAGATGCTCGAGAAGGAGAGGCCGGAGGTATGGGACGTGCTCGACGAGGTCATAAAGGAACACCCCGTGCTTCTGAACCGCGCGCCCACGCTCCACAGGCTCGGCATACAGGCCTTCGAGCCCATACTGATAGAGGGCAAGGCCATACAACTCCATCCGCTGGTATGCACCGCCTTCAACGCCGACTTTGACGGAGACCAGATGGCCGTGCACGTGCCCCTTTCCGTGGAGGCCCAGGTCGAGGCCAGGGTCCTCATGATGTCCACCAATAACATACTCTCGCCGGCGAACGGTAAACCCATTATCATACCCACACAGGATATAGTCCTGGGGCTTTATTACCTCACCCGCGAGAGGCCCGGCGCGCCGGGCGAGGGCAAGGCCTTCAGTTCCTTTGACGAGGTGAGGGCGGCTTACGACTTCGACGCCGTAAAACTGCAGGCGAGGATAAAGGTCAAGCACGAGGGAAAGCTTTATGAAACGACGGTGGGCAGGGTTATCCTGATGGAGATCGTGCCCGATGTTATAGATTTTGAAGAGGTCAACAAGGTTATGGATAAAAAACGTCTCGCCGACCTTATAGACATCTGTTACAGGCGGGGCAGTTATAAGGAAACGGTGCTCCTTGCCGACAGGTTGAAGGACCTCGGCTACAGGTACGCCACAAAGGCCGGTATTTCCATCTGTATAGACGACATGAAGGTGCCGGGCAAGAAAGGGAAGTTCCTCGACATGGCCTATAAAGAGGTCAAGGAGATACAGACCCAGTACAACGACGGCCTTATCACCGACGGCGAACGGTACAACAAGGTGATTGATATCTGGGCGCAGGTCACCGAGGAGATAGCCGATGAGATGCTCAAGGACCTCGGCTCGGACGTTATAAAAGACGAAGAGGGGAAGGCGAAGAAGGTGCCGAGCTTCAACCCTGTCTTCACCATGGCGGACTCCGGGGCGAGGGGCTCGGCCCAGCAGCTCCGCCAGCTCGCCGGCATGAGGGGCCTTATGGCCAAACCGTCGGGCGAGATTATAGAGACCCCCATTACCGCCAACTTCAGGGAAGGGTTGAACGTGCTGCAGTACTTCATATCAACGCACGGCGCAAGAAAGGGCCTTGCCGACACGGCCCTGAAGACGGCCAATTCCGGGTACCTGACGAGAAGGCTCGTGGACGTGGCGCAGGACGCCATCATATCGGAAGACGACTGCGGGACCTTGGACGGCATATACATCACCTCCCTCATGGAAGGCGGAGAGATTATCGAGAATATCGGAGAGAGGGTGCTCGGCAGGGTGGTGCTCGAGGACGTTACCGACCCCTTTACCAAGAGTGTTATCGTGAAGGCCAACGAGGAGATAGACGAGTCGAAGGTGGAGAAGATAGAAGAGGCGGGCATAGAGAAGGTGAAGATCCGGAGCGTCTTAACATGCAGGTCCACCAGGGGGATATGCATTAAGTGTTACGGCAGGGACCTCGCCAGAGGCAGGATGGTGGAGATGGGCGAGGCCGTGGGCGTTATAGCCGCCCAGTCAATCGGCGAGCCGGGCACGCAGCTTACGATGAGGACCTTCCATATAGGGGGTACGGCGAGCCGGAGGGCGGAGCAGACGACCCTCGAGGCCCGTCATGACGGAACAATAAAATTTCATAACCTGAACGTCGCGACGAACTCCCAGGGCATACCCATAGTAATGAACCGCAACGGTGATATCGCCATACTGGACGATCAGGGGCGCGAGCGTGAGCGTAACCCCGTTATATTCGGAGCGAGGCTCAGGGCCAAGGACGGAGACGCCATTTCGGCGGGCGCCGTCCTGGCGGATTGGGACCCCTACACCATACCCATACTTACCGAGGCCGGCGGTATCGTCAAGTTCGGCGAGGTCGAGGAGGGAAAGACCATGAGGGAGCAGCTCGACGAGGTCACCGGCCTTTCGAGCAAGGTCATAGTCGCTTTCAAGGAAGGCGATATGAAGCCCAGGGTCTCCATAAAGGACGAGAGCGGCAAAACGCTCAAGGTGGCCGGCACGACCGTGGCGGCGCGCTATCTCCTGCCCGTGGGGGCTATTATCACCGTAAACGAGGGTGATGCTCTCAAGGCCGGGGACCTGATCGCGAAGATTCCGAGGGAGACTACCAAGACAAAGGATATTACGGGAGGCCTTCCCAGGGTCGCCGAACTATTCGAGGCCCGCAAACCCAAGGAGTGCGCCATTATAAGCGAGATAGACGGCGGTGTCGCCTTCGGTAAGGACACAAAGGGCAAGCGTAAGGTCCTGATAACGCCCGAGGCGGGCGAGCCCAAGGAGTATCTCATACCAAAGGGTAAGCATATAAGCGTAAGGGAAGGCGACAACGTGAGGGCCGGTGAGCCTCTTATGGACGGCTCGGTGAACCCCCATGATATCCTGAAGGTCCTCGGAGTAAAGGAGCTGGCCAAGTATCTCGTTGACGAGGTGCAGGAGGTATACAGGCTTCAGGGGGTCAAGATAAACGACAAACACATCGAGACGATCGTAAGGCAGATGCTCAAGAAGGTCAAGATAAACGACCCCGGAGATACCAACCTCCTTGTGGGCGAGCAGGTCGAGCGCTACGTATTCGAAGAGGAGAACGAGAATATACTCGTCAAGGGGCTCTCGCCCGCCGTGGCCGAGCCACTCCTGCAGGGGATAACCAAGGCGTCATTATCCACGGAGAGCTTCATCTCGGCGGCCAGTTTCCAGGAGACGACGAAGGTCCTTACCGGCGCGGTCGTGCAGGGTAAGGTTGATTATCTCCGGGGGCTCAAGGAGAACGTCATAATGGGCAGGCTCATCCCCGCGGGTACGGGATTCAGGGACTATAAGGACGTTCGAGCCGAAGTCCCTCGTATAGAGGAGCCCGAGGAGGATGAGGAAGAGGGCGCCACCGGGCCCTCCGCTCAAGGGGGCGCAGTCGAGGAAGAGACGACGCAGGGCGCCTGAGGAGGCCGCCTGTAAGGCTCCGGGCCGCGGCGCTAAAGGCGGCGGCGCGGAAAGGGGCGGATCCTGCGACTTTTCTTCCCATGTTTTCTACAATGAAATAAAAATTATTCATTGACATGGTTGGATAAAGTTGCTACCTTACTAAGATTATCAGCACAGGAAAAATAGACAATGCCGACGATAAACCAACTTATACGCAAGGGAAGAAAAAGGACGGTCAAAAAGACCGCTTCTCCCGCGCTCGAGAACTGCCCGCAGAAAAGGGGCGTATGCGTGCGCGTCTACACCACCACGCCGAAAAAGCCCAACTCCGCGCTCAGGAAGGTGGCAAGGGTGAGGCTCACCAACGGCATCGAGGTGACCTCCTACATACCCGGCATCGGCCATAACCTTCAGGAACATTCCGTCGTCCTTATAAGGGGCGGAAAGGTGAAGGACCTTCCCGGTGTGAGATACCACATCGTAAGGGGCATACTCGATACCGTGGGAGTGCAGGAGCGCAAACAGTCCCGATCCAAGTACGGAGCAAAGAGGCCCAAGTAAACCCGGCATGAGGCGGAGCCGGGGTTTTCTTGAGGCCTTATTTTTATAAATCCGTTGTATATTTTATAAAGACAGAGCCTGTTGGAGGAGATAGATGTCCAGGAAGGGCGGAGTACCCAAAAGAGAAGTTCATCCCGATCATAAGTATAACGATCAGAACGTCTCCAGTTTTATAAATAGTTTGATGTCGGACGGCAAGAAGAGTAAGGCCGAGGCCATACTTTACGGCGCATTCGACCTTATCGGCGAGAAACTCAAGACCGAGCCGATTAAGGTCTTTAAGAAGGCCTTTGATAACGTAAGGCCCTCTATCGAGGTAAGGTCGAGAAGGGTCGGCGGAGCCACGTACCAGGTGCCCGTTGAGGTGAGGCCCGAGAGGAAGACGGCCCTGACGATAAGGTGGATTGTGGGGTACGCGCGGGCTCGCTCCGAGCGTGGCATGGCCGAGAGGCTCGCCGCCGAGATTATAGACGCCTCTAACGGCAGGGGCGGCTCGGTAAAGAAGAAAGAAGACGTGCACAGGATGGCCGAGGCCAACAGGGCATTCGCCCATTACCGCTGGTAGAGCGGCGGGTTTGGTCGAGCGTAAGGTTTTTACACT
>JBHHVI010000050.1:0-14462 GCA_046754225.1 Thermodesulfobacteriota bacterium | reverse complement strand
TCCAATCAAGGACGGTTAAGCCCCCTCAAGGCCGGTCCAGGCTTACTCCGTCTCAGTTCAATCAGAGTGGAGCCCGCTCCCAGGTCTTAGGCCGCGCGTTGGTTCAGGCCCTTGAGCAGGCATCATCAGTCAGCAACAGGGGAATATTCTTATCAGGAGGTGCTCATGAGAAGATCAACTCTTTTGTATTTAGTCCTCGGGTTTCTGCTTTCAGCCGTAGCGGCCGATGCGGCCACGGTCCAGTATTACTGCAAGAAAAACTTCAGGAAGGGGTACGCCACAAAGGAACAGTGCATAAAGGCGGAAGAGGCCGCCGGGGTGTGGCTCAAATCGAGGCCCATCGACGTGGAGATACTTTCTGAGTGCAGGCGGCGTCAGGGAGAAAAGGATTCCAGGAGTTTTGTCCTCATAAAAAAATGCGTCGGGAGGGAGACGGACATAAGGTATGAGCGTTCAGTAAGTCCCTACAACCTCCGGAACTCGAAGCTATGGTACGCGCCGCGGCTGAGAAAGAGTTTTCCTTCCATTGTCCGCGCCTGTGGTTTTGACAGGCCCGTCGACAGTTTCGCCGTCCTCCCAAAGGACATTACGCGGTTCAACATCAGGTCAAGACTGCTCCATAAAAACATGATGTCCGTGCTCCGTGTTTCAGGCACCGTTAAAATCAGTGCGCTGCCCCGGAGTTTCAGGATTGACAGGAAGACGGCGGGTTATAAAATATACATAGACGCCTTCCTTATTTCGGCGGACGGAAGAAGCATAGACGTACGGAGCACCGGCTCAGCTAAACCGGTTAGCGCCAAAGGGGGTACGGTGAGGTTCTCCCTCGATATAGGACGGGGGTATTACTTTGACAGAGGCGGCACTCTTCTCCTCGTGGCCTCGGGCAGTCCCATAAGGTCCGATTATCCTTCCGAGCCATGCGCAATGATAGGGGGTAAGATTATCAGGTTTAAAAAGAGATAGCCCCGGGGCCTATTAACGGCCGGACAGGAGTCAACCTACACCCCCCCGGCAGACGCTAAAAAAAAACCTAAGGAGGTCGATATGCGGATTACCTGCCACGCTCACTCATGCTTTACCATCCATTCGTCGAAGGGCTCCGTAATTATAGACCCGTTTCTGGGCGGCAACCCTCTTGCCGACATCAAGCCCGGAGATGTAAAGGTAGACGCCGTGCTTGTCACACACGGCCACGCCGACCACCTCGGCGACGCAGTTGAAATAGCAAAAAACAACAACGCGCCCGTTATAGGGACATTTGAACTCGTCAATTACTGTATGGCGAAGGGCACGGAGGGGCACCCCATGCATATAGGCGGGGGCTTTGACTTTCCCTTCGGCAGGGTAAAACTCACTATCGCGCACCACGGCTCCACGACAGATGAAGGGCCCGCGGGCAACCCCTGCGGTTTTATCATTACCATGGAGGAAAAATCCGTTTATCACGCCGGCGACACGGGGCTCTTTTCCGACATGGCCCTTATCGGCGAGACGAACGCAATAGACTGCGCCCTTCTTCCCATAGGCGACAACTTCACCATGGGCATAGAGGACGCCGTGAGGGCGGTGAAGATGCTTAAACCCAGGACGGTCATACCCATGCACTATAATACATTTGATGTGATAAAACAGGACCCCCTTGAGTTCAAATCAGCGCTGGCCGGAGACCCGGCGGAGGTCAGGATACTTACACCCGGTGAAAGCACCGAGGTGTAAAGGGAAGTAAAAATCTTTCAGCGCCATATGCGCCCTCGGGGATTTAAGCCAAAAGTCCCTCAAGGCCGAAACGCGCCGCGTACCACTGGTATTTTAAAAACTCCGGTATAATCAGGGCAAGGTTCTTGCCCGCCCACCATCTCTTTTCATCGAAGTTCGGCGAAGAGACCCGCCGAGCTCTTATGGTTATATCCCCGGCAAGGGTGTGCCTGAAGATAAGGAGCGCCCTTTTCATGTGGTACGAAGAGGTTACCAGTATAATGGATCTATAACCCTTCTCAGCCGCTATCCTCCTAACCTCCATGGCGTTTTCAAAGGTGGACCCGGACCTCTTCTCAAGGGTAATCCGGGCCCTTATTGAGCGCTCTATTCCGTTGATAAATATCGAATCGATATCCGCGTCGGCGTCCACGCCGCTCAATACGAGTGATTGCCCGGCGCCGCCTTCAAGAAGCCTTACGCCCTCACCTATCCTGCCCTTTCCTCCAGTAAGTACGACTATGGCGTCTGCTTCGACGCGTGTGGCGGGCGCGGGCGGGGCGACGCCTGATATATAAACGTAAAAAAGACAGCCCTCTATGGAAACAAAGGAAAGAAGGGTCACAATAACGGCGGCGCTCAAGTAAAACCGGTTCTTCATAAAAAATACTTGCATCTCCTGATAAAAAAATGCTAATATTTCTAAATTATCTTATACGGAGGTCAAAATTATGTCAGCCGTCTGTCAAATTTGCGGCAAGGGGCCTGTTTTCGGCAACAACGTAAGCCATGCCCACAATAAAACAAAGAGAAGGTGGAACCCCAATCTTCAAAAAGTACGCTCCCTGCACGAGGGCCAGGTACGGAAGATAAAGGTCTGCTCCAGATGCATACGCAGCGGGGCCGTTCAAAAAGCGGTCTGAAGAGGAAGGCCCCGTCAATCAAAAAATCGTACAAAAAGAAACCGGCAGTGAATTTACTGCCGGTTTTTTTAAGAACGCGATAGAGCCCGGAAACCTTGCTCAATCACTGTCTATAACGGCGACAGCGTCTATCTCTACAGAGACACCCTTGGGGAGGTCCTTGACCCCGACGGTGGAACGCGCGGGATAAGGCCTGGAAAAAAACTCGCCGTAGACCTCGTTCATGGCCGGGAAGTCTCCCATATCCTTCAGAAAAACAGTCGTCTTTACAACACTCGTGAGGCCGGCCCCTGCCTCGTTCAGAACGGCCTCGATGTTCATCAAAACACGGTGCGTCTGTTGCTCGATGCCGCCGGTATCAACTTCGCCCGTTGCCGGGTCCACGGGTATTGAACCCGACAGAAAGAGCAGAGAGCCGGCCCTGAGCCCCTGCGAATAGGGGCCTATGGCCGCCGGCGCCTTATCGCTCTTTATCTCTGTCTTACCCATAATCTCACCCTCACCGAAGAACGAAAAAATTTAGTACGCCGTCTCGTAGGCGGATTCCTTAATCGTCCCGCCTTTCACCCTTACGACCTTTAGGACATTTTTTATATTCTGGAGTGACCTTATAATGGCCGTTAAGTGCTCTATGCTCCTTACCTCGACGACGAAGGTGCATACGGCCTTCTTCTCCGGGTCGGTCCTTATCTCAGCGCTCGAAATATTTGCGTCGGCGGTCTTTATGGCCCCGGTCATGTCGGCGAGCATGCCCTTCTCGTTTTTACATCTCACCTCAAGCCTCACCGGTCTCGTGCCGCCTACGTCCTCGTCCCAGTCAACATCTATCATGCGTTCCCTGTCCACGTTAAGAAGATTGGTGCACCTTATGGAGTGTATGGAAACGCCCTGGCCGTGGGTAATGAAACCGGCAATTCTGTCGCCGGGAAGCGGGTTGCAGCATCCCGCGAACTTAACGAGGATATCACCTTCACCCCTTACCACGACCTGGCTCTTATGCGGCTTCTTCATCCCCGTGAACCTGCCAAAGACGCGCTTCAATGAAAACTTTTGAAGTACCCCCGCGTCGTCCTTCAGCCCGGGAAGGATCCTGCCTAACACCTGTTTTACGGATATCTTGCCGTAACCGAGACCGGCGAAAAGACTCTCCTCGCCCTTGAGCCCGAACTGCTCGCTCGCAATCTTGGCGATCTCGCCTGATTTACGAAGGGCGGGGAGATTGAGGCCGTGCCTTGAGAATTCCTTCTCGCATAATTCTCTTCCTATGGTTATGCTACGCCCCCTCTCCTCAGTCTTTATCCACTGCCTGATCTTGTTCCGGGCCCGTGAAGTCACCACGTAATTAATCCAGTCCTGGCTGGGCGCGTGTTTACCTGATGTGATGACCTCGACTACGTCGCCGTTCTTGAGCTTCGTCCTGAGAGGGACCATCCTGCCGTTCACCTTGGCCCCCGAACACCTGTTGCCGACGTCGGTATGTATGGAGTAGGCGAAGTCTATGAGGCTGGCCCCCGCGGGTAACTGCTTCACGTCCCCTTTCGGCGTAAAGACAAAGACCTCTTCTGGAAAAAGGCCGAGCTTCAAGGAGTCCATGAATTCGTCGGAGTCCTGAAGGTCACGCTGCCACTCGAGGAGTTGGCGGAGCCACGCGAACCTCTTAAACTCCTTTTTGTCCGAGCCTTCGCTGTCCACGCCCTCCTTATACTTCCAATGGGAAGCTATTCCGTACTCCGCGACCCTGTGCATCTCCGTGGTCCTGATCTGTATCTCCATCCTGACGCCGTAAGGGCCGATGACCGTCGTATGGAGCGACTGGTACAGGTTCGTCTTGGGAAGCGCAACATAGTCCTTGAACCTGCCTGGAACGGGCTTCCAGATGGAGTGTAAAATCCCCAGTGTGGCGTAACAACCGGCCACGTCCTTTACCAGGACCCTCAGGGCTATAATGTCGTGTATGTTTTCAAAATCCAGGTCCTGGTCCTGCATCTTCCTGTGTATGCTGTAGATGTGCTTGAGCCTCCCTGTAACCTCGCCCTTGATGCCGTGGCCCCCGATCTTCTCCTCAATTATAGACCTTACATTGACTATATACTTGTTCCACGCCTCAGTCTCCCTCGCCACCCTCTCCTTGAGCCAGTTATACTTTTCGGGCTCAAGGTGCATGAAAGAGAGGTCCTCGAGGTCCTGCTTTATCCAGCCTATGCCGAGCCTGTTGGCCAGCGGCGCGTATATGTCGAGCGTTTCCCTGGCGATGGTCTTTTGCTTTTCGGGGTTCTGAAAGCCGAGGGTGCGCATGTTATGGAGCCTGTCGGCAAGTTTTATGAGTATCACCCTGATGTCCTTGCTCATTGCGAGTATCATCTTCCTGAAGTTCTCGGCCTCGCGGTCTTCCTTCTTTTCAAAGGTCATCCGGCTTATCTTTGTCACGCCGTCAACGAGGGTGGCTATCTCCGTGCCGAATGTTTCCTGTATCTTTTCCATGGTCGTGTGGGTATCCTCGACGGTGTCATGGAGAAGCCCCGTGGCCACGCAGGGGATGTCCATCTTGAGTTCAGCGAGTATATAGGCCACCTCAATGGGGTGTACGAGATAGGGCTCGCCGGAGAGCCTGGTCTGACCCTGATGGACCACGCCGGAGAAGATATAGGCCTTTTTTAGGACCTCGATGTCCGAAGAAGGGTTGTATGACGACACCTTCTCGAGTATGTCTTCAAATCTGACCATTTGCCCGTTAATTAAAGGGTTTACTTCAAAATATATTTAAACTGCTCCACATTTTAATTTATCGTAAAAACAATTTATTTTCAACAATCAAAGTCCTATAAGCCTTATGAGAAGATGATATACTCTGTGTCAATTGAATTCCCGCAGAGGGCATTAAGATAGAAAAGGCGCCGCCGGAGGGTCAAAAACCTTCGTTTTTAAAGGATTTTTCGCCAGTACCTTTGTCTTGCTTTGCCTCCCTGATTTTGTTATATTTTTATTATGAACAAAGAATTTTTCCACAACAGGCGCCTGCGTAGATTCGTACTCATCCCGGCGGGGATTTTTCTCTTTTTTCTACTCTTCTCCTACGTGTATTTCGTAAGGAGTCTGCCCCCCATAGACGCCATCAAGGACTATCAGCCCAACCTCGTTTCCAGACTATATGCCCAGGACGGCCAGTTGATAGGCGAGTTTTACATAGAACGCCGGGTAATCGTCCCTTTCAGCAAAATCCCGGCGCACCTGATAAACGCCTTCCTCGCCGCCGAGGATTCGCAGTTCTACAAGCACGAGGGTATCAGTTACATAGGCATTTTCAGGGCCTTTTATAAGAATATCTCAGCCGGGAGAATAGTCCAGGGAGGCTCCACCATCACCCAGCAGGTAGCCAGGAGCCTTTTTCTCACCCCGGAAAAAAAGATTTCGAGAAAGGTGCGGGAAATGATCCTCGCCCGCAGGATTGAGAAGCGCCTTAACAAGAACGAGATCCTGAGCCTTTACCTTAACCAGATATATCTGGGCAAAGGCGCGTACGGGGTGCAAGCCGCGGCTCAGGCCTATTTCGGAAAAGACGTCGAGGACCTCGACATTGCCGAGTCGGCCATACTGGCGGGCCTTCCCAAGGCGCCGAGCAAATACTCGCCTTACGCGAACTTTGAGCGTTCCAAAAAACGCCAGGAGTTTATAATCAAGAGGATGGTGGAAGACGGGTTCATCACCTCCGACGCGGCAGACGCGGCCGTAGTGGAAGAAATCAAACTCAAACCGGTTGACGTCAATAAAAACCTCTGGGTGGCCCCCTACTTCAAGGAGCATATACGCAGATACATCGAGGAGGAATACGGAGATGACATCCTCTACAGAGGCGGACTTAACATATTCACCACCCTCGACGTAAAATTCCAGAACGCAGCCAACGCGGCCGTTAAAAAGGGTTTGAGAAATTTTGACAGGAGAAGAGGATGGCGCGGGCCTGTTCAAACTCTCGTAACACCTGAGGACATTGACGCCTTCAGGGAGGAGATGGACAAAAAACTTGAGAGCCATCCCATAAGGGCCGGCGGCGTATACGACGGCGTCGTCACCTCCGTAGACGAGGAAACAAAAAAAATAAACGTCGATATAGGCTCGCGCGCCGGCGTCATGACAAAGAGGGCTTACCGGTGGGCGATCATCTACAACCCTGATAATGAAATCGACGGCACAAGGGTCGAGGACCCCTTTAAACTCTTCAAGCCCGGAGACGTTATAAAGGTCAAGGTAAAGAGCGTGAGCGCCGATGAGACCGTCCCCCTGCCCCTCAAGCTCACTCAGGAGCCTCTTGTGGAGGCGGCGCTCCTTGCCATGGAGCCGGAAACAGGCTATATCAAGGCCATGGTCGGGGGGTCCGACTTTTCAAAGACCCAGTTCAACAGGACCATACAGTCATACAGGCAGCCCGGCTCGGCTTTCAAACCTATAATATACGCCGCCGCCTTTGACAGGGGCTTCACACCGGCAACGGTAGTAATGGACACACCCATTGTCTTCGAGGACACTGAAAACGAGACGAGCTGGAGGCCGAGAAACTATGACGAGCATTTCGCCGGGGCCACCACCGTAAGGAAGGCCATCGCCCATTCAAGAAACGTCATAAGCATCAAGGTGCTCAACAAGATCGGGGTCCCGTCGGCGCTGGAATACGCCGAAAAACTCGGCATCACCACGCCGCTGGCCAGGGACCTTTCGCTGGCCCTCGGGTCTTCAGTCGTTACGCTCCAGGACATGACTACGGCCTACGCGACATTTGCGAACAGGGGAATGCGTCCTAAACCTCTTTTTATAACAAAGATTATAGACCGGGAAGGCAACGTGGTGGAGGACAACACACCCGAGCCCACAGAGGCCTTGAGCCCTGAAACGGCCTATATAATGACGAAGATGCTCGAGGGCGTCATAGAGCACGGCACCGGCTGGAGGGCCCGTGCGCTCGGTCGGCCCGCCGCCGGAAAGACAGGCACAACGAACAACCTGAATGACGCGTGGTTTCTCGGATACGTGCCGGGGCTCGCCGCCGGCACATGGGTAGGTTACGACAACGAGAGGGAACTGGGAAAACACGAGACAGGCTCAAGGGCGGCCCTTCCCATATGGCTCGATTTCATGAAGGGGGCCACAGAGGGAACCCCCATAAAAAACTTTCCCGTGCCCGACGGCATTGAGTTCGCGAGGATAGACGAGGATACGGGGCTCCTCGCCTCGCCCTTTACTGAGCACGCCATCTTCGAGGTATTTAAGACCGGGACCGTCCCCACGGAAGTCTCTGTTCCCAAGTCAACCGGCGACGGCGCGGACTTCTTTATAACGGATACGAATTCCGGTGCGCCCGTACCCGGGCTGAATGATGAAGAGGAGTTACAGGGCCTGCCCGAATATGAACCGGATGTGACTCGATGACGGAACTTGTAGACAAATATAAACGCAGGATAGATTACCTGAGGATCTCCGTTACCGACAGGTGCAACCTCCGGTGCGTATACTGCATGCCAACCGAGGGTATCAGTCTGTGCGCCCCAAAGGAGATTCTCAGATACGAGGAACTCCTTCGGGTGGCCAGGATAGCCGCGTCGAGGGGCGTCTCCAAGATAAGGATAACAGGGGGGGAACCCCTTGTGAGGAAAGGCATCGTCGGCTTCATAAGGGACGTCTCCGCCCTTGAAGGCGTTAAGGACTTAAGCCTTACGACAAACGGCGTACTCTTAAAGGATTACGCCCTGAGACTCAAAGAGGCGGGGCTTAAAAGGGTGAACGTTAGCCTCGACACCCTCAAAAAAGAACGCTTCATAAAGGTGACGAGGGGCGACAGGCTTGAGGAGGTCCTCGACGGCCTCGGGGCGGCGCTCGCTGCCGGCCTTAAGCCTGTAAAGGTCAACATGGTCGTCATAAAGGGTTTTAACGACGACGAGGTCCTCGACTTCGCCCTCATTTCCAAAAAAAACCCCTACCATATACGCTTCATAGAATACATGCCCTTCAACACAGAGGAAGGCTGGCAGAGGGACAAATGCATTAGCGTAAACACCATAAAATCCATAATAGAGAAACATGAAAAGCTTTTACCCGTAGAGTCCGCCGCGGGCGCCGCCGGGCCGGCGCGCCGCTTCAGGTTCAAGGGCGCGCCCGGCGAGGTGGGGTTCATAAGCCCTGTGACGGAGCACTTCTGCGGCGAATGCAACAGGCTCCGGCTCACCGCCGACGGTAAGCTCAGGGTCTGTTTGTTCTCCGATAATGAAATTAATATAAAAAAGGTTTTAAGGGACGGCTCCGGCGACAGCGCCGTTGAGGAGGTTCTCTTCAGGGCCGTGGCCGAAAAGCCGGCCGGCCATCACATAAACGAGAATATCTTCAAGAAGTGTTCGAGGACGATGAGTCTAATCGGCGGGTGAACCTTCAAGGCTCCTCCCTTGTTACGCCGCTCTCCACTAATTCTTCCTGCATCCTGAATATCGAACTCACAAGCATAATGGCCGCGATGGTAAGGGGGATAAGGGCGATATCGGAAACAATCGACATGGAAGTAGCGCCTTTAATGGCCGCCGGTGTCCTGGCCGTCAACGTCATCCTGAAAAATATCTGTCCGAGGACGCCGGAAATGAGCCACAGGGCCCACCACCAACCCACCAGGGCCGCCCCCGGCTGCCCCTTCCATCTTAGAGGGTTCCTGCTTACCAGCCATATTTCCTTCATGGCCTGATAGGGGCGAAAAAGGTTCAGGATGGGGATGAAGAAACTACCCACCGACCATCCCGGGGTGAACCTCATGGCCCCGGGGTTGAAGCCGTGACAATTGAGGTTAGCCCGGTATATCCACCTGAGGAAGGTAACGCCGGTCACGAGGTATGTGACGGTGTAGACGGCTCCCAGCGCCGCCTGCCTCGCGTCGTTCGCTTCGGCCCGTGCCTTCGAGAAAGAGCCGGAACTTAAAAGGTTCAGTTGCGCGATGTCGGAGAGGAGGTTCAAAACGGCAAGCCCCATGAATATCCAGAGCATTGTCTTGAGGAACTTTGTTAGGAACTCCGGGTCCTTTGTAAACCTGTACCGGACGGGCGGCTCTTCGCCTCTCGGAGAGGGGGGTTCAACAATATTTTGCTCAAGGCCCCGGTTGAAAAATTCCGTTGCCTGCCTCCAGCCGCCGGAGTCCTCCTTCCAGCAGAGCGCCTCGGCGGGGATCAGCCCCTCTTCCCACATCGCGCGGGCTTCTTTTTCAGTGTACCTCTTTTTGCGCCCGTCGGGCGTTTCTACATATATATCTTCCAAGCATGCCTCCGGCCTCTGTAAAAGGGCCGCTTCATTGTGAATACCGGTGAATACCGGGTTATCCCCGCCGCCTCTGCTCTGTATAGGGGCAATTTTTGTAAAACTTCTTTCAGGCTTGTTTAACGGGAAGGCCGAATGATATTTAATCAAAAGGCCCGAAGAATTTGCGAGGGGAAAGAGGCTTCTTCATATTGCAAAACAAAAAAAAGTTTAAGCGGGACCCCTACCAGCCGAGTTTCAGCCTCTCGGCGAGCCTCGGCGAGAGGCCGGCCTCTATAATCCTCTCGGCGGTAGCCTGAATATCGTACTCCACCCTGTAAAAATTCACCTCCTGCTCCTCGGCGTCGTAGACGAGAAAAGAGCCTCTGGGGTCCTTGTCGCGAGGCTGGCCGAGCCCTCCGGGGTTTATGAGGTAGTTAACGCCCTTCTCTATCTTGACGGTGGTGTCGAGGTTGAGCTTAACGGTGCTGTCGGCCTGCATATAGGTTATGGGCACGTGGGTGTGGGCGAAGAAGCAGAGGTTGATGTTCTTGACCTCCTGAAGGAGCTTAAAGTTCTTGAGCGCGTCCCCTGCCCCGAAGATATATCTGTCGGTGTCGTTTATCCAGCCGTGTACGGCAAGGAACCTGTTGTTCACCCGGACTTTCAGAGGAAGTTTTTCAAGGAATTTTTTGTTCTCATCCGTCAACACGCCCTTTGTCCATTCCATGGACTCCGAGGCGAGAAGGTTCATGCCGCCTGTCTCAACGGTCCCGGCGGCCCTCAAGTCGTGGTTGCCCATAATGCACCTGACCTTCTTCTCCCTTATAAGGTCGATGCACTCGTTGGGGTTGGCGTTATACCCCACCACGTCACCGAGACAGATTATCTTGTCTATTCCGAGCGCCTCTGTCTCCTCAATAAAGGCGGTAAAGGCCTCGAGGTTCGAATGTATGTCTGCAATTATGGCGTAACGCATAAGTAAAAAAATCTGATTTTAAATTTAATTGGAATAAAAAAAGAATTCCCCGCCGTCAACAGGGCGGGGAGGGAGCCCATCAATGGAGCATGGTCTTGATATCTTCTCCCTGTAAAAAGGTAGCACCTGTCTGGAGGGGATCGCTCATGAAATTATCACGGCATCTTTTGCATAGTATAAGGATAAGTTCCTTGGATATGTCCTCTTCAAGTTTCTTTACGTCCATATTTTCCATCGCGTCTAAAAGCGTGTTAATCCCCTCTTCCAGATCGCCCTCGAACTCCTCGAGATAACCGTCAAAATCAGCGAAGCTCTTTATCTCGATAACGTACTTTAAAGTTCCGGTGTCGAGCTCTCTGCCGCAACCGTTGCATCTCAACTTATCCATCTCCATTGATCCCTTTCAGTATAACCGCAGTCATTAACAAAAACCCGTTGTCATGGAAAACCCACGACTGAGGGGTTAGTAAATCTTAACCTTAAAAGCAGTGGTTGTCAAATTAAATAGGCAGGTAAAAAACCCCGATTTTCAGCCTGTGTTGGTAAAATCAGGGCAAAAATGCTATATTTTCTGAAACTTTCCTTGCCCATGAAGATAGACGCCTTCATAAAAGAGATAAGAAAAAGACGCGATATCAGGGAGGTGGTCCATCATGAGGTCATATCCGCCTCCCCTGCCCGTAACGCCGACCCTTTCAGCCGGCTCCCCCTTGAGATAAAGGGCGCCCTCGCCGATAAACTCGGAATAAAGACCCTTTACGACCACCAGGCCTTTGGTGTGGAGATCATAAGAGGAGGTAAGAACCTCGTTATAATGACCCCAACGGCGAGCGGCAAGAGCCTCATCTACAATATCCCCGTGGTGGAGTCCCTCTTAAAGGACCCGGAGTCCACGGCCCTCTACATATTCCCGCTGAAAGGGCTTGAGCAGGACCAGTTCAGGGCCTTCAATAACCTTACGGTTGGCCTCCCCATAGAAAGGCCCGGCCGGCCCCCGGAAGGAGGAGACGGCGGCGGCGGCAAAAAGAGGCGCGCCTTCACGCCCGGCCTCTCGGAGATATACGACGGCGACACAACGGCGTACAGGAGAAAAAAGATAAGGGAGGCCCCCCCGGCGGTTATCCTCACGAACCCCGACATGCTCCACCTCGCCATAAACGCCTTTAACGACAAATGGGAGCCTTTCCTCTCAAACCTCAAGTACGTGATAATCGACGAGGTCCACACCTATCGCGGGGTCTTCGGCTCCCACGTGGCCCATGTGTTGAGGCGGCTCCGTAGAATCCTTAAAAAGTACGGCTCAGAGCCCCAGTTTATCGCCTGCTCGGCGACTATCGCCAACCCCGCTGAGCTCGCCTCGATGCTCACAGGCCTTGAATTCGAGCTGATAACAAAGAGCGGGGCGCCTGCGGGGAGACGGAATTTTTTGTTCATAAACCCCCCGCCCGACGAGAGCCCCTACACCATGGCCACAAGGCTCTTTACGGCGTCTGTAAAGGCCGGCTTCAAGACCATAGCCTTTACAAAGGCCCGTAAGATAACGGAGCTCATGCACTCGTGGGTAAAGGACGGCCATCCTGAGATTAGCGAAAAGATATGCTCCTACCGCGCGGGGTTCCTGCCCGAAGAGAGGCGTGAGATAGAGCAAAGACTCTTCAGGGGCGAACTCTCCGGCGTCATCTCAACGAGCGCCCTGGAGCTTGGAGTTGACATAGGGGGGCTCGACGTCTGCATACTCGTTGGTTATCCCGGCACAATCGCCTCCACATGGCAGAGGAGCGGCAGGGTCGGGCGCTCGGGGCGCGATTCCCTTATAATAATGGTCGCCCTTCAGGACGCCCTCGACCAATTTTTCATGCGTAACCCCGATGATTTTTTCCGCCGCTCCGTGGAGGCCGCCGTCCTCGACGTAAATAACCCCGTAATATTAAAACCCCACCTCTTATGCGCCGCCTCGGAGACGTACCTTAAATCAACGGACGAAATATATAACGTCGCTCTTTACGAGACGATTTTAAGGGAACTTGAAAAGGAGGAGAAGATAAGGTACTGGCAAAAGGGCGACATCTGGTATCCGAGGAAGCGTAACCCCCAGCGGGAGGTCTCCATAAGGGCCACGGGCGAAAACTTTTTGATTGTCACGGAAGGCGGCTCGTTAATCGGCGAATCCTCGTCGGCGAGGGTATTTTTCGAGCTCCACCCCGGCGCCGTCTATCTCCACAAAGGCACGCACTATAAGGTTAAAAAACTCGACCTCGGCGGGAGGCGCGTCACCGTCGTCCAGAAAGATGATATTAATTATCACACATCAGCCACAACCAATGAAGATACTGAGATAATTTCCACAGACGACACAACGGGCTTAAGGGGTGTGGAAATTAATTACGGCGCTTTGAGGGTGACGTCGACGGTGACAGGATACAGGCGGAAGGAGATATATACGGAGCGTAACCTCGGGGAATTCTCCCTCACACTCCCCCCTTCTGTATTTACCACAAAGGGGGTATGGATGGAGGTTGATGGTGCCCTTCTCGAAGAGGTTAATGAGAAGGAATACAGCGTCGCCGGGAGCCTTCACGCCCTTGAGCACGCCGCCATCGCGGCGCTGCCCTTATACGCCCTATGCGACCGCATGGACCTGGGCGGCGTGAGTTACCCCATGAACCCGGAACTTGAAAGCGCGGCCATCTTCATCTACGACGGCTTTGAGGGGGGCGTGGGCCTCGCAAAAAGGGGCTTTGAGTGCGTCAGGGACTGGTTCGAGTCGACTTTGAGGCTCATGGCCGAGTGCGACTGCGAGGTGTCATGCCCGTCGTGCACGCAAGACCCAAAGTGCGGCAACAACAACGAACCCCTTGATAAGAGAGGGGCGATTTTGATACTTGAGAGGTGGCTTGAGAAGGGCTAATCCTCCCCCTTTGAAAAGAGGCCCGCATAACTTCCCCCCTTTAGTATAGGGGGATAAGAGGGGGATTTGGAAATCAACAAATTAGTTGACATAATTATGCTTTTATATTATTATTACATCAGGAGGTTTTACAATGCAAAAAACCACGACAACGCTCAGATTGCCTGATGAACGTTTAAGGCTTATAAAGGCGATAGCCGGTTACGAGGGGCGCTCAGTGTCCGAAATATTTTCCGAACTAACCGAGGAATACATCGAGAGGCACCTCGAGACCCTCGAACTCCTGAACATCCCCGGTTTTGTTGACGAGTGCCGGGCCGGTCTGGATGAGATAAAACGCGGCGGAGGCAAAAATATAGTTGATATGGGCGATTAAATTTTCTTCCAAAGCCGAAGGTTATTTCACGAAACTTGACCGTAAACTCAAAAAAAGGATCAAGAAAAAACTCTTCGAACTCTCTGAGAAAGAAGATCCCCTCACCCACGGCGACGTAAAGCCGCTCACCGGGCAGTTGAGGGGATTTTACCGTTTAAGGATTGGAGAATACAGGATTGTTTTCAGCCTTGTCGAGGATAAAAAGATTATAGCGGTTGTAAATTTAGCCCCCAGAGGCGGGGTGTATTGAGGTCTCTCTGGGTAGGCACGGCCAAACAAACGGAGAAAGACGGCGGGCGATGCCCGCCCTACGAAACT
>JBHHVI010000049.1:0-14762 GCA_046754225.1 Thermodesulfobacteriota bacterium | reverse complement strand
ACCATGGAAAATATGGAGAATATAAAACAATTGCGTGGTTTTGTAAAGGGGGGGGTGGGGGGATTGACAAAGCACAGTAAATCCCCCTCTTATCCTCCTTTTCCAAAGGGGGAGGATCAGTTTCGTAGGGCGGGCAACTCCCCCCCTTAAAAGCTCACGTCGTCTCTGTGGTTGAAGCCCTTGGTGAAGTCGATAAAGCCGGCGCTAACGGGTTCGACCTTGAAGATGCGCACGTCGGGGTTCGGACCGATTTTGGCGAACTCGGGGAATTTTTTCGCCATCAGCTCTCCCACGCGCCGCGCCTCCGCCTCGTCCGTTATCATCGCTGCCCGTCCCTTAAGGGTCACGCCCTGAATCTTCATAAGGTCCTCGTACTGCTCGTACACCGCGCAGGCCACGTTGGGGTTGGCCTCGATCTCGCGTGCCTTCCGCGTCCCCTTGAAGGTGGCGAAGTAGATGGTTGTGCCCTCGGAGGTGCAGCTTACGGTCCTGACGCTGGGGGTAGAGTCAGGGCCGACTGTGGCGAGCGCCATGTACTTGTGCCTTTCGAGGTAAGAGGCTATCTTGTCTTTGATATCATCTGACATGGATTGCTCCTTTTTTTGGCGGGTTGTATTCCACTCCGGCCATGCTTGAGGGCCGGTTACTCGTCCTTGCCCTCTTTATATTCTTTCGGGTCTTCCTTGATTTTCTCTTTAGTCTCTTTATGCTCTTTTCCGTCACCGGCCTCTTCTATTATCCTGTCAATATCCTTTTTATCGAGGACCTCGTCCTCTATGAGGGCTGCGGCGAGTTTGTCGAGGACGTGCCTTTTTGTCTTGAGTATGGTCTCGGCCTTCTTTTCGGCGTCCATGATGAATTTTCTTATCTCCTCGTCCATGAGGCGCGCCATATCCTCGCTGTAATGCTTGGGCATGGCCAATTCCCTGCCGAGGAAGGGGTGCTCTTCGCCGCGGCCGAGGTTAAGGGGGCCGAATTTGTCGCTCATCCCCCACTGGCCCACCATCTTCTCGGCGAGCCCCGTGGCGTCCTTCAGGTCGTTCTGCGCGCCCGTGCTCACGTCCTTGAAGACGAGTTTTTCGGCGACCCTGCCCCCGAGGGCCACGGTAAGCCTGTTTAAAAGGTAGCTCTTGGGATAAAAATGGCGGTCCTCTTTGGGGAGCATCTGGGTTACGCCCATGGCGAGGCCCCGGGGCATGATGGTGACCTTATGGATGGGGTCCATGCCAGGCAGGTTCATGGCCACGAGGGTATGGCCCGATTCGTGGTAGGCGGTTATGCGCTTCTCATCCTCGCTTATCGTCTCCTCGCGCGCCGCGCCCATAAGGACGCGGTCTCGCGCCTCGTCGAAGTCGCTCATCTCGATCTGTTCCTTGTTGCTGCGTGCCGCTATGAGGGCCGCCTCGTTTACGATATTCTCAAGGTCCGCCCCTGTCATGCCCGGCGTGCCCCTTGCCACGCTTTCGAGGTTTACGTCTTCGGCGAGCTTTTTATCGCGCACATGGACGCCGAGGATCGCCATCCGCTCTTTTATCCCCGGCCTGTCAACGACGATATGGCGGTCGAACCTGCCGGGCCTGAGGAGCGCCGGGTCGAGGACATCGGGCCTGTTCGTGGCGGCCATGACGACTACCTCCTCGTGGGTCTCGAAGCCGTCCATCTCGCTTAAGAGCTGGTTAAGGGTCTGCTCCCTCTCGTCGTGCCCCCCGCCGAGCCCCGTGCCCCTTGTGCGCCCCACGGCGTCGAGCTCGTCTATGAATATTATGCTCGGCTGGCTGTCCTTCGCCTTCTTGAACATGTCACGCACCCTTGATGCGCCGACGCCCACGAACATCTCGATAAATTCCGAGGCGCTTATGCTGAAAAAGGGCACGCCCGCCTCTCCCGCCGCGGCGCGTGCCAGGAGCGTCTTTCCCGTGCCCGGAGGCCCCATGAGGAGCACCCCCCTCGGTATCTTGGCCCCGATATTCTTGAAGCGCGATGGGTCTTTTAAAAACTCAATGGTTTGCTTCAATTCGGCCTTGGCGTTCTCAAGGCCGGCCACATCCTTGAAGGTCGCCGTTGTCTCTTTCGCCTCGAAACGTTTCGCCTTGCTCGCCCCGAAGGAGAAGAGGCCGCCGGGGCCTCCCTGAACGCGCGACGTTCGTCTCATTATAAGTATCCATACGCCGATTATAATTATCCATGGGAGCATGGCGGCGACTAACTGCCAGAAGAGAGAACCCCCCGACTCCGGCTGAACGTCTATGGCGATATTCTTCTCTCTGAGCTTGGCCATAAGACCCTCGCCCTGAAAGGAGGGGAGGTTGGTCTTAAAGTGCCTTACTCCCTTTTTCTTGACGCCCTCCTCCAGGCCGGTTTCTACTGCGGCGCCTGGCGTCTCAAAGAACATCTCTTCGGTGAACTGGCCCTCCACGACAAGCCCCTTTATCGTCACCGACTGTATCTTGTCGGACTCGATGAGCTCCATGAAACGGCTGTATGTGATTTCCTGGCGGACCGGTCCCTCGATGCCTTTAAGTCCGCCCCAGAGGTAAAAGAGGGTGGCGAGCACTATGAGAACGGCGATAAAGCTCCACTGAGGCCCCTTGATGGGGACGGGTTTTTTCTTCTCTTCGGCCATAATGCAATCTTACCAGATTTTTTTAATTAAATTAACATCTTAAATATAGTTATAGAAGAGAAAGATGTCAAACCGGATTTTGGTGGAGCCCGGAGGGGGTTTGTTTTCTTCTCACAACAGGAAGAGGTTACAGAGGTTACAGAGGAAAAGACGGGGGATGAAGCTCTTTACGGCTTCTGTCAGGGCCGGGGGGGGTGGTCAGGGATGGTCTCTCCGCGGCAGGATATGGAGCGGGCCGCCGCCTTTTGAATAAGGTTATTCCATTAAACTCTTTTTAAATTTTATCGCCGCCGCCGGGACGCCCCGTACCTTGCCTGCAAAGATATCCCCGGCTGTTACATCTTTTTCGCCGTAAAATTTTTCATTGGCTTTGTCGTCTATCACGAGGACGCCTCCCTCAAAGGAGAAGCCGGCGAAGAGCCCCCTGGACCTTGAATATGAGTATATCTCTGATTTGAGCAGAATGTCAGTCGACGCCTCGGCCTGCCTTCCCACCGGGCCCGCCGCTATGGAGGCGTCCACCCCGAGGGTGACTTTTCCGTTGATAATCCCGTCCACGCTCTTTTTACTCATGAATATGAGGATAATGTCCGTGGACTGGGCGCCTATCTGCCACCCCACGCTTCCCCCGCCCATGGTCAAAAAGGCCGGGTCTGTCCAGCCGGAGCCCCTGCGTACGGCCATGACTCCCTTGCCGTATCTTCCACCCACGACGAAACCGAGTTTTATGACTCCCGGCATCACCGCTATCCCCCGTGCCTTCTTTAACAGCGCCGCCGGGATGCCCTTTTCAGGTATGGCGGCGATGGCCTCCATAACCTCAGTGGCGTCCTTTAGCCTTTTTGTCTCCTTCGAGGCGGCCGAGGCCGTATTCAGGGAGAATAGAAAGGTTATTATAACTGTAATGGCCGATAGCGATAGGGTGAGCCGTTTTTTCATATTATTTTTCCTCCTTACCTGCGTAAAAATCTACACCGTAACGGGCGGCCATGTCAACCCTTGAAAAAAAGAGGCCCTCTTAACCTCAAGAGGCCGGATCTTTATTTTTTTGTCAAATCGCTATTAGAAGTAAAAAACCTTGACAGACCGGCCCTAATGAAATAATATGAAATATTCAAAAAAACCGGAGGGTAGCGAACATGTACGCTGTGATAAAGACCGGAGGTAAGCAGTACAGGGTCTGTGAGGGTGATCTCTTAAGGGTCGAAAAACTCGCCGGAGAGGTGGGCTCCGCTGTGGAGATAGGAGACGTGCTCGCCGTCGGCGAGGGCGAAGATATAAAGGTCGGCACGCCGACCCTTGAAGGGGCCGTGGTTACTGCCGATATAGTCGAGCAGGAGAGGGCCAAAAAGGTCGTCGTCTTCAAGATGAAGAGAAGAAAAGGCTATAAGAGGAAACAGGGGCACAGGCAGTCTTATACGGGGATAAAGATCCGCGAGATAAAGGCTTAAAACCCCGGAGGGCTGGTTAAGGGGGCTGGTTAAGGGGGCTGGTTAAGGGGGCTGGTTAAAGGGGGCTGGTTAAAGGGGGGCGTGTTAAAGGTTTTTTTCGCCGCCCGTTTATTAAGGGGCCGGACAGAATATTATCCAAAAGCAGGGAGGTCTTTAAAAGTGGCGCATAAAAAGGCTGGAGGAAGTTCAAGAAACGGCAGGGACAGTAACGGCCAGAGGAGGGGGGTAAAACTCTTTTCCGGCCAGGACGTTCCGGCGGGCTCCATCATCGTCCGTCAACTCGGCACCAGGGTTCACCCCGGGGTCAATGTGGGCATGGGCAAGGATTATACCCTCTTCGCCAGGGTAGGCGGGATCGTGGAGTTTGTAACAAAGGGCAAGAGAAAATTCGTTAATATCGTCACCAAATGAAGTAGTTTTACCTTTTAGAAACTTTATCTCACCCTGTAAGGTTACCGGGCGGAGAGGAAGGGAGCAAAAATCCTATTCCCTCCGCCTTTTTTATTTTCTATTATGAAGTTTATAGACGAGGCCGTAATAACAGTAAAGGCCGGAGACGGCGGCATGGGCTGCGTTAGTTTTCGAAGGGAGAAGTTCGTGCCGAGAGGGGGCCCCGACGGAGGTGACGGCGGAAAAGGCGGGGATATCCTCTTCAAGGCCGACAGCCGCCTCGCGAGCCTGCTGGACTTCAGGTACAGGAGAAGGTACGAGGCCAGGCGCGGCGGGCACGGCTCGGGGGCCATGAAACACGGGAAAAACGGCGAGGACCTGATAATCAGGGTCCCCGTGGGTACGATTATAATTGACGAGGGGACGGAGACGGTCTTAAAGGACATGACCGATGACGGTTTGGACTATCTCGCGGCGGGGGGAGGGCGCGGCGGCAAGGGCAACGCTCATTTCGCCACCTCCACGCACCAGGCGCCGAGGTTCGCCCAGCCCGGCGAAGAGGGGGCGGAGCTTTCCATAAGGCTTGTACTGAAACTCCTCGCCGACGTCGGTATAATAGGTTTTCCCAACGCCGGCAAGTCCACCCTCATCTCACGCATCTCGGCGGCGAGGCCGAGGATAGGGGATTATCCCTTTACAACACTTGTGCCCAACCTCGGTGTGGTGCAGTACGGGGACTTCGGCGGGTTTGTAGTCGCCGACATACCGGGGCTCGTCGAGGGGGCCGGGAGCGGAAAGGGGCTCGGCACGAGGTTTTTAAAGCACGTGGAAAGGACGAGGATACTTATCCACGTCATAGACCTCTCGCCTTTTACGGCAAGAGCGCCTGAAGAGGACTTCGCCGTTGTTATGAGGGAACTCAAGGCCTTCAACCCGGCCCTCTCAGAGAGGCCGCAGGTAGTGGCGCTGAATAAGACAGACCTGACCGAGGCGAGGGAAAAGGCACCGGAGCTGTTGAAATTTTTCAACTCTTTGGGTATAAAGGTATTTCCAATCTCGGCCGTTACGGGAGAGGGCGTAAGGGAACTCGTAAACCACGTGGGTAGAGAGGTGGAGAAACTTAAACTTCAAAAAAATTGCAAGGTAAATGGAGAAAGTACGTAGAAATATTATAAAAAGTACGAGGCGGGTTGTAGTGAAGATAGGTTCCGCCGTGCTCGTCGGCTGCCCCGATATCTTCGCAAGGCTCGCCGGTGAGGTGATGGAGTTAAAGGGGGCCGGCGTGGAGGTTGTTATTGTAAGCTCAGGCGCCGTCGCCCTCGGCATGAAGACCCTGGAACTCACAGCGAGGCCGGGGACCATACCGGAAACTCAGGCCGTTGCCGCCGCGGGCCAGTTGAACCTCATGTTCCAGTACAAGAAGGCCTTTTCAGAGGCCGGCGGCAAGGTGGCGCAGATTCTACTCACCCATGACGACCTTTCCGACAGAAGGAGGTTTTTAAACGCGAGGAATACTGTCTTCGCGCTCCTGAAATTAGGGGTCGTGCCCGTTATAAACGAAAACGACACGGTGGCGGTGGAGGAGATCAAGATGGGGGATAACGACGAACTGGCGGCGCTGGCCACCAACCTCGTAGAGGCGGACCTCCTTGTAATGCTCACTGACATAGACGGCCTTTATGACAGGGACCCGAAAAAGGACGGCTCCGCGAAGAGGATACCCGTTGTCGGGGACGTGGATAAGTTGGAAATAGCCTGGCTTGACAAAAGCGCCGGTCTCTTCGGCTCGGGCGGGATGAAGTCAAAGACCGACGCCGCCAGAAAGGCGGCGCACTTCGGCGCGGCTACTATTGTGACCGATGGTTTTGATGAGGGCGCAGTGAAAAAAATATTCGGCCTCGCCGAGACGGGCACTCTTTTTCTTCCCAAAGAGGACAGGCTTACGAGCAGAAAACACTGGATAGCCTTCTCCACGCGCCCCACGGGAAGGGTCTTTCTCGATGAAGGCGCCATGGAGGCGGTGGTAAAGGGCAAAAAGAGCCTCCTCGCCTCGGGAATAAACGGCGTGGACGGTATTTTCGAGGCCGGCGAGGTGGTGCACTGCGTTGATTCAAAGGGGATGGAGCTGGCCAGGGGCCTTATCAATTACAGCTCCGAAGAGGTAAAAAAGATTAAGGGCTTGAAGAGCAGGAATATAGAGAATATCCTCGGATACAAGGTCTACGATGAGGTTATTCACAGGGACAACCTCGTTATTCTTTGATTTTTTCCATTCACCAACAGGGGGCAAGGGGGTGCCTTTATGACAAACAAAGATAGTGTGGCCGAGCTCGCCCGCTCGGCGAGGGAGGCTTCCCGCAGCGCGGCGCGCCTCGATTCCGGGACGAAGAACAGGGCGCTCATTAAGATGGCCGGGGAGATTACGGCGAACGCCGGTTTCTTAAAGGAGGAGAATAAAAAAGACCTTGAAGGGGCGAAGGAAAAGGGGCTCACTAAGGCCATGATCGACAGGCTCACCCTTTCGGACAGGGTAATCACGGGGATGGCCGAGGGACTTAAGGAAGTGGCGGCCCTGCCCGACCCCGTGGGAGAGGTTACGGGGATGTGGACAAGGCCCAACGGGCTGCAGGTGGGTAAGATCAGGATACCCATAGGCGTCATAGGTATTATCTACGAATCGCGCCCCAATGTGACTGCCGACGCGGCCGCTCTATGCCTTAAATCGGGTAACGCCGTCGTCCTTAGAGGCGGGAGTGAGGCTATAAACTCCAACAGGGCCATAGCGAAGGTCCTGAAGGGGTCCTGCAGGAGCGCGGGAGTGCCCGAGGCCGCCGTGCAGGTGGTTAAGACTACCGGGCGGGAGGCCGTGCTTGAGATGCTTAAGCTCGAGGAGTACATAGACCTCATAATACCGAGGGGGGGCGAGGGGCTTATAAGGTTTGTCGTGGAGAACTCGCGTATACCCGTCATAAAACATTACAAGGGCGTCTGCCACGTATACGTGGACGAGCATGCCGGGCTGAATATGGCCGTTGATATAGCCTATAACGCCAAGGTACAGAGGCCCGGGGTCTGTAACTCCATGGAAACGCTCCTCGTGCATAAAAATATCGCCGGAGAATTTCTGCCCGCTGTCTATAAGAGGTATAAAGAGGCGGGGGTGGAACTACGCGCCTGCCCTGAGACGATAAAGATACTCGGGGGGCTGAAAGAGGCGGTGGAAGAGGACTGGGGCGCCGAGTACCTTGACCTCATACTCGCCGTGAAGGTAGTCGGGGGGATGGATGAGGCTATGGCCCACATAGCGAAGTACGGCTCGCTTCATACCGAATCCATAGTGACCGGGGACTACGGGAACGCGCGGAGGTTTTTAAAGGAGGTAAACTCCTCCACTGTGCTCGTGAACGCGTCGACGAGGTTTTCCGACGGTTTTGAACTCGGCCTCGGCGCCGAGATAGGGATCTCCACCACAAAGATACACGCCTTCGGTCCCATGGGGCTTAAAGAGCTTACAACGGAGAAGTTTATCGTCTACGGCGACGGCCAGATCAGGGAATAAGGCCTTTTCCTTACTCTGAGCTCCCGTGATATTATATGGAAATGTATGACAAAAGTTACGTGACTACGCAAAAAATGCGGAGTAATTTACGCCCTTTGTGAAAAAAAAGTAGGTAAATCAGTGGGTTACGTTTTGGCATGGGTATTGCTTTAAATAGACATGGCAGCTTTCTAAAAAATCCTTCATTTTTACGGACTTACGTTTTTTTTATTCTTTCATGAGGTGGAAAATGGGAGTCAAGGGAAGACTGGCGGACATAAACCTTGTAGACATCATACAGATATTTCTTTCCGAAAAAAGGACCGCGGCCCTGCATCTTGGTGGAGAGATGGGCTTTGGCCACGTATACATAAAAGACGGCAGTATCGTTCACGCCACTTACCGGGATATGAGCGGCGCCGACGCCCTGAGGGAGCTAATGGGTTGGAGGGACGGGGAGTTCGAGGTGGAACCGGACGCCTTGCCGCCTGAGGAGACGATGGGAGAAAAGGAATCTACCATAGTCCTCGGGGGCATGAAAGACATGAACGATATGGCTGTTGTGGGCGCGGAGATAAGGGGCTATGGAGAAGACTCCGAGAGTCTTATTAAGATGCTCCTGAAACTCGGCGTACTGGAGAAGATATAACCATGGCGGATATAAAGAAAAACGTTGCCATAATAGGGGCCAACAAGGAGGCCCTGAAGCTCCTGCCCGTCCTTTTAAACGACAGGTCCACGAGGGTCTGTATGATAGCCGACTCGAACAGGGACGCGATGATATTCAAACTCAACGAGCTCGGCTACAGGCTCTCTAAAAAACTGAAAATCAGTACGACCTTTGATCTCAATGAAATAAAGAACAACCCTGATATAGACATCATTATTGACGCAGTGCAGGACCGCGCCACTGAAAAATTCCTTGAGGCACCGGAGTTTAACGACATTGAGAAGCTCGGCCCCTTAAGCGCGAGGCTTATATGGGAGGTCAGGAACTCGGCGGCGGTAAAGGGAGGCGGACGCGCCAGAGAAAGCGAGCAGGCCGCCCTCTTCAGTTCTTTAAGGGAGATAGTAAATTCCCTGAGGCTCATAACCGACAGGAAGGAACTCTTTTCTCTTCTCTTAAAACTTATAACCGAGTCCACGGGCGCCGAGCGCTCCTCCATAATGCTCACATCCCCCGGAGAGAAGAAGTTGAGGGTGGAGATAGCCAAGGGCATGGACGAGGAGGTTGTAAGGAAGATACGCGTGCCCTTTGGAGAGGGTATCTCCGGCAAGGCCGCGGCCGAGGGCAAACCCATTATTGTCTCAGGCAAGGCCGACCCCGTCGACTTTGTTAACCCGAGGGATAGGAGCGACGCCAGGTGCGCCATGAGCGTGCCCCTTATAGCCGGTAGAGAGGTGATAGGGGTAATCAACGTAAGCACCGGAGAATCCACCGACGCCTACAAGGAAGAAGACCTGAAGTTCCTCGTTTCCCTCGCTTCGCTTGCCGCCGAGGTGGTAAAAAAATCAAATGAATACGACAGGCTCCGCTCGGACGCCGCCAAGTTCGGTTTCTGGAAGGAGATAGACGGGATAATGTCCTCTGACATGCCCATGGAGAAACGCCTGAGCGTTATCGCCAGGATGGTTGTTGAAGAGGTGCCGGGACTCACGTGCTATATCTATCTCTTCAACGAGGAGTCGAAGAGGCTGCTCTTGAAGGCTTCGAGTTCGAGGGACGCGGCGGGACTCGGGATGCTCGGCATAAGGGCCGGCGAGGGCATAGAAGGGTACGCCATGGAGTCGAAAAAAGACGTCGTCCTCGTTGATAGGACGGAGGATGATGTGGAAAAGAAGGTTTATATAAGCATGCCCATGGTCTGCCAGAGCAAGTTTGTGGGTACCCTGAGCGGGCAGGTCATTTCCACGCAGGGGCTCTCGAAATACCACGAATCATTCTTGAAGGATATAAGGACACTTGTGGGCCAGAGCGTATACAGGTTTATGGAAACCGAAAGGGACAGCCGCTGGAAGAAGAGGTTCTCCTCTGTCGACGACCTCGGGTTAGAGCTCATACCCGTTACCGACCCTAAAAGGCTCGTAGATATGATAGCGGAAAAATCAGCGGCGGTGCTCGGGGCGGACGGCTCTGTTCTGAGGGTCATGCATGATGACACCCAGAGGTACCAGACGGTGGCGAGCACGGGGATTGACGGGAAAGATATAAAAGCTCAGTTCCAGCCCCTTGAGAAGGAGACGGTACTTGAGGTGCTGCGTAAAAAAGAGCCCATAACGAGGGAATTCTCAGAGCAGTTGAGCCCCTTCATAAAATCGGTCATCTCACACCCCCTGAAGATAGACGGGAAGATAATCGGCGTTATTTCGCTTTTTAACAAGAGGTACGAAGGTTCCGTGTCACCGAGCGCCTTTACCCAGGCGGACCTGGAAATATTGAGAAGGTTCGCGGTCTTCGCCGAGAGGACTCTCGCCTCCACGCTCTTTAGCGGCGTTGTGATAAAAGAGCCGGAGGAAAAGGATATCAGCGGGCTCACACCCCTCGAGGCCTTTGAAAAGAAGGTGGAGCAGGAACTGAACCGTTCAAGGCGCCTCGATAAGGGGCTTGTGCTGGCCACGGTCCGGATGGCCGGATTGAGGGATGTGGCCGGTAAAAAAAAGGCCGACGTCGAGGCAAGGCTCATGGACCTTATGAAGGAAAAGATAAGGAGCTTTGACTTTGTCACGCGCCTTAACGATGAGATGTTCGGCCTTCTCTTTCCCGACACCGATGAGAAGGTTACGAGGGTGCTTGAGTCCATCATGGAAGCGGTAAACGGGGACGACCTTCTCGCCGGCGTCTTTGCCGAAGGGAAGATAGACCTCTACTACGGCTACGCGGCCTTCCCCGGCGACGCCGACTCCTTTACATCCCTCTTTTCAAAGGCGTCGAGACGCGACATGGTGAAGATGGACAAGAGCCTCGACGGGAAGATAAAATAATTTTTTGCCTTGGCCGGTCCGCCCCAGGCCGGACCCCGCCACATACTACGCCGAACCGGTCCAATAAAAACTCTTGCTACGCCCTAAAGGCCCCGAGTCGCGGCGCGCTGTGATTCAATAAGCGCGGCGGCGTGTATGTGCAATAAAAACCCTTGAACCCGCCTCTTTTTTTCTGTAAATTAAGACCCGCCAGGCTCCCCACATGTAAAACAGCCAAAAAGATGGTATAATTTTTTTATGGTAAAGGTAAAATTTTTCGCCATGCTCAGCAGGCTCGCCGGCGCGGAGTCGAGGGAGTACGAAATAGAGGGCCCGATTACGGTCCATGCGCTCAAGAAGATGCTCAAAGAGGATTTTCCGGCCCTCACTGAGACCCTTGACGGCAGGTCCGTACTTATTTCCGTTAATGAGGAGTTCGCGTCAAACGATACGATTATAAATGACGGTGACGAGGTGGGGCTTTTGCCGCCTTTTTCCGGCGGTTGATTGTTGACGTAGAATAACCGCTCTTCTTTTAGCAGGGAAGGCTCTGCTCAAAAAAATATGGAAGAACTCGTAAGGATACAGAAGGAAGCTTTTTCCGTGGAAGAGACGGTGGAGGCGGTAAAAAGGGCCTCAAAGGGCATCGGAGCCGTCGTCACTTTTCTCGGGGCGGCGAGGGATTTTTCAAGGGGCCATGACATAAAGGGGCTCGACTTCGAGCACTATCCCGGCATGGCCGAGAAGAAGCTCAGGGATATAAGGGAGAGGGCGCTTAAGAACTTCAACATAATCGAGATGGCCATAGTGCACAGGACAGGCCATATTGAGATAGGAGAGGATATAGTCCTTATCGCCGCGGCTTCGGCTCACCGTAACGACGCCTTTATGGCATGCGAGTGGGCCATAACCGAGCTTAAACGCACGACCCCCATCTGGAAGAGGGAGACCACGGCCGGTGGCGATGTGTGGGTCTCTGAGACTCCTTGAGTTTTTTCTGCGGGTCTATTGCCCGTGCCCTGGGTGCGTGTAACCTGACGCCTTTTTTATGCCCCTTGCTTAAGCCGGGGCGGCTCATAGCCGTCAGGCTGACTGATAATCTTAAGAAGAGAGTTTAATGGACGTGATAACCGTTGGAATACTCACCATGAGCGACAAAGGCTCACGCGCAGAGAGAGAGGACCTGAGCGGGGCTGAGATCGAGCGCATGGTAACGGCCCAACTCGGCGAGGTACGGGCCTATGAGGTTATCCCCGACGAGGTCCCCGTCATAAAGGAAAAACTTATAGAGTTTTCCGACACCCTCGGCCTCGATATAATACTTACAACGGGGGGCACCGGGGTTACGCCGCGAGATGTGACGCCTGAGGCGACAGAGGCCGTTATAGACAGAGAGCTTCGGGGAATGAGTGAGGCCATGCGCGCCGAGAGCCTTAAAAAAACCCCCCACGCCATGATTTCGAGGGCTCTTTGCGGGATAAGGAAAACCACCCTCATAATAAACCTCCCCGGAAGCCCGAGGGCCGTAAGAGAGAACCTCGCCGTGGTAATGCCCGCCTTGAAGCACACCGTGGAAAAGATCAAGGGCAGTCCAGCTGAGTGCGCCGCGCCGTAATCTTTTTTACACCTCTTTTTTAGAGAGCCCCTTTAAGAGCCTGGACGTAAGGAGTCCCGCCGCGAGAAAGGAGAGCGGCAGGAATGTAAGGGCGTTCCTGTTCATCCCCGTACGGTTGAATACGAATATGAAGTCATCCGTTACGATGTAGTCAGCGAGGAACACGGCGGCCGCGAGGATGATGATAAGGATAAGGTATTTTATATTAGACCGCATAAGCGTCCTTACGCCGAGGACGGCAATAAGGGCGAGGAATGGGAATACAAGGCCGTGGTTTATGGTGAGAAATATCTCCTTGAAAAAGACGGGTATGACCCCCGGGTGCAGGGCCCCGGAGAGGACAAGCCCGCCGGCGACGTCCTCGGCGCCCACGCCCACGCCACTGCCGTGGCCGTAGCCGATGCCGTAGTAGGCCTTGAAGAGGAGCCAGGGGCCAATGTAGAGGAGGGCCGGAACGCTGAAGTATAAAATGCTCTTCCACTCCCGCCTCTTTTCCAGAAGGTTAAAGGCCGTGATGGCCATGAATCCAGCCGCCAGATATACGACCCCCTCGTTCTTGGTGAAGGCGCCCATGGCAAAGAGAAGGCCCGAAAGGGCCGCCCTTGATTCCCCGCCTTCCTCCATATATCTCCATAAAAAAACAGACCCGGAGAGGACGTAAAAGGCCAGCGGCAGGTCTGAGTAAGCGTCCACGGCGTGGTACGTCATTAGAGGTGCCGCCGATAAGAAGAAGGCGGTAAGGAGTCCGGCGTAGAACCCGCCTTCCTTCTTCACGGCAAAAAATACTACTGCGAGGCACGAGATATAATATACGGGCATACATGCCTTGACGAGCGCCTCATGGAAGTCTCCGATGATAAGGGCCGTCCACAACTGCATGAGGGGGTTTAAGAGGGGATAGCCGAGAAAGGGCCTGTAGCCCGTGCCGAAGAAATGCTCATTCGAGGGGTCGAGGACAAGACTCTTGCTGTAGAAAAAGAACTTCGCCGTCCCGGACCAGTTCCACCACGTATCCTGCGAGAGTATGGGGAAATAAAGCCCCCCGTAAAGGACGAAAAGAACCTTGAGGGTTATCCACAGGATAAGGGCTGAGGCAAAAAATATTTTAAAAGGGTCTCTTTGGTGTGTAACCCCCTCAATCCGTGCCGACGCTCCGGCCCCGAAGGGCAGCCGTAGTCTTATAACGATAAGTAGAAAAATGCTCAGGATGATTATGGCGGTGATAAAGGTCAGTGTAAGAGGTATGCCGGCGAGGCCCATTAGAAAAATTTCGTAAACAACAATCCCGTAGCCTGCCCCGAACCCGATAGCGAGTTTCTCGCCAAGGCCGCCCCTCCCGCCCCGACCGTCGGCGAGCGAGACAATTAGATAACCCAGAACGGAAGGCAGTATCAGGGCTATTAAGACTTTCATCTTTTTGGCTACCTCCCGTCGATAATCTCGAATAGCGCGCCCTCTCCGTCGTAATATTCATAGAGGCGCGCCCTGAAGACGGAGCCGGCCACCTGAAGGGTCCGGGTGTCGAGGTTATAATTGAATTTGCTATATTTGTAGTGTACCCATATAAACCTGCCATTCTTGGAGGTCATTACTGGAAGGAGCAGATAATTGCCGCGTAGTGTGGCGAGATAGGGATACACACCGACTTTTTTTATATCCATATCGAGGTCTCTTATGGCGGCGCCGGCGGGGACGGCCTTTTTTACGGAGTCCAAAAAAGTGTAAAACCTGTTCCCGTCGATTGCGTTGAGCCTTTGGTTTGTGTCCTTTCCCGCGAGCCGCCTAGAGTAATCCCGGTAGAGCGCGGCCCAGTTGTAGTCCATCCTGAAGGCGGAGATAAGGGCCGTAAAGGCGGAGGCATAGACAAGGGACTTAAAGACCGCCCCCTGTGAAGGTTTTTTCGCCCTGAAGATAACGAGGAGCGCAAAGACAAGAGCCGCGATTATAAAGAGGAGGGCTATAAAGGGTATCGCGCCGGTATGGGGCGGGTCGATATGGTTTATATTGGAGCCGGCGATATTGGTGACGCTTGGACGCCAGAACCCGCTCCAGTTCAGCCCTGATAAAAAGACAAGTGTGTGCATTGCTTTTAGGTTATAATCTCCAAACTCGCGGACCGCGCACAACCTCTAATCAAGGATGTGCCTCGCAACAAAAAATATGTTTTCCTTCCGCTCCACAAGG
>JBHHVI010000048.1:0-15421 GCA_046754225.1 Thermodesulfobacteriota bacterium | reverse complement strand
CCTCGGCCACCTTGGTGAATACACCTCCTCCGTCGTCGCTCCTGTATATATTGTACCCTCCCGTATCCACGGCGGTGCTTCCCGTCCAGGTGAGGGTCACAAGACCGTCCCCCGCTGTGGAGTCCACGGCCGTGGGGAGGTCCGGGGCGGTGGAGTCGTTGGGGGTGGTGTCCGTGGGACTTGTGCTTCCGGATATGGGAGCCGTGGTGGCCGCGTTGATATTGCCCGAAGTATCGTAGCACTTCATGGCGATCTCATAGGTCTCGCCGTCCGTAAGGCCCGTCAGGGTGTAGTTCCATGATGAGCCGCCGGGAACGTCTATGAGGCCCGTATAAAAGGACGCGGTTGAGACCTTATAATAAATCTTATAGCCCGCGGCGTCGGTTGACGCGGACTTGGTCCACGTGAGGTTAAGCCGCCCGCATATGCCGGGGTCGGTCGAGGCGAGGTTCGTGGGCAAAGCGCACTCCGTCGTATCGGTACTCTGCTGAACGCCCATGCACCGTGTATAGACGCTCGTGTTGAGGGTTACGGTATCTATCTGGTTCGTCGCCGGGTTGGGGTCGTCCGTGGAGGCGGTTATGACAATATCCACCCTCCTTATCAGGTCCCTGTTCGCCTGGGAGGTGACGGGCGTTGATATAACAGTGCCCGTCTCATCATAATATGAGAAGGTAAGTCCCGTGATGTGTCCAGCGAGGTCAACGCCCGCTCCGTAGGCGCCGTAGGCGGCGCCGCTCCATGCGGCCTCGCTCCTCAGGAGTTCCTTGGCGGTTGTATCGAGTTCGTACTTTATCTTCCACGGCCCGGCGGTGGGATCGGGGTCGGTGTCGGACTCGAACTCCATTGTACTGGCGGTCGCCGTTATGATGGGCGTGTCCTTGTAATAACACCCGGCCGCCCTCACCTCTTTTACCACCCTCTCTATGGCGATGCGCGTCTCCTGCTGTATCTCAAGGAGCCTGTCCTGGCCCGTGGAGGTGCGCAGAAAATAGGTGTAAAGCGAATATATGGCGCCTATCACGACAATACCCGCCGCCATGGCGATGAGGAGCTCCACGAGCGTAAAACCTCTTTTATTATTTGATAACTTTTTAAACATGGTTACCTCGCCATGGTCGTCCTGAAAATAGTTGAATGGCCGGAGCCGACGGTATCGCTCCAGAGCACCTTTACGGCCACGTCCTTGGAATTAACGGGGAGCGCGCCGTCGGTAATATATACTTCTCTTCTGAACGATGAAAACCCTGCTATCGTCCCGTAATCCTCCACCTGGTCGGGGTTTACGCCGGCCACGGGGTCGCTGCCGGCCACCGTGTCCTGCACATTGTCAAAATTCGCCATGGCCGCCCTCTCGATGTCCTCCAACTTCTCACGGGCGAGGTTGGCCGCCTCAGAGGTGGTGCGCCCGAAGTCGCCGGTCCTTATCGTGGTGGACATGAGCCCTGCGAGAGCGATGAGGGCCATGCTCAAGATGAATATGCCCACGAGCACCTCGATGAGCGTGAAACCTTCCTCTCTTTTGATATCTACTCTTTTCATCCCTGTCACCACGATGTATTTATCGTCACCCTTCCGCTTGAAGAGGCGACACTTACCTTGTATTGTTCCGCCGGTATCTGCGTGACGTTGAGTTTTATGTCAGCCACAGAAGCCGCCCCGAAGGGGTCAAAGGATATAACCGGTGTAGTGCCGGTTGTATACTCGGTTCCCCCCACCGTTACACTGAAAATCTCAATCCCGCTCTCCACGCTCTTTTGCGCTATGGAAGTATCAATGTTCCATGTGGAGGCGCCCACCGCCCTTGTCACCACATCGAAGGTCTCGGGGACGGCGTCGAGGTTGAACTGCACACCGTACTGCTGAGTGGAACTCACGGCCTTGCCCCTGGCGTACTGGAGCATTGTATATACGTCCCTCGCCGAACTCTTGAGCTTCATGCGGGGAAAGGTGGTGCTCAAAAAATTCGGGGCCGCGATAATGACCAGCACCGCAAAGATAGCCACGACCACCAGTGTCTCTACAAGAGTGAAACCTTTTTCCCCGGAAATCTTCATCTTTACTCTCCCGGTCCTCCTTATCCGTCTTCCAACCGTTTTTTTTGCTGTACCAGGCTGACCACGCGACAAAAACTCAACAGCCTGAAAAAAATCTACCTTAAATATTTGCAATGGCCGTGCCAAATCCTAAGTTCTTGAAATAACGCAATATTTACAATATTCGGGCGAAAAAAGTCCGCAATCTTTTCATAGTTCCTTACTTTTATGCGGCTAAGGAATCAAACTTCCTCCCTGACCAATCAGGAAAAGAAGCCCTTTTACAATCCGTAACTCTTTATCTTATAAAGGAGCGCCCTGTGGCTTATCTCCAGGAGGTCGGCGGCCCTGGTCTTGTTGTTCTTCGTCTTTTCCAGCGCCCTTTGAATAAACTCCCTCTCCAGGGCCGCCTCGGCCTTCTTGATGGAGAGGTCATCTGAGACGGTGAAATGTGAGCCCGGCTCCGGAGAGGCAACCCCCATGGGAAGGGACTCCTTTTTTATCTTTCCGGAATCCTCGAGTATCATTGCCCTCTCTATGACATTTTCGAGTTCCCTCACGTTACCCGGCCATTGGTAGTGTAAAAGGGCGTCCAGGGCGTCCTTTTTAAGCCCCTTTACCTGCTTTCTGAATTTTTTCGCGTACATTTTAACGAAGTGCTCCGCCAGGGCCTCAATGTCACCCGGCCTTTCCCTTAAGGGCGGCAGGTCCACCTCAATGACATTGAGCCTGTAAAAGAGGTCTTCACGGAACCTCCCCTCTCTCGCCTCTTCTTTAAGGTCCTTCAGGGTAGCCGCCACAACCCTTGTATTCACCTTCAAAGGCTTTGTGCCGCCCACCCTTCTGACCTCCCCCTCCTGGAGGACCCTCAAGAGTTTTACCTGAAGTTCCATGGGGAGTTCTCCTATCTCGTCAAGAAAGATAGTACCGCCGTCGGCCTCCTCAAAAAGGCCTGTCTTGTTTTTATGGGCGTCGGTAAAGGCCCCCTTCACGTGGCCGAATAATTCGCTCTCCAGGAGGTTACCCGGCAGGGCCCCGCAGTTGACGGCGACAAAGGGGTTGGAGGCGCGTCCTCCTGAGGTGTGTATGGCCCTTGCCACAAGCTCCTTTCCCGTGCCGCTTTCACCGGTGATAAGTACGGTTGTGGAATAATCGGAAATCTTTTTCGCAAGCTGGAGCACCTCAAGCATCTTTGGGTCAACGGTTATTATGTTTTTGACGTCATACTCCCCGGCCGCCTCCTCCTTAAGCCTCAAATTCTCCCTCTTGAGCCTCTCCCTCTCCTCGGCCTTCTTGAGGGTAAGGATTATCTCGTCGGCATTGAAGGGCTTTGAGATGTAATCATAGGCCCCGAGCTTCATGCACTCTATGGCCGTATCTATGGTCCCGTATGCGCTCATCATGATAACCGTCTGGTCCTTCTTCTTCTCATTAAGCCTTTTAAGGAATTCAAGGCCGTCCATGCCGGGCATCCTTATGTCGCTCAAGATAAAATCAAAATCATCGGCGTCGAGGCCTTCAAGGGCCTTTGACGCCTCGGAAAAGGCCGTGACATCGTAGCCCTCCATCTTGAGTATCACCGAGAGCATGTGGCGCATCGATTCTTCGTCGTCAATAACCATGACCTTCATAACCTTAGCCCCTCCCTGAAGGCAGTTTTACGGTAAAGGTGGACCCCTCGCCCACGATCGAATGAAAACCTATTTCCCCGCCGTAAGTCTTTATAATACTCTCGGAGACGAAAAGGCCGAGCCCTGTGCCCTTTCCCACCTCTTTTGTCGTAAAAAAAGGTTCGAATATCTTTTGAGCGTCCTCCTCGCCTATGCCCCCGCCAGTATCCTTGACCTTTACCACGACGAACTCCCTGTATTCTTTCTTCTCCCGCCCCCTTACGATGGGCCTGTCGTCGCTGCGCCTTTTAAAACGTCTTTGCTGTACCTCTTCTTTTTCCACGCCCGTGGTGAGCGTAATAAGGCCCGGCGTGGACTTAACGGAGATGGACTGCGCCGCGTTTACGAGGAGGTTTATAAAAACCTGTCTCAACTTGCCCTCGTGAATCATAACGGGCGGCAAGGGCTCGGCGAAAGATTTTTTCACCTCTATATCCTTAAAGTCGTCGTGTCCCTCAAGGGCGGATACACTCTCGGCAAGGAGTGTGTTTACATCCACGGGTTCGACCGCTCCTTTCTCCGGCCTTGAAAGCTCAAGGAAATCCCTTAATATCGAGTCTATCCTCGTCACCTCCCGCGAAGTACGTTTCAGTATTTCACTTTCCTCCTCTTTGTTTCCAACACCCCTTTCGAGGATATTCAGATAACCGCCCACGGCGCCGAGCGGGTTTCCTATCTCGTGTGCCAACCCGGCGGCGAGCCTTCCCACCGCCGCAAGGGTGGACGACCGGAGGAGCTCCGCCTGCGCGGTGACAAGTTCCTTGTTCACACGCTCGAGCGCCTTTATCTCTTCTTCAATCCTCTGCGCCATCTGATTGAAGGAATCTGAGAGAGCCCCTATCTCGTTGTCGGATTTTATTTCCACCCTTTCACCGAGCGAGCCCCCGGCGATCCTCGTGGCGGCTTCCGTCAGTCTCCTGATGGGGTTTATTACCGAGCCGGAGAGGAAATAAAAGGCAAAGCCTATTATAATCGCCGAGTCCAGGATAACGTAAATGAAGAGAAATTTCCTGACTCCCGCGAGGTCTTCATTTATATCATCGAGGGGCAGGGTAAAATCAAGCCTGTCCTCAGAGCCTGACTTTCCAAATGACGCCCTTACATAAAGGAACCCTCCTGAACCATCAAACCATCCTCCCCCCCCGAACCTATGGACCTTTATGCCCTCCTGGAAAAGAAGCGGCCTGCCGGGTTTTTCCGGAAGCGCCCCTTCGGAAAAGACGGTGTTGCCCGCGGGTCCGGCAAGCCTGAAATCCCTTACGCCCATATCCTTCAGCAAACCTCCCACAAAACCGTATGTCCTGAGTTTTTCCTCAGGGCTCCTTAACCGGGAGGTGGCCGAACCCACGAACTTGACAACCTTTTGCGCCTCAACCGCTTTCCAGTATACGGCCCTGCTCTCAAACATCTTTATGCTCATCAACCCGATGAAACCTATGCCGGCAAGCGTTGTAAGCGCGATGCCGAGGCCCAGTTGCGTTTGTATGCCTATTCTAAGCTTCATCCAAGTGAACCCTTGTTACGATTACAGGCCGCCGGAAATCCTCAGGATATACCAACCGATAATATCCTTTCCGTAAAAGAGGTAAAGAACGGCGCCCAGGGCCAGAAAAGGGCCGAAGGGAAGGGCGTATTTACTCCCCTTGCCGAGTATGACAACCGCGGCGAGACCGAGAACGGCCCCGATACAAGAGGCCGTAAAGAGCGTGAAGAGCACCCCCTCCCAGCCAAGAAACGCGCCTATCATGGCCAGAAGCTTTATGTCGCCTCCCCCCATGCCCTCTTTGCCGGAAAAAAAATAATAGGCGGCCGCGATGCCGACAAGGATGCCGCCGCCGAGGACTATCCCGGTAAAGGAGTTAAGGATCCCGGGAGCCGGTAAAAAAAATGACAGAGCGAAGCCCAGCACCACCCCGGGGATGCTTATAACATCAGGTATTATCTTGTGTCTCAAGTCTATAAACGTTATGACAATGAGGGAGGAAAGAAAAATGAAGTAGGCAAAAAACTCAGCGGTGAGCTGGAATCTCAGGAACAAAACGGCGGCGAAAAAACCAGTAAGGGCTTCAACAAAAGGGTACTGCAGTGATATGGGGACCCTGCAATACCTGCATCTGCCGCCCAGCATAATATAGCTTAAAAGAGGAATGTTGAGATAAAACGGAATGTGGCGCTTACAAAGGGGACACCTCGAGGACGGAGATACTATGGAGATACGGGCGGGTATGCGGTAGATGCAGACATTTAAAAAACTCCCCACCACCGTCCCGAAGATAAAGGGAACCGCTAAAATTATCTTGTCCGTCAACAACCCCACCATGTTAAATGTTCAAAAAAAACCGGCCGGTGACATTTAAAATCAGGTCTTATTATAAAATCTCAGCGTCAGGTGTCAATGACAAATGGACGGACGGCGCCGCGTGAGGGCCGGCGCACTAAATCGCCGCCCACCCCTTGCCCCGCCGCGCCCTTAAACTTCATAAAAAACCATCAGCCGCGGCGGGTCATAATGTCTCGGGGAGATAATCCTTTCTCGCCTTTTGAACGACGGCGAGTATATCGGTGGCCTGCCTTACGGCGTCCCTCGAGTCTTTCCCGCTTATGACCTCGGCGGGGATACCCCCTGGCAGGGCGTCGGGAAAGCGCGATGACTTATAGTAGAGGTCGAGACTCGTGGATGAACCCACAAACCTTTTAAATTCCTCTTCATATGTGATGGCCCTGTCGAGGAGATCGGCCACGGAACGTGTAACAACGGCGTCTTCCTTGTTGAGAAAGAGGAACGCCCTCAGGGCCTTGGCCGCCGACTGCTGGGCCCAGAAACAGCTCGGGGCGTGGAAGCCTCCCTCCTCATTCCACTCCGACACCTTGAGATCGTACTGGGCCTGCCTCAGCCACCTGTCAGCTTCTTTTAAAAGAACCTCCATAAGACCTCCATATTTTCTTGTCCAAACCCTGAGCAAACCTGATTAAGCGGGGTCAGCTAAAAATCAAGTCCTGTAAGAGGAGTTTATCCTCACATAATCATAACCCAGGTCCGAGGTCCACAGCCTCGCACAGCCCTTTCCACGGTTCAGCTCCACCCTTACCGTGAATTCCCCTTTCTTAAATACAGCCGCGGCGCGCCTTTCATTTCCCGCGTCCAGGCCCCCCTTAACAACGGGCACATGGCCGAAAAAGATATCCACCTTGCTCTGGTCCATCGATACGCCGGCCCTCCCGAGGGCGGCGATGAGCCTGCCCCAGTTGGGGTCGCCGCCGAAAAAGGCGGTCTTTACAAGCATTGACCCGGCAATGGTCCTCACGGCGCGGCGGGCCTCTTTCGCTGACGTTGCGCCCCTTATCTCTATCTCCACGAACTTCGTGGCCCCCTCGCCGTCCCTGACTATCATGTGGGCGAGCTTTAACGCGGTCTCCTTTAAAAGTCCGGCGAAGCCCTCGTACCCATCACCTCCAGCCTTTATCTCGGCGCACCCGCTCTGCCCGTTGGCAAAGGCCAGTACAGTATCATTGGTTGACGTGTCGTTATCGACCATTATGCTGTTAAAGGTGGCGTCAACGGCCTCTCTCAGGGCCTTTCCAAGGACCCTGCTCTTTATACATGCGTCGGTAAAAAAGAAGGCGAGCATGGTAGCCATATCAGGGGCTATCATGCCGGCGCCCTTGGCAATGCCCGCTATTGTAACCGGCCTCCCGCCGATGGTTTTTTTAGCGCAAAAAGTCTTCTCGAAGGCGTCGGTGGTCAGTATCGCCGAGGCGGCTTCACTCAGGCCTTGAGGGTCGAGTTTTTTAACGAGCCGGGGTACGGCGGATTCGATCTTTTTTATCGGAAGCGGGACCCCGATAACGCCCGTTGAGCAGACGAGGATATCGCCTTTTTTAAGGCCGAGGGCCTTTTCAACAAGGGAGGCCGTCTTCTGTGAATCGTCATATCCCTTCTTACCGGTACAGGCGTTTGCGTTGCCGCTGTTGACGACGACGCCCCTCGATTTGCCGCTTGAAATCCTCTCCATATCGAGGAGCACGGGGGCGGCCTTGACCCTGTTCGTGGTAAAGAGGCCGGCGGCCTCCGCGTCCACGTCAGAGAGGATAAGGGCGAGGTCCAACTTGGCCTTCTTCTTGACGCCGCAGGAAATGCCCGAGGCCCTGAAACCCGGCACCGTTAACCCACTATAACCTACAATCTTCTTTTCAGTCAACGCCAGCCCCCTGAAACGGAATTACAAAATACAACTTATTACAACTGAGTGGTTTTTTGAAGGGATTTTTTACGTCGCGATATGGAGGAGGTGAAGGTGCGGCGGATAGACCCTTGCTACAGGGCCTTCCCTGCGCCTGTCTGCAAGCGGACCTTGCCCCTTATCAATACAGCCCTTTCCCTGATCCTATCCCTTGCTCTGTTCAACCGTCTCTCTACCACGAGATGTATTGCAAAGGCGACAATATTTGCCACTGGCAGAGCGATAAAGAAGAGCGCTCCGCCTCTCATCCCCACTCCAGGCAGTCCAAGGTAGACAATTACCACGGCCACGTGCCAGTGAACGAGGAATATTGGATAAGACAGGTCCCCAAGGAACTTGTCAGTCCTTGCCATCCATGCCGGAATATCGGCCCTGTCGACGCTCCCCAGCACCAAAACCACGATAGCGGTCAATACAAGGGATGCATAAAACCCATCAACGGCCGTATACCGCCAGAGCCTGTCGGCGAAGGCGACGTTTGCGATAAAGGCCGACATGACCATAAGAACAAGCCATGAAGACGGCTTAAAGGACGGCCTCCTGAAAAAATATATAAGCGAGCCCAGGCTGAAAGGTAGTGCACAGCCTATAACCGTATAATAGCGCGCCACAAAATCCATGTAAAAAAGGGCGTAAACCGTGTATGCCAGCCCCGCAACAAACCACAGTACCGCCACCGCCTTGCCCCTGGCCAAAAGAAGCGCCATGAGTATATAAAAAACAAGCTCAACGTGAAGCGAATAGACAGGGGGGACAAGCCTTGATATATCGTGGCCCCTCTTGAAAAACGCCCCTATTATGAATAGATTCGCGCCCACGTCGCCCAATGAAGACGGCAAGATTATACGTGGATTCATTTTAAGCGTGACTGCGGGCAAAAAAATCGCAACAAGCGCGGCTATGCAAAGTACGGCAAGATAGGGCGGATAAATTCTGAGCGCCCTGTTTATAAAAAATCTCTTCAGCCCTTGAAGGTCAAACCCGTACCTTTCATTGAGTACAAGGGTCATAAGATATCCGCTAAGCAGAAAAAAGGAAAAGACCGCGTAAAACCCCGCCCACAGGAGGGACGAGGGCCACAGGTGGGTGATCATCACCATGATGGCGAGTATGTATCTAAAGGTGCCGAACACTGTTGAAAACTCGCGTTGGTTAAAATCAGCTTATAGCTTTGCGGGAGGGTTGTCACATGAGTGCCCTTACGTCAGGAGGAGTCTCTTTTATTTCCATGCATGAGCGCCGGGGCCGGCCTCACGCGCCGCAGCATTTTTTATACTTCTTTCCGCTGCCGCAGGGACACGGTTCGTTTCTGCCGACCTTGTCGGCGTTCCTCTTAACCGGTGTCTCTTTACGCTGGCCGGACCCTTCCTCTTGCTCGCCCCGGCTGTATGTTACATTCACGGGCGGCTCGGGGGGCGCTATCTCCTCGGCCACCTCCTCCATCTTTATCTGGACCTTAAAGAGCCGCTCCACGACCTCGGATTTGAACCTGAATATCATATCCACAAAAAGATCGTAACCCTCTTTCTTGTATTCCTGCAGGGGGTTCTTCTGCCCGAAACCACGGAGGCCTATACCGCCCTTCAAATAATCCATACTCAGGAGATGGTCCTTCCAGAGGTTATCGAGGGTGTGGAGCGTTATAACATGCTCGAACTCGGAGAAGCTCTCCTCTCCAACGAGATTAACCTTGTCGGCGTAAGCCCCCCAGGACTTACCCACTATCATGCCGGCGAGCCTTTCCCTTTCACCGGCGCCCAGGAGGTCTTCCTCCGTCAGGCTCGTCCCGAACTGGCTCATAACAGCGTCGTTCAGTGTTTTATAGTCCCAATCCTCGGGCCGGGATTTTTCCTCAACATGGGTATTTACTATCTCCTCCGCCATCTCGTCGGAGAACTCCTTAACCATCTCCCTCAAACCGGACTGGGATAATATCTGACGCCTGTAGCCGTATACGACCTCGCGCTGCTGATTCATAACGTCGTCATACTCGAGAAGGTGCTTTCTTATGTCGAAGTTATGGGCCTCGACCTTCTTCTGGGCGTTTTCAATCGCCCTTGAGACGAGTCCATGCTCTATGGGCACGTCCTCCTCAAGCCCTATCTTACTCATTAGAGAGGCTATACGGTCGCTTCCGAAAATCCTCAGAAGGTCGTCTTCAAGGGACAGATAGAACCTTGAGGAGCCGGGGTCTCCCTGCCTGCCGGCCCGTCCCCTGAGCTGATTGTCTATCCGCCTTGATTCGTGCCGCTCGGTGCCGATTATATGGAGCCCGCCGAGTTCGAGGACCTTCCTCTTCTCCTCATCGCAGAGGGTCTTGGCCGCCATGAACGCCTCCTTGTACGCGTCCGTGGAGTCGTCCTTACCGGCCGCCGACGCCGCCATATATTCAGGGTTGCCGCCAAGGACTATGTCAGTGCCCCTGCCGGCCATATTGGTGGAAAGGGTGACAGAGCCGAGACGGCCGGCCTGCGCCACTATTTCCGCCTCCTGTCCGTGGTGCTTTGCGTTAAGCACATGATGGGCAAGGCCGTGGTTTGAAAGCATTCGTGAAAGCTTCTCCGAATCATCTATAGATATGGTACCGACAAGCACGGGCCTTCCTTTTTGGTTCCACTCGGATATCTCTTTTATGACCGCCTTGAATTTCTCCTTCTTTGTCTTGTATACGAGGTCCGTCTGGTCGTTCCTTATCATGGGCTTGTTGGTGGGCACTACCATCACATCGAGGTTGTATATGGAGTTGAACTCCGACGCCTCGGTATCGGCCGTGCCGGTCATGCCGGCGAGCTTCTCATACATCCTGAAGTAGTTCTGGAAGGTCACGGTGGCGAGCGTCTGGTTTTCGTTCTCTATCTTTACCCCTTCCTTCGCCTCCACGGCCTGATGCAACCCGTCGCTCCAGCGGCGACCCGGCATGAGCCTGCCCGTGAACTCGTCAACTATAACCACCGAGCCGTCTTTGACCACATAGTCCACGTCCCTCTGAAATAGGACATGGGCGCGCAGAGCCTGATTGACATGATGGAGGGTCTCTATATTCTTCGGGTCGTAGAGATTGTCCACCTTGAGAAGACCCTCTAATTTCTCAACGCCCTCGTCGGTGAAAAGCGTCTGCTTAGCCTTCTCATCCACCGTGTAATGAACGTCCTTTTTAAGCCCCGGAATAACCCTGTCCAGGAGATAATATTTTTCCGTGGATTCTTCCGTGGGCCCGGATATTATAAGCGGCGTCCTCGCCTCATCTATAAGTATTGAGTCCACCTCGTCGACTATGGCGTAGTGGAGGTCCCTCTGCACATACTCTTCAAGGGAGAACTTCATATTGTCGCGCAGGTAATCGAAGCCGAATTCATTATTGGTGCCGTAAGTAATGTCGGCCATGTAAGCCTCTCTACGGCCTACCGGCCTTAAATGGAAGTTGTCGCCCGCCGTCTCGACATACTCCGGGTCGTACATAAAGCTCGACTCGTGCTGTATGACTCCCACGCTGAGCCCCAGGGTGTGGTAGATGGGGCCCATCCAGACCGCGTCCCTCCTCGCGAGATAGTCGTTTACCGTTACAAGGTGGGCGCCCTTGCCCGGCAGGGCGTTCAGGTAGAGGGCGAGCGTGGCGGCAAGGGTTTTACCCTCGCCTGTCTTCATCTCGGAGATCTTCCCGTCGTGGAGTACGCCGCCGCCGAGGATCTGAACGTCGAAATGACGCATCCCGAGTCTCCTTCGCGCAACCTCTCTCACGGCGGCAAAGGCCTCGGGCAGAATGTCGTTAATATCGGCCCCGGCTTTAAGACGCTCTTTAAGGGAGCGTGTAATATCCTTAAAACCCTCGTCGGGTATATCCTTGAGCCCCGGCTCAAGGGCGTTGACCTTATCCACCACGGGATGAAGGCGCTTTAAATCGCGCTCGTTTTTACTTCCGAAAACTTTCTTTAAAACCTTATTGAACATGTCACACCGGTTATTCTTTCTTGAATATTAAAAGATAATTCCAAATATTATCATGATCTGACGCCTAATTCCACAACGCTTTGAAAAAATCCAGGGGCGCGCGCCGAGGAGGCCCCTCAAGACAGGGCGGCGGAAAAACCTGGAAAATCAAAAAGCTCAAGGGCTGTTAGCGCCTTGAGCTTTCAATTTCACGCCCTGGTTTTTTTAAACGTAAATCTCTTAAAACTTTCCGTCAAAATCAGTTCAGGATGTATTTTGTCGGGTTTACGAAGACACCGTTTACCGACACGCCGTAGTGTAGGTGCGATCCTGTGGAACGCCCCGTATTGCCGAGAGAGGCTATCTTCTGCCTCCTCTTCACCTTCTCTCCCACCCTCACATTAACCTTGGAGAGGTGGCCGTAAATCGTCTTTATTCCATACCCGTGTCTTATAACAAGAAACTTTCCGACATTGGCGTCACGCGCTATCCTTACCACAGTGCCTCTGGCCGTGGAGACCACCGGGGTGCCCTTGCGGTTGGCGATATCGATGCCCCTGTGGTTCTGCGTGAGTCCGGTAAAGGGGGAGACCCTCTTTCCATAGGTAGAGGTTACCCATCCCCTGACAGGCCATATTGATGGCGTTGCCGCGAGGATCCCGGACTTCTTAAGGAGCTGACCCTGAAGCTCGGCGAACCTTGATTCCTGGGAATCTGCCTTTAATTTGAGCTGGGTAAGGTCTGAGCGCATCTGCCCCACAAGCTCATCCACCTTGGACCCCGGTGTCAGGAGATAATCCTCGACGTCCATGGAAGAACCGCCGCCTATGCCCTTGACCTGTCCGGTAACGGCCGGCTTTTTGGGGCCTTCGATGTTCGCGATAATCCTGAGCTTCTTGTCAAAGAGATCGAGGCGCGCTACTTGCGACTCAAGACCTCTTATCTTTGAGGAAAAGTCCTGTATCTCAATCTTCTGCTGGGCATTTTCTTTTTTCAGCCTGAAAAATTCTCTGGAATTCGCCTTTATCTTTGTATAGTCATACACGACAAAGGCGAGGACAAGAAAAGAGAGGACCGAACAGGCGCCGAGGACTTTTGCCGCCGTTAGACTTAGCTTAAGCCGCCTCGGTCTCGACGTATCATTTGAAAGGACAAAGAACGTAAGATATCTCGGGGCGCTGTAAGAGCCCTTTATCTTTTTAGAAGCCCTGCTAAAAATCCTTGAAAGAAAAGTAAACAACTTTAACCTCATGGCAGCATCCGGCTTAAATGTTTTCGCTTAATTAGCATAAAGAAAGATTGATGTCAAGGCCCTTATCTCCAGCCAAATTATTTCTTAAAAAGAACTATTTATCTGTGATTAATGTCACCACTTTTCCAAAGGCCCGTACCCGCGGGCTTTACTGGTGCATGAAGAGCAGTATCCTGTCCTTTTCCACCTTTATATACCCCTCCTCGCTCATCTTCTTGAGGGCCCGGCTTACCACCTCCCTTGATGACCCTATCATGGCGGCGAGTTCCTCGTGCGTCGGCCTTTCTATATCCACGACCTTTTCCTCCGCCGAGGCCTTTGACATGCCTATGAGAGTATGGGCAATCCTGCCGCAAACGTCAAGGAGCGCAAGGCCGCCGATCTTTCTCGTCGCATCCCTGAGCCTTCCCGTAAGGTAGGCGAACATGGTCCTGTAGACCCTGTGGTGGCTGCCGAGGTACTTGAGAAAAGTCTCCTTGTTTACCGTGAGGCATTTAAGTTCCCTGCCGGCCTCGACGTTCGCCGACCTCGGTTTTTCGTCCATAATCGCCATCTCGCCGAACATATCCCCCTCTTTAAGCACCGCGAGAACTATCTCGCGGCCCTGCTCACCGTAAAGGGTCACCTTCGCTCTTCCGGAGATTATAAAGTATACGGAGTCTCCGCTTTCGCCCTCGCATATTATCTGGCTGGCCTTCGGCCAGGCCCTTAACTCGCCTATGGAGATAATATCCTCAAGATAGAAATCTTCGAGTCCGACGAAGAGCGGGTTCCTCGCGAGGACTTCCTTTACAACAATCTTTTCGTCTGATTCTATCTTTTTCGTCATCTTCCACTCGCCTCTATTTCGTTGATGTAAATACTCGGCGCGCCGATGGAGCCTATAAACCGCATATCATCGGCCACGTCTTCCACATTTGAAAAAAGACCGAGCAGGTTTCCCGAGACGGCGATACCCTTTACGGGGTAACCCAACTCGCCGTCCTCTATCCACTGGCCCGACGCCCCGAGGGAAAAATCCCCTGTCACCGAATTTATCGTGTGCACTCCCATCACCTCCGTTATGAAAAGGCCTCTTCCCATCCGCTTCAGCAAACCGGCAAGGCCCACGCCCGGCCCGGCCTTTTCCATATAGAGGTTGGATACGCCCACTGCGGGCAGATTCTTGTAGCCCGGCCTCGTCGCGTTACCCGTTGAGTCGCGGCCGAGCCTTCCCGCCCAGTAAGAGTCATATAGAAAGCCGCTGAGGACGCCCTTTTCAATAAGCGGGGTGCGTGAACTCGGCGCCCCCTCGCCGTCAAAAGGCGCCGTGGCCCAGCCCCCTTTAAGGGTGCCGTCATCGAGGATATTCAAACAACCGGAGACCACCTTCTCGCCCACCCTGTCCTTGAGCATTGATTTTCCCTTATAGACATTGTCGGCGAGGAAAGATCCTGCAAGGGCCTCCAGGAGTTCACACACAACGGTCTTTTCGATAACTGCCGGGCACTTCAAGGTCTTTATCTCCCTGGCGCCGAGTTTGCCGAGGGCGTCCAGGGCCGCGGCGCGGCCTATGGCGTAAGGTTCCATGGAATCTCTTTTATGCCCCTGACCTATCTCCCAGCCCATTTGAGCCTCCGCGCCCTCTTCGGCTATGGCGGTCACGTGACCTGTGAAAAAAGTGGCCCTCCGGATTACATCAACACCCTCTGAGTTTACGACCCTCGTCGTCCGCGCCGATTCCTGATAAGAGGCCTTCCTGATACGGGTTATCTTCCCGGAAGTCTCTCTCGCACCAGCTTCAATCTCAACAGCCCTCGCTATCCTCTCCTCTTCGGAGGTGGACCCGTAGGAGCTGTCAAAGATTTCAAGCTCACCCTTACAAAAAGGTTCCGACGGGGAGGGGAGCCCCAAGAACTTGTCCTCGGCCGTCTCAACGCTTGCCGAGAGGGCCGTATCCACCATGGCCCCGACGGCGTCTTCGCTTAAGACGTTTGTAAAGGCGAAACCCTGCCTTCCGTTCAGCATTACCCTTAAACCGGCGCCCGCGTTGAAGCGCACCTTGAGCGCGTCAACACGTCGCCCCAGGGATTCGGCGCTCATGCCTTCATCCGCTGAAAAGAAGACCTCGTAGACGTCGGCCCTGCCTTTAAGAAGCCTCCTGGCGGTCTCGACAACCCGGCCCGATTGCGATTCTATCTCATTGTCTTTATACATAATACAAGAACGCTCTGAATACAACGAAAAAGTTAAAGTTTTCAACTCTAAAAGGCGCCCGCCGATAAAATGCCGCCCTTAACCTACTTCCCTTATCAC
>JBHHVI010000047.1:0-15496 GCA_046754225.1 Thermodesulfobacteriota bacterium | reverse complement strand
AGGGCGCCGAGGATGGAGACCCCGAACCCCGCTACCTCAAATCCGTTTATAAAGACGCTCACGAACCAGAGGAGGAAGCCGTTTATAAAGAAGGTAAAGAGCCCGAGGCTCAGGATGTTGATGGGAAGCGTCAGTATGAAGAGTACGGGCTTTATGATGAGGTTCAGGACGCCGAGGAGCACCGCGGCCTCTATTATGGGGCCGTAGCCGGTGGTGTGTATGCCGGGTATCAGGTATTCGGCGAGAAATATCCCGGCTGAGAGGACGCTAAGGCGAAGGATTATGTTTGACATTTTTCATATTGAATTTTTCAAGGCCGGGTTTTTTTTCTCGCGCCGTAATTGAGACAATAAGAGAACCGTGCCGCCGGCCGTGTTAAGGTTTTTCAGTCAGCACCCCGAGCATCTCGTCGTGTATAAGGCCGTTTGACGCGAGGCACTCGGGCTGGTAGTTTGAGAATTCGTTGCCTTTAAAGTCCGTCACCCGCCCCCCGGCCTCTGTAACGATAAGAGAGGCGGCGGCCGTATCCCATGCGCTCAGTTTCATCTCCCAGAAACCGTCGAACCTCCCCGCGGCCACATAACATAAGTCGAGAGCCGCGGCGCCGGCGCGCCTTATGGCCTGCGCCCGAAGTGAAAAGTTCTTGAAGTGGTCGAAGTTGTTCTTTTTCGAGGTTCTGAGATCGTAGGGAAAGCCCGTGGCGAGAAGAGACGCACCGAGGGAGGCGGTTTTTGAGACCAGGATTTTTTTGCCATTAAGGGCCGCCCCCCTGCCCCTCTGGGCGGTAAAGAGTTCGTCGAGCATGGGGTTATATACGACGCCGGAGACTACCCCGGCCGACTCCTCGAATGCGACGGATACGCAGAATACGGGAAAGCCGTGTGAATAATTCGTGGTGCCGTCAAGGGGGTCTATAATCCACCTCTTACCGGAAGCGCTCTCAAGTCCCTCGCTCTCTTCGGTGAGGACGCCGTGTCCGGGGAACCTCCTTTTGATTTCACTTATTAAAAGGGCCTCGGATCTTCTGTCCATTTCAGTCACTATATTGACCTCGCCCTTGAAATCAACCCTTCCGGCGTGGCCGAGGTTTTCCCTCAGCATTGTGCCGGCCGCGAGGGCCATCTCGATGGCTGCTTTTTGTATCTCCATCATGGTTTAGCAGGTAAAGTGACACCGGGGGGCTTTTTGAGAGGCGGTTAATAAAAACCCTTTACGCGGCGGCGGATATATCAGTCGTTTGAGGCGGGGCAGCCCGCGCACTCGGGCTTTGGTGCGGCGTCCTTTGTGGCGTCTTTTGAGACCTCTTTTTTAACCGGTTTGCTATTATCTTTTTTTGCGTAGTCCGTGGCGTACCAGCCGCTCCCCTTCAAGACGAATGACGACCGGGAGATGAGTTTTTCGATGTTTTTTCCCGAACAGTGGACGCAGGCTTCAAGGGGGCTGTCGGAAAACTTCTGCATCGCCTCAAAGACCTTCCCGCAGTCCGGGCATTTATATTCATAGATGGGCATCCTTCAAAACCTCCGGATTTTTCTATATATATATTTTAGGTTCGCTTCTGTTTAATGTCAATTTATTATTTTCAAATCACTTTTAAGTAAGTTTCGGTCCCGTCCCGGAAGGCCGCCTTTTTTTCAAGGTTAATAAAAGGACGCACCCGGCCGCGACAATAAAGAGCGCCACGCCTTTTTTAAAGCCGGGGGGGCTGTAATAAAAGACCACCCGGTGTCTTCCGCCCGTGATTTTCACGCCGCGCACAAGCCCTTCCACATAATAGATAACCGACTCTTTGCCGTCCACCTGCGCCGTCCACCCCCGCGCCATGACATCGGTCAGTACGAGGAGGGCCGGCCTTTCTGCGTCCGTATCGATTACAACCCGGTTAGCCCCGTATTCCTTTATGACGGCCGCTTTTAGAATATCCTTTCCGGCCTTGTCGGCTTCAAAAAACCTTTTGTCCAGCAAGACCTCGCCGTAGCCGCCGGCGTGATCTCCTCCGTAAGGTTTTATTTCCCTGAACCTCTCGGTAACAAAGGCCCTCGGAAGGGCGGATGCGTTTTCATAAATCCGAATCTCTTTATCGTATACAAGTTTTAATTGGTCGGTGAATGGTTTACCGGGCCTCAGCCACGAGGGCATGAGCATGTATTTAACGCCCATGAAGGAGTAATAAGGAAGCCTTTCGAGTATATCCTCTTCAATTCCGTGTAGAATCACCCTGTAGCGGGGGCCATTTTGGGCGCCGTAATCCACTGTAAGCCTCTCGGGCATGCCCGTAAACCACAGGGAGGTGCCGAAGGTCACTTCGTTTTTTACAGGCCTCTGGAGTTTTGTCCTCCTGAATTGAAGGTAACGGGGCAGCATAAGGGCGTTTATGTAGCGCAGGTCTTTTATGGACAGGGCCCCTGCGTAGTTCGGCGTCAGAACGCCCCAGCCTCCTGTTGTCCTGAAGTCCCCATTGTCTTCTTTGAGAAATTTTATGTAGGGCGCGGCCTTGAAGGGGTCGAACCTGTCGGGCATGCCGAAGGGCGACTTGAGGTCTATAAAAAGGAATGTCATAAGAAATACGAGCGTCATAAAGAGGGCGTACCTGTATTTTTCCTTGAGGACGAGGAAAGTCAGCACAAGCCCCGTTAAAAAGGGGATTATCTTCAAAAGGGCCCAGTCGTAATTGTAACACCTCGGCACGTTCCACCAGGACTCGGTTGCGGCGAGGGCAAGAAAGGCGTAAAACCCCCTCCCCCTTTTGACTGAATAGAGGGCTGTAAAAAATGCGGCGAGGAAAAGGACTATGGCTACGGCGTTGCCCGTTAAAATCGACGGCACAATAAAGGGCGCGGTTGCCGGGCTGAAGAGGGCTTTTCTGTTGAGGGCGAGGGTGACGGATGCGGTTAGCGGCCCGTAGATAAAGGCGGCTAATATTATGAGGAGCGCTACAAGGGGCATAAGGCGAAGATTTCTATAGAGCGCGGCCGGTAGTTTTTTATGTTCCGCCTTTAGCGTTATCAGGCAGTCAAGGCCGGAGGCGCCGGCCATAGAGAGGCAGAAGACCCACACCGGCCCGCTCCACCGTGGACTCCATACCCTGTCAAAGAGGGGCAGGTATCCGAGCCATAAAAAGGGTTTCACGCCGAGGTTTTTTAAGACAACAAAGACCCCGAAAAGGAGGAAAAAGAGGAATACTCCCCGCCGCCTCTTCAGGTAAATGCAAAACAGGAGGGCGTTTAAAGTGAGGAAGATGGGAAGCGCGCCCGTAAAGCCGCCGAGCCAGTCCCAGACACCCTTTGTGGCGAAGCCCCTGTAAAAGGTCGTCTCGCCGGTGGATTCTCTCAGCCGTGAAAGTACTTCCGGGATAATCGACGGGTCGGCGGGGATTTCCGTGGCCGTTGGCGTGAGCGCCGAGAAGACCATCTTCCAGTTCTTTACGTGCTGGACCCCGACGCCCGCTCCCGCCGGGTGCAGGTTGGCCCCGGTATTTATGTAGTCGATAAAGGGGAGGAGGAGCGGGGAGGCGACCATAAGCCCGAGCACAAAGGCGGAGACTGATTTCAATAATACAATCAAAAATTTTTTTCTGTAAATCGTCGAGGCCCTGAAAAGGATATAGGAAAAGGCCAGAAAAAGGACATAGAGCGCCGCCTCGGGCTGGCCCCCGAGGAGAACAAGCGAAAAGGCCGCGGCTAAAAACCCCGTATGCCGCATTCCTCTTCTCTGCATGAGAAGCTCTGACGAGTACAGGAGAATGGGAAGCGCCATGGCGACGTTTACCATCTGCTCGAGGTTTATGAACCATACAAAGACCCCTGAGAACATGTAAAAGACCCCTCCGATGAGCGCCGCCGGCAGGGAAAATCCAAGAAGAGTCAGGAAGAGGAAGGAAAAAAGCCCCGCTATAAGGGGGCGTCCGAGGAGAAAAAAATCCCAGAGAGAGGCGGGGCTTATGTCCTCGATTATCTGGTAGGGGAAAAAGGCCCTCGTAGAGTAATCCGCGGCGAGAGGGGTTCCGGCCGCCTCGTAGGGGTTCCAGAGGGGGAGTTCCCCTCGTCTGTACATATTGCCCACCGTCCTGTTGACGGGCCATTCATAGTAGGCCGGAGTGGCCATGTCCACGTTAAAGGTGTTTATCGGTATCCTTCCCGTGTAGCCGTAGGGACGCCCGTCGACAACGCCGTTGGGCTGAATCATGGCGGGGCTTAGGGTCTTGGCTCCGAAGATAACCGGCGCGTATATTACCGCTATAAGGAAAAGGTAGAATAAGCCGGCCCTCAGGGTTTTGCTATTTCCGGGAAGGTTTTGCATGGGTTAGGGAGAGAATCTTTGTTGGGCCTTCTGATAAAAATTTCCGGTAAGAAAAAATTTGAAAGCCCCGGCAGAGGCGGGGGTTTTTTAATGCACCGCTATTTTACGAGGTATGACCCGAGGGTGTGCTTCGTTCCCTCAAAGGTGGAATTGGTTTTTTCTTTCCAGAGGGGTTTGACGCTGTAGGCGCCGGGATTTTCGTAATAAGAGTCCACGGCCTCTCTCAAGACGCCGGTCATGGCGGCCACATAACTCTTTGTCCTTTGCCTGCCTTCTATCTTCAAGGCGCGCACCCCGGCCTTGATGAGCCCGGGGATTATCTCGAGTATATTGAGGGATTCGGGTTCTTCTATGGCGTAGGCTACGGTCCCGTCGGGCATCCTGTAGCGCCCCTTGCAGCACGTGGGATAGGGCGAGGACTCTTCGGCGGTGAGCCTGTTAAGGATTACGTCGCTCAGCGCTATAGCCATCCCCCCGTCCGCCTCGCTCGTAAAGCGGACGAAGCGCGACGGGCTGCAGGCCCCCTCGGTGTTCGTAGACGCCCCTGTTACGAATGAAGAGAGATAGCAGCGCCCTTCTATGTTTATGCAGAGCCCGCCGAGGGCGAAGACCTCAACCTCGACGTCGGTATGGTCTGTGAGCCATTTAATCTCATCCACTGTAAGTACCCTGGGGAGCACGACACGCTTAACGCCGAAGTGTTTTTTATAAAAGTTTATGCTCTCGTAATTCGAGGAGCTCGCCTGCGTGCTTAGATGGAGGTTGGCGTCGGGGTATTTTTCACTGGCGTATTTGAGGACGCCGAGGTTGGCTATGATTATGGCGTCGGCGCCGAGGCGGACGGCGTTATCAACGGAGGCGAACCACTTCGGGTAGGTCTCCATCTGTGGGAATGTGTTTACGGCGACGTAGAACTTTTTGCCGTGGGCCCTGACATAACCTATTCCTTCTTCAAGCTCTTCGGGGGTGAAGTTCAGCCCCTCGAAGTTCCTCGCGTTGGTAGAGTCCCTGAAGCCGAGGTAGACGGCGTCGGCGCCGCTATCCACGGCCGCCTTGAGCGATGAGAGGTTGCCCGCCGGGGCCACTATGTCAACCTTATGCGCCATAGTTTGCTTTTGACCTTTACAGGGGAGGAGAGCGCCTTTTAAAAGATTTTCAAGAAGACCGCAATATGCCCCGGAGGTTATCGCCCCGCGCCGTTAAAAGGGGATGTCGTCAATCTCCTCTTCAGGGGGGCCGGGTTCGGCTTCAGGGGGTTTTGCCCCGCCCGCCCCACCCGCGGCTGTAGCCGCCTGGTCCTTTGTCCCGAGCATCTGCATGGAGTTGGCTACAATCTCGGTGGTGTATTTTTTGTTCCCGTCGCGGTCCTCCCAGCTCCGTGTCTGTATCCTGCCTTCGATGTAGATCTGGCGGCCCTTTGAGAGGTACTCGCCGCAGATTTCAGCGAGTTTTCCGAAGGTGACTATCCTGTGCCACTCCGTCTTTGTCTCCTTCTGCCCCTCCTTGTTGGTGCGCGTCTCCGAGGTGGCGAGCCTTAAGTTGGCCACCGCCGTCCCGCTCGGCGTGTAACGTATCTCAGGGTCGGCGCCGAGATTGCCGACAAGAATAACCTTGTTTACACCGGCCATGAAAATCTCCTCTTTTAATGGTGTTGAGCTGCGAAAAGGGTTGCTAAAACCCTTCAATAAAATCGGATTTTGAGATGTATAGGATAATTTACCAGCACCACCGTCAAAGTCAAGACGAACTTTTCGCGTACGGGTTTTTCAGCTTTTTGCGTTTGATTCCCCGTGGGTTCCGGCGCCTGCGCCATTTGTGGGTCTTTTGACGCCCTCTTGTTTGCTGAAGGACTCCGCATCTAAAAATTGACTTCTTCGGCGTAAAAAAGTAGAATTTTATCATGTATTTAAGGACAATCCTCGTCTGGGCCCTGGGGCTTCCCGTAACGGGGGCGCTTTTTTTGCTTGTGCTCCTGTCCCTTTTAATCGATAGAAATGGGCGGTTTGTTCATTCCATAGGGGCCTTCTGGTGCAGGATTATCGTCAGACTTTCGGGTGTTAAGGTCAGTTTACAGGGGCTTGATCATCTCCCACTTGACCGGCCTGTTGTAATGCTCTCGAACCACATCGGGGCCTTCGACATACCCGTTCTTCAGGGCTGGCTGCCGCTGCAGTTCCGATGGGTCTCAAAAAAGAGCCTCTTTAAGATACCTGTAATAGGATGGTCCATGACGCTGGCCGGGTATATAAGTATAGACAGGGAGAATTCGCCGAGGGCCTTCAGGGGGATTATAAAGGCCGCTAAAAAGATAAAGAACGGCACCTCCGTTTTGGTCTTCCCCGAGGGTACAAGGAGCCCCACGGGCAGGCTCCTCCCCTTTAAAAAGGGCCCCTTTTTCCTCGCCAGCAAAAGCGGCGTGGATATAGTCCCCTTAAGCGTAAGGGGTACGAGGGATATAATGAAAAAGGGGTCGCTCGCCATAAACCCCTCGGAGGTTCAAATTACCATCGGCAGCCCCATTCCCACGGGGGGCCTTGACGAGAAGGCGCTCATGAAGAAGTCGAGGGAGGCCATAAAAAATCTTTTAGTCTCTTGAGTTTTCAAAAACATATTTTCCCGGTCCCCTTGTTATCTCCGTGGGCCATGGGTCAGGACAGGACAAAAAAATGCCGGAAGAAAAAAAACCGTTAAAGTTAATACCTCTCGGGGGGCTCGGCGAGATAGGGCTCAACATGATGGCCGTGGAGTACGGGGATACGATTATCGTGGTGGACTGCGGCCTCATGTTTCCAGAGGCACATATGCTCGGCATAGATATCGTTATCCCCGATATCAGTTATCTCAAGGAAAACAGGGAGAAGGTAAAGGCCTTTGTAATAACCCACGGCCATGAGGACCACACCGGCGCCATCCCCTTTGTCCTTAAAGAGATTAACGCGCCCATCTACGCCACGGCGCTGACCATCGGCCTTATAGAGGCGAAACTATCGGAGTTCGACCTTTTGAGGACCACGGCCTTTGAGACGGTAAGGCCCCGTGACACTATCTCCATCGGCCCCTTTGATATCGAGTTCATAAGGGTGAGCCATTCCATCGTGGACGGATGCGGCCTGGCCATTCGAACGCCCGTGGGCGTGGTGGTGCACACCGGGGACTTCAAACTCGACCAGACACCGGTGGACGGCGAGGTCATAGACTACGCGCGGTTTTCCGAATACGGCGAAGAGGGTGTGCTGGCCCTCCTCTCGGACTCGACGAACGTTGAGCGGGAGGGTTATACGCTCTCTGAACGCGTGATAGGCGCCAACATAGAGGAGATATTCAAGAACTGCGGCGGGCGCATAATAGTCGCCTCTTTCAGTTCCAATATCCACAGGATACAGCAGGTCCTTAACGGCGCCGTAAATACAGGCAGGAAGGTCGCGTTGAACGGCAAGAGCATGGTCTCCAACGTGAACATAGCCAAAACCCTCGGGTACCTGAATGTCCCCGAAGGGCTTATCGTTGAGTTAAGGGATATCAAGGATCTTGCCAAGAAGGAGGTCGTTCTCCTTACCACGGGCAGCCAGGGGGAGCCCATGAGCGCGTTGACGCGCATGGCCCTCGATAACCACAAGCAGATAAAGGTGAGGAAGGGCGATACCGTAATACTCTCCTCCAAATTCATCCCCGGCAACGAAAAGACGATTTCAACGATGATGAACCATCTCTACAGGCGAGGCGCGGACGTAATATACGAGAAGGTCTCCGAGGTTCACGTATCGGGACACGCGAGCCAGGAGGAACTGAAGATAATGCTGAACATGGTAAGGCCCAGGTTCTTTGTGCCCGTGCACGGCGAATACCGCCACCTTGTGCTCCACGCGAGGCTCGCCGAAAAGGTGGGTATCCCCGCAAAGAACGTAATTATAGCCGAGGACGGGGACGTTTTGGAGATGACCGGAGAGGGTGCGGCGAAGTCCGGAAAAGTAAATACGGGGAAGGTCTTCGTGGACGGCAAGGGTGTGGGCGACGTCGGCGACATGATAATCAAGGACAGGCGCCATCTTTCGCGCGACGGCATGGTCATCGTAGTCGTGTCTCTCAACGGGAATACGGGCGAGGTCCTCTACGGCCCAGATATTATTACGAGGGGCTTTGTCTTCGAAGACGAGAGCGCCGACCTTCTTGAAAAGGCGGGGGCCTTGGTCCTCGAAACGCTTAACAACATAAACACCGAGGCCAAGACAGAGGAGACCGAGGTCAAACAGGAGATAAGAAGGGCGCTCAGGAAGCTCTTTAACAAGGCCCTCGAGAGGCGCCCCGTGATACTGCCCGTTGTCATAGAGATTTAGTCCCGGGATATGTTTTTTCCGGCGCGCTCTTTGGACTGACGGGATTTAAAAAGGACGGGAAAAATGGAAGAGAAAAAACCTGCCGTGTATTTCGCGGACCTCCGGGCCGGCATAAAGCAGAACCTCTTTGATAAGATAGATATCCTCCTTGAGTCCGCCGGCCTCGGCGCCCGTTTTAAAAGAGGGCAACTTGTGGCGATAAAGCTCCACTTCGGCGAAAAGGGGAATACATCATTTATAAGGCCCGTATTCGTAAGGAGGGTTGTCGACAGGATTAAGGATACCGGCGCGCGCCCCTTTCTTACGGATACCAACACCCTCTATCTGGGTACGCGCTCCAATTCGCCCCAGCACATCTCAACGGCCATAGAGAACGGTTTCGGTTACGCCGTAACGGGAGCGCCCATCATTATAGCCGACGGCATACAGGGGATGGACTCCGCGTCCATAGAGGTAAGGGGTAAGCATTTTGAAGAGGTGAGCATGGCGCGCGAGATTGCCGACGCAAAGGGCCTTGTGGTAATGACTCATTTCAAGTGCCATGAGATGACGGGGTTCGGCGGAGCGCTGAAGAACCTCGGCATGGGGTGCGCGGCCCGCGAGGGCAAACTCGCCCAGCACTCAAACTGTCCACCCGTTGTGGAGCCAGGGGGTTGTGTGCCCTGCGGAGAGTGCGCCCTTGTATGTCCCGTGGACGCCATAAGTATCGGGGCCGTGGCGGTTATAGACGAGGAGATATGCATAGGCTGCGGCCATTGCATAGCGGCGTGCCCCGAGGCCACGATAAAGATAAAGTGGAATGAGTCTGCCTCAATACTTCAGGAAAAGATGGTGGAACACGCCAAAGGCGCGCTTGTCGGCAAAGATGACAGGCGCCTCTTTATAAGTTTCATTACCCAGGTAAGCCCTGAGTGCGACTGCTACGGACACAGCGACGCCCCCATAGTGCCCGACATCGGCATTGTCGCTTCCACGGACCCCGTGGCCGTTGATCAGGCGTCGGCGGACCTTGTGAACGGCGCCGAGGGGTACTCAGAAAACACCTCGCTAAAGAGCGGCCACGAGCCGGGGGGGGATAAATTCAGGGGCGTCCACGAGGACGTTGACTGGGAGGTGCAGCTCCTTTACGCGGAAGAGATTGGTCTTGGGAAAAGGGATTATAAACTTGAAAGAATTTAAGAAAGCACCCCTATGATGGTGAAGAGATTTTTTACCTGCCTCATTATATCTTTTGTGGTCGCCGCAGCCTCTTATACGGCGGCCGGGGACTGGGTCCTTGCCCCCGCGCCCGCGGACCTGCCGGCGCTCAAGGGGGCCCGGACCCATGGAAAACTTAAAAGGGATAAATGGGGCAGACTCGCCCCCTCTCCCGACGTGGTCTCTTTAAAGTACCTGCCCAAGGACAAATACGGCTTCGTGGACTGGACAAAGTCCTTGAAAGAAGGCGTCATAGCCCCGAGGGATTCACTCTTCGGGGACGCGCCGAAAAAGGCCCCGTCTTACAATGAAGGGGTAATCATAAGATCAAAGATGGACTTCATGCCCGACGTACTCTTCCCCCATTCCGTCCATAACGACTGGCTCAATTGCTCCCCCTGCCATACGCGGATCTTTAAGATGAAGGCCGGCGCCACCCCCATCTCCATGACAGGCATATGGAAGGGAAAGTTCTGCGGCAGGTGTCATGACAGGGTGGCCTTTCCCATAAGAAATTGTTTTAAGTGCCATTCGGTGAAGAGAAAGGCGCCGGAATGAGATACTGCTTTTTCCGCTTAACAAAAACGCGGAAATATGCTAATATTGACATTCGTTAGCGTTTCAATTTCTTCATCGGCGTTTTTGAGAGAACCTTTAAGGTTGTTTATCAAGGGTTAGGTTAAAAATCCGACATGGACCTTTCAAAATATTTTTCCAAGAGGGACCTCGTATCCATCCTTGAACTCATCGAGGATTCACGCAGCTGCTCTACCGGCGAGGAGGCCCGCTCGCTTATCCTGAATGCGAGAGAGATGCTCTCGGCCGACTTCTCGGTCTGCGCGACGGCCGACCTGTCGAAACTCGGCGGGGCCGACGCGGCCGTCGTTGTAAACGGCGGATACCCCGGGAAGTGGCTTGAAATCTATTTAAGAGAGAGGATGTACAGGTTCGACCCTGTCATAAGGTACCATCAAAAGTTTTCTCCGTCCATGACCTGGTCGGAAATAAACAGGCACTTTGACGACAGGGAGGCGGCCATTGTTGTAAAGAGCGCGAGGGACTTCGGCCTGAACTACGGTATATCGTCAAGCATATATTCACCCGGGAGCGGGAAGATGAGCATCTTCTGCTTCGCAGCCGAAAAGGACAATTTTAAATTACATCACAAACGCGTTCTCGACACCATCACGCTTCATCTGAATATCGCCCTGAACAGCACCGTCCACGGCACCTCTCCGTTAGCATGGACTCAGGAGGAAGGCGAAGCCACTCTCGTGTGATTTTTCAACACGCAACTAAACCATGAAGGGACAGGCTATGCTGGATTACAGGAGATTCACAAAGAAGGAGCTGGCGGGTGTTCTGGATTTGATCCACGCGTCAATGGCCTGCCGGGACGAAGACGGGTTTCGCCGGTTGCTTGAGACGATGAAGAACCTTTTAGAAGGCGAATACGGTGTTTGCGGTGTGGCGCGCGTCGGCGCCGCGGGGGTCGACGGCACACCGCAGGTGATAAACGAAAGTTATCCTGAAGAATGGCTGAGGATTTACGGGCAAGAAAAATTCCACTTCGAAGACCCGATAATCTGGCACAACCTCCAGTCTCCGGGATCCAGTCTATGGGATGAAATATATAAGTTATACGCCGGAAAGATTTCCAAACGCTTCGTTGCCCTCGCCTCGGATTTCGGCCTCTGCCACGGTATAAGCGGCGGAGTCCTCGACAGGACCGGCATATCCACCATCTTTAACTTCGCAGGCCGCAAAAAGTCCTTCGGACGCAGACACAAGGAGATAGTTTCGTTATTGAGCCCGCACTTCCATCAGGCGCTTGTAAGGATAAACAAAGATACTCAGAAAGTCACATCCGAGCCCCTCTCTAACCGTGAAACTGAAGTCATGCGATGGATGAAGGAAGGAAAGACCAACTGGGAGATATCCGTAATATTAAGTATCAGCGAGAGGACGGTAAAATTTCACGTGCAGAATATCGAGAGAAAACTCAACGCCGTCAATAAAGCCCACGCGATAGCAATCGCGATGGAGCAAAGTCTGGTAAGTTAACAACCCATTCGTATAAGTCCGGCCGCACTTCCTTGGTTTTTTCCTTGGCTTCATTCCAATCGAGCGAGATGATCCCCGACAATACGCCGTCTCCAACGGGAATAAATTCCCCTATAGGTTTAAAGGGGAACCTGCTCCGTTTCAAAAGGAGATAATATCTTTTTTCCACGATGGTTATGAGCTCGGTGCTTTCGTTTATTTTTGACCAGTGGTACATCGCCTTGTATAGAAGGTGGGCGAGGGTCATGGATGCGTGGCGGTCGGTACGGACGTCCTTTCTTATGCACGTCCTTGTGGCCTCCATCATGCCCGCAGTTTTTTTGAAGGAGTTTTCTCCTGGAAGGAGCATGGAAAAATCTTTTTCAATCATGAAGGGGTGAGGCGCGGGGATCATTCTGACGTGGCCGATAATCTCATCCTTTTCGTTAAAGACGCCGATGCCCTGGGAGAAGTCATCATACTCGTCCCTGTCAAGGCCGTCCTCGGCGGGCTCTACCCATTTGAGTTCTTCGCGGAAGACGTCGTGGCGGAGCCTGAGGGCAGCCTCAATCTCCTCGTGCGTGCTCAGGGTCTTTATCAAAAAATTGTCTTCCGTAAATATCAGTTCCATGTATCTTTTTTAACAGGAACTGACTTTCCAGGTAACTGCCTCACAAGACAGTTTAAAAATTAAACGAAAAGTTATAGAATAAAAGGTTGGCTTACCTGTCCCTAAGTACAGGTGATAAAAATTGATGATTTTATTATAATTAATGTAACCTGAGTACTTTGCGGATAAAGAGCGTTTTTATCGCTCGGTGTGGAGCATGACCCTTCATTAGAGGGGAGTCAATTAAAGGCTGTTTTAACGCCCCGGACTAAATCGAATACAACATGAGAGAGGTTTAAGTAAAACGCAACATGACGGAAAAAGGCGCCTTCAAGAAAGAGTACCTTAACAGGCTCAAAGAGAGGTATAAAAAGAACTCGCTCACGGGTTTTAACAACCACGAGATAATTGAGTTCGTCCTGAGCTTCGCCATGCCGCGAAGCGACGTCCGAACCATCGCCCGAAGGCTTATAAAGAAGTTTAAGGGCCTCCGTGGCGTCTTTGACGCGACTCCCGAGGAGCTCAGGGGGGTAAAGGAGATTGGCGAGAACGCCGTGGTCCTCATAAGGCTCTTCAAAGAGGTGGGCGCTGTTTATATGAGGGAAAGGGTAATGGGCAGGGATGTGCTGCGCTCCAGGAAAGATGTCCTCGATTACCTCCATCTATACCTTTCCGGTGAGAGGGTCGAGAAGTTTCTCGCCATATTCTTGAATTCGAAGAACGAGGTCTTAGCGATAGAGACGCTCCATGAGGGCACCATCAACCAGACCGTGGTCTACCCGCGAAAGGTGATAGAGAGGGCCTTTAAACATAACGCCCATTCCATCATCTTTGTACACAACCACCCCAGCGGCGACTCCAGCCCCTCGGGCGTCGACTGGCAGTTGACGGGTGTGCTGGATCGCGCCACAAGGGCGGTGGACCTCATCGTGCAGGACCACATTATAATAGGAAGAGACAGGAACTTCAGCGCAAAGGACAGCGGATGGCTCGGCGGCAGGCCGATACCCCTGACCCGGGCCGCGGACTTTCATAAAACCTTCGGCAAAAAACGTTAACCCCCGCGCCCTTCCCCCTCCAAAACCGTTTTGACCGTTTGAAGGAGTTCAGTGAGAGAATAGGGCTTTTGAAGTAATCTGTAGCCCTTTTCTTCTATTATATTCCAGTGGGCCTTGTCGTCCACATAGCCGCTTGTGAGAAGCACGGAGACGCCCGGCCTTCTTTTCAGCAACTCTTCCACGAGTTGTACGCCGTTTATATCGGGCAGCACCACATCGCTGAAGATGAGGTCAAAACCCCCGCCCTCCCTGTCAAAAAGGGCCATCGCCTCTTCGGCGCTCCCTACATCGAACACCCTGTAGCCTTTCTCAGCGAGGGTCTCTCTCGCCACGCCCCTCACGCGCACGTCGTCCTCAACTAAAAGTATTCTTTCACCCCTGCCGGATAACTCCCGGGCCATGGGTTTCCCGGCCCCTCTTTCTTTCTTCTCTTTTTCCACGGCGACTGCCGGCAGGTAGATCCTGAATGTCGAGCCCGCTCCCGCCTCGCTCTCAACGCTTATCCATCCCCCGATCTGCTTTACTATGCCGTAAACGACTGAAAGGCCGAGTCCCGTGCCCTTGCCCACCCCCTTGGTCGTGAAGAAGGGCTCGAAAATCCTGCTGAGCACTTCTTTTTTTATCCCTGTGCCCGTGTCCTTTACCGTCAAACAGACGGATTTACACGGCGTTGAGCCGGGGATCTTTTTGCATGCCTCTTCATCGAGTTCAACGTTTTCCGTTTTAATCGTAAGGGTACCCCCCGAGGGCATGGAATCGCGCGCGTTTACGGCCAGGTTAAGTACGACCTGCTCGATGTTGCCTTCGTCGGCCCGGACAGTCCAGAGCTCCGGCGCGGTTTCCAGAACGATCTCGATATCCTCTCCTATAAGGCGTTTTACCATCTTTAGAAGGTCTTCCACGGCGGTGTTGATATCGAGAGGGACTGGTTCGAAGGGATGGCCGCGGCTGAAGAGCAGTAACTGGCGGGTCAGTTTGGAGGCGTGGGCGACTGAGAGTATAATCTCCTCAAGGCCCGAATAGACAGGGTCTTTTTTCTCCACGACTTCGAGGCCCAGTTCCGCGTTGCCCCTGATGGTGGTGAGGATGTTGTTAAAGTCGTGCGCTATGCCTCCGGCGAGCCTGCCTATGGCCTCCATCTTCTGGGCCTGGTTCAGCTGGGCCTGGATAACGTCTTTCTCCTCCTCGGCCTTTCTCCTCACCGTAATGTCGCGTATGGTGCCTGAAAAGAGTATACTGTCGCCGAGCCTGAAGTTGCTTACAATCAGTTCGATGGGGAAGGCCTCTCCGTTCTTCCTCAAACCCTCGAATTCCATAACCCTGCCCTGGATTTTGCTCCTGCCCGTATCAAGGAAGCGCTTGAGCCCCTTGAGGTGGTCGTGCTTGAATTTCTCCGGCATGAGGTCCAGGATGCTCAGCCCGTTCAGCTCGCCCCTTTCGTAACCGAACATCTTCTCGGCGCTGGGGTTGCACTCCACCACCATGTCATCGGAGTCGGCTATTATGATGGCGTCGAAGGCGGTGTCGTGAATAAGGCGGTACCTCGCCTCGCTTTCACGCAGGGAGTTTTCGACTCTCTTCCTTTCCGTTATATCCTCGCCGGAACTCAGGGTGCCCAGGACCCGGCCGTTTTCCTTTATTACCGTGTGGTGCCAGAGTATGATACGCTCCTCGCCTCCCCTTGTAAGCACGGCGTGCTCGTGAAAACTCTTCGAGTCCTTCTCGCCCACAAGGAGATATCTGAAAGACCTCCTTATGAGGTTCTTGTATTCAATGGGCAGGAAGTTATCAAACCAGTCTTTGCCGACGACCTCTTTTTCACCGTAACCGAGTATCTCGCACCCCCTCTTGTTTATGAGGGTAACGGTCCCGGCGGGGTCGAGGACGATAAGCATGACGCCTGCCACATCAAGGTACCTCTGCGCCCTGTCCCGCTCCCTTGTAAGGTCGTCTTC
>JBHHVI010000046.1:0-15711 GCA_046754225.1 Thermodesulfobacteriota bacterium | reverse complement strand
TCAAGGGCATCGACGGGGTTGAGATAAGTTACAATTTTTTCAAAAACCCGCCGGGTCAGACTTTGCAGGGGTTTTTGGCCCTTATGCTTTTCTGCATAAGAACGAAGAGGGCTCTGGGCAAAAGGGTCCACTTCGAGTTCAATTCAATAAGGGTGGAGCCCCATACGGCGCTCCACAACATAGCCCTTGAGGAGGGGTTTGTAACGAAGGGGCAGGACCTTCTCGAACCCGTATATTACACCAACCCCGGGACCCGGTATATCGAGAGAATATTCAACGTCCTTTTGCGCCTGAAGGGGAAGTAACCTCATTATGGTGGTCCGTGAAAGTATCTTTAGGGACATATTAAGGCTCTTCGTATGGTTTCCCCTGAGGTGGGCCATACTCATACTGCCGGTGAGGTTGGGCATATTAATTCTTGCCACCATGGGGGACATTCACCGACTCCTCTCAAGAAACAAAAAAGAGGTGCTCGCCGAAAACCTTTTGAATATAAACAGCTCCGGTGACGGCTGTTACATCAGGGGGGCGATAAAAGAATATTACAGGAACCACTACATAGACAGGCTCTTTATCTTTATCTTCCCCAGGTTCGCCGGGAGGGAGGTCAAAAAATTCGTCGAGATAGAGGGGCTTGAAAACCTCGACAGCGCCATTGAAAAGGGCAAGGGCGCCATCCTGGTCCACGGCCACTTCGGCCCCGTGCACCTTCCCCTCGTGGCGCTCGCGAGGCTCGGCTACCCAATGAAGCAGATAGGGCTTCCCAGCGACGAGGGGCTCAGCTGGACAGGCAAAAACGTGGCCTTCCGCTTGAGGCTCAAGTACGAGGCGAAGATACCGGCGGAGATTATAAAGGCCGATGCGTTCCTGAGACCCGCCTTCAGGTGGCTGAAGAGCGGCGGCGCGGTAATGATAACCGGAGACGGCACCGGAACAGAGACCCGCGTTGGAAGGCACGGGGAGTTCAGGTTCTTCGGCCAGCGGGTGTACTTCCCCCTGGGCCCGGCCTTACTCGCTCAAAAAACGGGGGCGACGCTGCTGCCAATGTTCGTACTCCCGGGCATTAAGATGCCTTACAGGATAATAATAGGCGGGCCGCTGGGGGGAGGCGGGGCTGAGAAGGTGACGGCACAATTCGTAAAACAACTGGAGGACTACGTTTCGAAGGCACCCGGTTACATGCACTTTCTTGACAGGTTCAGGCCGGGGATGATGATAGGAGACGTTGAAGACCGGCCCGGCGAGGGGGGCGAGGAGAAGGCGGGGGGGCCTGAACGTTAAATTCAACGGCATAATATTTTTTATCAGACAGAACTATGCGCGAGAAGATTATAAAAAAAATAACCGACTGGAAGGTTTCGAGGAACCTCGGGAGTTTCCTCGAAAAAAAGCCCCTCCAGACGAAATCCGAAGAGGCGTGGATAGAGCGGCCCGGCGGTCCGGCTCTATACGCCCACATCCACAGCCCCGTTGAGCCGGGAGTTTATCCGGGCGTTGTTTTTGTCCCCGGCGGGACCAGCCCGGGCACAGACTACGATAAAGGGCCGGGCCTTACGGCGGACGACGTGAGTTCCATGGGGTTTATCGTGCTCCACTACGACCCCACGGGAAGGGGGAGGACAGGAGGAGAGGAGGACCACTGGGCAAGAGTACATCAGAAAGAGTTATCCGTGATTTTAAAATACTTTGCAGAACTCCCCTCAGTGAATAAAAACAATATAGGGATACTTTCCTTCTCCATCGGGATAGTTATCGCGTCAGGCGCCCTGGCGAGGTTCCCAGTACCGGAGATTAAATATCTCTTTGACTGGGAAGGGCCTTCAAACAGGTTCGTATGCACAAAAAACGACACCCACAAGCCCCTTTTAGCCTTTCCAACCTCCAATGATGAGTTCTGGGATGAGAGGGAGGCCGTACGGTTCATGGGAGATATAGAGTGCGGGTATTTCAGGTACCAGGCCGAAGTGGACCACGTGCAGGGCAGGTTCCTGCGCCACGCCGCCGAGCTCATAAACCTCGCCACAAAGGGCCGGGCCCTATGGACACGGTGCAATGACAACCCCCTTAACACCGTCTTTGATCAAAACGCCCTTGATAAATACAACTGGGTGCCTGAGAACCTGAACCACAAGGGTCAGATACTTAAATATTTCATGGAGGTACAGGAACTTCTCAAGAGATATTGATTGACTGACGGAAAATCATCAGGGAAACTCAACGTGTACAAGATAATAAACAGAAAAAAATTATACGCCACCATGGCGGCCGACCTCGCCGGGGGGCTTCTCTACTATCCCCTCTCCCTTTTCAGGAAGACTGAAGAGATAACCCCTGAGAAGGTCAAGGAAATCCTAATAATAAGGACCGCCTATATCGGGGACGTTGTTATGACGCTCCCCCTCCTGAAACCCATTAAGGAAAGGTTTCGCGGGGCGAGGGTCACTTTCCTGACGTCAAAGCTGGCCGGGCAAATCCTTGAGAAGAACCCCTATGTTGACGAAGTCATCACCTACGACCCTTTCTGGTTCTATCCCTCTGCCAGAAAGGCCTACTTTGAATTCATTAAAAAGTTGAAGAAGCGGCGCTTTGACCTTGTTATAGAGGCAAGGGGCGATATAAGGGAGTTTTTGCTGCTCCTGCGCCCCTTAAGGGCGCGCTACAAGGTCAGCTACGATGTAGGGGGCGGCGGTTACCTCCTCACCCATGTTGTCCCCTACAGGGGTTTGAAGCATAAGGTCCAATACCACCTTGATATGGCGAGGTTTCTCGGCTGCAGGGCGGAAGGAGCGGTTGAATGGGGTCTTTACCTTACGGATGAGGAAAAAGAGAAGGCCGCGGAGACCCTTGAACAACTGGGCCTTGGAGAAGGCGACCCTTTTGTTCTGGTTCACCCTGGCGGGAGAAAAATGGCGCTTAAATGCTGGCCCTTGGAAAGATACGCCGAACTCGCTGACTTCATCTCCAATGAATTCGGCCTTCCCGTTATTATTACCGGCTCACCCGGCGAAATGGGGCTCGCAAGGGGCATGAAAGACGCGATGACCACTACGCCCATTATCCTCACGGGCAAAACGACCCTCAGGGAGCTTGCCGGCATTATGGCGAGGGCCAGCCTCGCCGTAACTAACGACTCGGGGCCCATGCACATAGCCGCGGCAGTGAAAACGCCTGTTGTAGCCATCTTCGGCCCTTCCAAGAGCGAAGAGACCGCCCCCTACGGCCCGGGCCATATCGTCGTGGAAAAGGATTTTCCCTGCAGGCGCACCTGCGACGAGGATGTCTGCAAATTTGAAATTCATAACCAGTGCATGAAGGATATTCATGTCGATGACGTTATAGAGGCCGTGAAAAAGAGCTTAACTCAACGGGAAAAAGACCATGGATACTCGAATATTCATTAAAAAGACGGCCGGGATAAAGGAGATTAAGGAGCGGGTTTCCGAGGTATTCGATACCTTTAAAGAGGCGCTCCCAACTTCGAAGAAGGCGTCCATACTCCTTAAGCCGAACCTGAACGCCAACATGAACGCCCTTACTGGAAACACCACGGACTTAAGGATTCTGGCCGGGGCGATTGAGGCCCTTAAAAAAAGGGGCTATACAAACGTGAAGATCGGCGAAGGGACGAACAGCGGATACTACAGATCCAATATAAGCGTTATCTCAAGGCTCAAGGTCGACGCCCTGGCGCGGTTTTATTCCATAGAGACGGTTGACCTCAATTACTCGGAGCCCCATGAGATAGAGTTCGAGGACGGCGTGCGCGCCTCTGTCGCCAGGGACGCGGCGGAGGCCGATTTCCTCATAAACCTCCCGAAGTTAAAGACCCACTTCGAGGCCGGGATGAGCGTCTGCCTGAAAAACCTCATGGGCACCCTCGTCGGCCAGGAGAACAAGAAAAAGACCCACAAGAGCCTCGCCAGGAACATCCTCCGCATAAACGACAACATAAGACCCGGCCTCCACATAGTGGACGGCCTTATCGCCATGGAGGGGCTCGGCCCCACGCGGGGGATCCCGGTGAAGACAGGGTTTTTATTGGCCGGCACCGACCCCTATCTCCTCGACGTGGTCTCGGCGCGCCTTGCGGGTTTTGATTATCAAAAGGTCAGGACTCTTTCGGCCGCCGAGGAACTGGGTAAACTTACCCCCCGGCATATTGAGGCCGCCTCCTCACTCGACATAAAGGGGTTTGAGATGAAGTTCGCCCCGCCTGTGGCCGGCCCTCTCGCCACATTCATTCATCACCCGAGCCGGCAGAAATATTTTCTGGCCGTAAGGAACACTAAACTCTTTAATTATATATGCTCAACAAAGACGGCCGGCAAGGTCCTCTACGCCACGGGACTCCGCCAGGACGTCTTTATTGACGATGAGATGGAGTTCAAGGGGCTTATACTTGACAGGGAAAAATGCAAGGGGCACAAAAAATGCGCCGAGTACTGTCCGGTGGAAATAAAACTTCCCGATGACCTCGAAAGGCCGGGTAACGGGTGCATCGAGTGCCTGTACTGCTACATGGTCTGCCCCGAGGAGGCGATTGTGTTTAAGGGGAAACTCGGTTTTGTGGATGAACAGATAAGGCAGTATGATAAGGTAGTAAGAGAGACGGCATAAAAAACAGAAGGAAACGGAACAAATAAAATGAAAATTCTACTTCTTAACCCGCCCTTCCTTGAAAAATTCTCACGCCCCCAGCGAAGCCCCGCCGTCACAAAGAGCGGCACCCTTTACTACCCGCTCTGGCTTGCCGGCGCGGCGGGCGTTCTCGCAGACAGGGGTTTCCCCGTAGACCTTGTGGACGCCCCGGCAGACGGACTCGGCGTCGAAGAGGTAATAGAGCGGGCTAAGAGATTATCCCCTGACATCATCGTCCTCGATACATCTACGCCGAGCATTTTTAATGATGTGGAGATAGGAGCGCGGCTCAAAGAGACCGTGCCGGGGGCCTTCGTCATCCTCGTGGGCACACACGTCTCGGCATTGCCCGAAGAGACCCTCGCGATAAACGGGAATATAGACGCCGTGGCGAGGTTTGAGTATGATTACACGCTTTTGGAACTCGCCGAGACGCTCAATAATGGCGGAGAGCCAAAAAACGTCGCCGGGATAATCTTCAGGCAGGGCGGGGAGATAATCCACAACCCGCCGCGGCCCTTTATAAAAGACCTCGACGAACTCCCTTTCGTAAGCAGGGTCTACAAGAAGTTCCTGAAGATTGAGAATTACTTCAACCCCAACGCCCTATACCCCATGGTGACCATCTCCACTTCAAGGGGCTGTCCCTTCCCCTGCACCTTCTGCGTCTACCCACAGACCCTTATGGGCCGGGGGTACAGGCCGAGGAACGTGGGGCACGTTGTCTCTGAGATGGAATACATTATCGAGCACTTTCCCAGGGCAAAGTCCATCTTTTTCGAGGACGACACCCTGACGGTCAACAAGAGGCGGTGCAAGGAACTATCCATGCTTATTATGAAGCGCGGGGTGAAGATAGCATGGACCGCCAACTCGAGGATAGGGCTCGACTATGAAACGATGAAGTTGATGAGAAAGGCCGGATGCAGGTCGCTCTGCGTCGGCTTTGAGAGCGGAAGCCAGAGGATACTGGACAACATGAAGAAAAAGACGAACCCCGAAGAGATGTTCCGCTTCATGGAGGACGCCAGGAGGGCCGGCATACTTATACACGGCTGCTTTATGGCGGGCCTTCCCGGTGAGACCCGTGAGACGCTCCGCGAGACTCTGGAGCTCGCCAAAAAGCTCTCTCCCGATACGGCGCAGTTCTACCCCGTCATGGTCTATCCCGGCACCGAGGCCTACGCGTGGTACATGGAAAAGGGGCTGATAAAGACAAAAGACTTCAAAAAATGGATTACGCCAGAGGGCCTGCACAACACCGTCATATCCACCGAGGGGCTCACCTCCGAGGAGATCGTAAGGTTCTGTGACGAGGCGAGAAGGGAATTCTACTTGAGGCCCCGTTACATACTATATAAACTGACCCAGATGGCCGCCCACCCGAGGGAGATTAAAAGAACGCTCAAGGCATCGAGGACGTTCTTTAAATACCTCCTGAAAGGCTCGGACATCGAGGCGAAGAAGGTTTAGTCATTGTCATGCCGGATTTTTCAGTTGTCGTTCCAGCCTTTAACTCGGAAAAGACGCTGGGGCGCTGTCTCGGCGCCCTCTTTAACCAGTCGTGCCCGAAAAAGCGCTACGAGGTCATAGTAGTTGACGACGGCTCGACGGACGGTAGCGCGGAGGCGGCAAAAAGCTTTCCCGTAAGATATTTTTTCCAGAAAAACGCCGGGCCGGCCTCGGCGCGTAACCTCGGCGCCCGTGAGGCGAAGGGCGCGGTAATTCTCTTTACAGACGCAGACTGTGTGGCCGGGCGGGACTGGATAAAAGAGATGACGGAACCCTTCAGGGCCGGCCCGGAAGTCACGGCGGTAAAGGGCGCGTACAGGACTGAGCAGAAGAGCCTTGTGGCGCGTTTCGCCCAGTTAGAGTTCGAGGAACGCTTTGAACTCCTTAAAAAGACCCCCTCCATAGACATGGTCGACACCTATTCCGCGGCCTACCGCAGGGAGGTATTTCTCGAAACCGGCGGTTTCGACACGAACTTTCCCGTGGCCAACAACGAAGACACCGAGCTCTCCTACAGGCTCTCGAAAGCGGGCCATAAGATGGTCTTTAATCCCCGCGCCGTCGTCTGCCACTTAAACCACCCCGACTCTTTAAGAAGGTACGCGAGGTTGAAATTCTGGAGGGGGTACTGGCGGATGGCCGTATACAGGCGCTTCCCTGATAAGATGGTAAAAGACCACTATACCCCCCAGACCCTGAAACTCGAGATCCTCTCCATCTATCTCCTTACGGCGGGGCTCTTTTCCCTCGTCCCCTTCCCCCGTACGGGTATTGTAATCACGGCCGTTTCTATGCTCTCTTTTCTTTTTCTCGCCCTGCCCTTTACCGCCTCCGCCATCAAAAAAGACCCGACCGTCGCCGTCTTTACGCCGGCGCTCCTGTTCCTGAGGGCCTCTTCAATCGGGGCCGGCGCGCTCTGGGGAGCCGTCCGGGCTAAGATAACATAAAAACCCCGGGCACAGCCCCGCCCTCCATTGATGTTCGTGACAAGCACAAAAGAACAGCTTTTTCAAGAGCTTTTAAGGCCATTTGAAAAACAGATGGGGCCCGGAAAACGGCCATTTAGCTGTGGACAACACAAAACAAAAATGTTAGTATTCCTATTTACATCAGGAGGAGAGCATCTTTGAACCGCACGACTCAATACATCTTCGACCTCATTCTTGTCCTCACGCAGAAAGAGATGAAGGTGAGGTACAAGAATAACGTTCTGGGCTACCTCTGGTCCATAATAAACCCCCTCGCCTTTGCCCTCGTCTTCTTTATAGCCTTCAAGGTGGTTATGAGGGTCAGGATGGAGAATTACACCCTCTTTCTCATTACAGGGCTCTTTCCCTGGCAGTGGCTCTCAAACTCCATAAACTCCTCGCCAAAGTGTTTTATCAGCAACGCCCCCATTATAAAAAAGGTGAACTTTCCCAGAAGCGCCGTAATCCTCGCCTCGGTCCTTCAGGACACCATACATTTTCTGCTCGCCATACCGGTTATCATACTATTCATGTTCATATACCATAAGGTGCCGTCGCTTAAGTGGCTGTACGGGATCCCCATTCTCCTTGTCGTGCAATTCCTTTTCGCTTACGGCATTTCTCTCGTCCTCGCTTCGGCGAACCTCTTTTTCCGCGACCTTGAGCGGCTTACGGGCATCCTGGTCTTTTTTGTCTTTTACCTTACGCCTATAATTTATCCCGCGAAGATGGTGCCAGATGATTACAAGTTCCTCTTGAACCTGAACCCCGTCGCCCCCCTCATAATGTCATGGAGGGACCTCTTCATCAGAGGCGTCGTTAACCCTGAATCGATTATGATTTCCTTTTTATACGGGGCCGCGCTCTTTATGTTCGGCCACCTTGTATACAGCAGACTCTCCTGGAAGTTCGCCGAGGTCTTATGAAAAAGCCTGTTATCACCTTTGAAAACGTAACGAAGCACTACCACCTCTACCACCATCTTACGGGGGGGATAAAGAACTTTCTCTTCAACCTCCCCAAGAATATAAAGTCCATGAACTCGAACTACGAGGCCCTCAAGGACATTTCCTTTGAGGTTTACGCAGGGGAGACCTTCGGCATAATAGGCCGTAACGGCGCGGGAAAGAGCACGGCTCTCGGCCTTATGGCCGGCGTGATGAAGCCCTCAAGCGGCACGGTTACGGTCAAGGGCAGGGTCTCGCCGCTCCTTTCTCTCGGCGGAGGGTTCCATCCCGACCTTACGGGAAGAGAAAACATTGTCCTTAACGGGGTCCTAATGGGCCTTACAAAGGCCGAGGTCCTGCGGAAGATGGAAGAGATAATCGACTTCTCGGAGCTCGGCCGGTTCATCGAGCAGCCGATCCGGACCTATTCGTCGGGTATGTACGCGAGGCTGGGCTTTTCCGTTGTGGCGCACCTCGACCCCGAGATACTCCTCATAGACGAGGTCCTCGCCGTGGGGGACATGGACTTTCAGGAAAAATGCCTGAAAAAGATGCTCGGCTTCAAGGAACGGGGGGTCACCATGGTGCTCGTCACACACTCGATGGGCAATGTAACGGGCATATGTGACAGGGCCATGTGGATAGAGGACCACAGGGTCAGGATGATGGGCGGGCCGGAGGAGGTCACCGGGGGCTACACGAACTATAAGCGCATGAAGGGGCCTTTAAGGCGTAAGATAATAGATTATCAAAAAGTCAGAAAGACAAAGAATGGTTGATGACAGATGCCGCTTCCAATGGACTTTGAAATAACCTCGCACCGCCCTGTTATAGGCAGGTTCATCGTCGCCTATAAAAAACTGGTGAGGTTTTTGATAGCGCCTTACCTGAAGAGCGTATTCGAGAGGGAGCACCAGATCTCGGGGAGGATGACTGACCTCGACGGCCTCATGGAGGAGCACTTGAGGTCCATGAGCGACTCCTTGGGGGCAATGGTGAACGAGAGCCAGAAGGCTCTCATGGTGCATATCCAGGAGTTCGACGGAAGGCTTACTGAGCTTAATGCAACGATGATGAAAAAGTTCCAATGGATCGACGAACACTTTCTACTCGCGACGAAGAAGATGGACGGGATATTCGAACACGCCGACGCCCTCTTCGAGCCCCTTGACCAGAAGGCCGAGACCCTCGCCGTCAGGCAAGTTGCCGTCGATGAAATTCTTTCAAAGCTTGAAGACATGGAGAACATTCAGGGCCTTGACAGAAGGCTCACCGATACCAAAGACAACCTCCTGGAGTACCAGAGGGGCCTTGATGAGAGACTGACGGAGCTTAACTCCACGGTAGTGAAAAAATTCCAGTGGATAGACGAGCACTTCCTCATGGCCACAAAGAAGATGGACGGGTTGATGGAGCACGCCGACGCCCTCTTCGAGCCCCTTGACCAGAAGGCCGAGACCCTCGCCGTCAGGCAGGATTCCGTCGATGAAATTCTTTCACGGCTTAAAGAGGTCTCCGAAGAACTGCGTACGCGCCTTGAAAATCTCGAAATAGAGAAATTCGCCGCGGGGCAGGCGGAATTAGACGGGGATATTGCCTCCCTAAAAAAAGAGACCGAAAAGGGCCGGGGCGAGCTCGCCAAAACCGTCCGGGAGATGGGCCTTGATATGATAACGCAGAAGAGGCGGCTCGAAAAGATCCTCACGGAATTAAGGAAGAAGGCCGGGCTCGACGAGGCCTCCATGGAAAAGATAGTAGAAGTGAAGGAGCACCTGAACGACCACTCCTACTTCCTCTTCGAGAACAGGTTCAGGGGCACGAGCGAGGATATCAAAAACCGGCAGGAGGTCTACCTGCCCCTTTTCCTCGACTTGAAGAAAAAGGACGGTGAATCCTTTGTCCTGGACGTTGGCTGCGGCAGGGGCGAGTTCCTCGAACTCCTCAACGAGAATTCCGTACCCGCCAGAGGCGTGGACCTGAACGAGGAGATGGTCCTCGTCTGCAAGGAAAAGGGGCTCGATGTGGAAGAGGCCGACGCCATGGCTTACCTGAGGGGTTTGAAGAACAACAGCCTCGCCGGGGTCATAGCCTGCCAGTTCATTGAGCATCTGCCTGTGCCTGTCCTCACGGAGTTCGTAAGACTCTGCCACGAGAAGGTGAAAAAGGGCGGCCGCGTCGTCTTCGAGACGATAAACCCGGAGTCGGTATTCGCCATGAAGTGGTTCTACATGGACATGACTCACCAGAAGCCCATACACCCCCAGGCCATAAGCTTCCTCATGGAATCCACGGGGTTCCGTAATATGGAGATAAAATACCTTTCGCCCGTTGCAACGGATTTGAGGCTCAACGCGAAGGGCGACAGCAATATGGAAAAACTCGACAACCTTCTTTTCGGCCCTCAGGACTACGCAGTCATAGCTACCAAGTGAGGTGAAAGGGAAATGAATAAAAAGAGCCGCATAGTAATATGTAACGCGCAGGTCCCCTTCGTACACGGGGGTTCCGAAAAACTCGTGGAATCACTTCACGGCGAATTGAAGGGCAGGGGATTTAACGTGGACGTGGTGCGTATCCCCTTTAAATGGTACCCCGCCGAGAGGGTCATAACCGAATGCATGCTATGGAGGATGCTTGATCTTACAGAGAGTAACGGCAAGGAAATAGACATTTTAATAGCCACCAAATTCCCATCCACCGTGGTCAAGCACCCCAACAAGAGGATATGGCTCGTTCACCAGTTCCGCCAGGCATATGACCTCTACGGGACGGAAATAGGGGATTTGGAATATTCTCAAGAAGACCGGAGGCTGCGGGACACGATAATAGATATAGACAAGAAGACCATCCCCGAGGCGAAAAAGATATATACCATATCAAAGAACGTCTCGGACAGGCTCCGGGAATTCAACGGTATAGAGAGCTCCCCCCTCTATCCGCCCCCATCCAACCTCGGTAAATTCTACAGTGAGGATTACGGGGACTACGTCCTTTACGTTGGCAGACTGGACAGGTTAAAAAGGGTCGACCTCCTTATCGAGGCGTTCAAAGAGACGAAAAACGGGGTGCGGTGCAAGATCGCCGGGGCGGGCGAGGAAAAGGAACATATCGAGAAACTCGTAAAGGAAGCAGGTCTCTCGGAGAAGGTGGAGGTCCTCGGCTATGTACCCGATGAAGAGGTCCTGAAGCTTTACGCCAACGCCCGCGCCGTATTCTACGCCCCCTACGACGAGGACTACGGTTACGCCACCGTAGAGGCCTTCCTCTCAAAGAGGCCGATCATAACGGCCAATGACTCCGGGGGCGTGCTCGAGTTCGTCCGTGACGGAGAGAACGGTTTCGTGGTGAACCCCGAACCAACGGAGATAGCGGAGAGGATAGACAGGCTCTTCGGGAGCGAGAAGGACTGCCGGAAGATGGGCCGTAACGGCTACGAGACGGTAAAGGACATCTCCTGGGACAGAATAATAGAGAACCTTTTGGGGTGACTATGAAGATAGCATGTTTTACACCACTGCCTCCCGTAAAGTCGGGAATATCACAGTACAGCGAGGAACTCCTGCCGTACCTCTCGCTCCGTCTCGACGTCGATATTTTCATAGACGATTACGAGCCGAAGGAAGGCCTCAGGGAGATGCTCGGCATCTATTCATACAAGGAATTCGAGGAGAGGCATGAAAAGGCCCCCTACGACCTCTGCATCTACCAGATGGGAAATAACCCCTATCACTTTTACATGTACCCCTTCCTCCTGAAATATCCCGGGATAACGGTGATGCACGACTACGTCCTTCATCACTTTTACAGCGGTTATTATCTCGCCAAGGGGGATAAGGATGGCTATATAAGGGAGATGGAGTACAATTACGGCGCCAGGGGCCGTGAGATGGCCGAGAGGAGGATAGCGGGTATATGGACGGAGTTGCAAAACTTTATCTTTCCCGCCAACAAAAGGATTATAGATTCGAGCGTCGGCATCATCGTTCACAACGATTACTCAAAGAAGATGATAGAGCGTTCCCACCGGGACGCTGTGGTAAAAAAGATTTTCATGGGCATGCCGGCCATCAACAAACCTCTTTTCAGCAAAGCGGAGGTAAAGAAGAAACTGGGTATACCTTATGACAGCTTTGTTGTGGGCTCCTTCGGCTTTGTGACCCCAATAAAAAGGCTCGACAGGGTGGTACACGCCTTCAGGGAATTTATAAAAGAAGTCCCCTGCGCCCTTCTTCTCATAGTGGGCGATGTGAGCGAGCACAACCAGGGCTTCATCGAGCTCATAGACCAGCTGGGACTTAAAAAATACGTGCGGATTACCGGCTTTGTCCCCGAGGAGGAGTTCAACGACTATATCCTCGCCACCGACGTGGCGGTAAACCTCCGCTACCCCACTGCCGGAGAGACCTCGGCGAGCCTTCTGAGGGTCATGGGCATGGGCGTGCCCGTAATGGTCTCCAACTACCGCCAGTTCGCCGAGATATCCGATTACTCATGTATAAAAATATCACTCGGCAAAAACGAGGTCGGCGACCTCCGGGGGGCGCTCGTGCGCCTCGCCTCGAGCAAGACGCTCAGAAAATCCCTCGGGGAGAACGCCCGCAAGTACGTGGCGGAAAACTGCTCTCTCGAAGGGGCGGCCGCGGCCTACAGCGACTTCATAGAGGATATCGTACGCAGGAAGGTCCAATGGGAGACGGTCTCCACCCTGAAGGAGGAATTCTCCGCCATAGGCATAACCGACGACAACAGCCCGGCCTGCGAGCGATTAAAAGAAGCCGTAAAGGAACTGGCGGGCGATGACGCTTAGCAATGTAAAAGACCCCAAAAGGGCGCAGATAGAGCTGGCCCGTTTTTACGATGAAGAGATAGCCGTGAGGCTGCCCCTGTCGTGGAAATGGGACAAGCGCTACATCGACAGCCTCCCCTACATCTTCACCTTCTCCGTGGCCGTAACGGCCCTGGACTGCAAGGTGGGCGACCTGGTCCTCGACTTCGCCTCCGGCTCGGGGTGGTCCTCGGAGTGGCTCAACAGGCTGGGCTACAGAGTCGTCTCAGTGGACATTTCCACTGTCTTATTAAACTTCTCAAGAAAGAGGCTGGCCATGGATACAAGGATAGTCGAGGATGGGATCCCGGCCTACTTCGTGGCCGGTGACAGTGAAAGGCTGCCCTTCAGGGACGGGACCTTCGACGGCGTCCTGTGCCTTAATTCCCTCCACCATATGCCCGACTACCGGATAATCTTTGATGAGATATTCCGGGTCCTCAAAAAGGACGGCAGGGCCTCTTTCGCCGAGCCGGGAAGGGAACACTCAAAGGCGGCGGGCTCACAAAAGGAGATGGAGGAATCCGGGGTTCTTGAACGCGACGTCGTCCTCTCGGATATACATGAATTGGCCCAGGAGGCTGGTTTTGAGGAACTCACTTTGAAGCCATACTTTCATCCCGTGGTGGAGGACTATACCTATTCGAGGTGGCAAAAACTCCTCAAAAAAGAACCCGGCGCTGTAAATGGATACGTGGAGCGTCTCTGTAACTATGTTGAGAAGGCGAACCTCATCTTTACGCTCCATAAGAGCAAGGAGCGGGTTATAGACAGCCGTAAGCCCGGTGTATTGAAGGCGGCTCTCGATGTCTCGGGGGTGCCTCAAGAGGCACGCCCTGGAGAGGTAATCGGGATAAAGGCGAGGGTTAAAAACAAGGGGGACACACTCTGGCTCTCGGAGCCCCGGAAGATGGGCGGCCACGTTACCCTTGGAATAAAACTCCTCTCCCCTGAAGAAGGTTCTGTGGAGCGGGACTACGCAAGGGGCCGGCTTCCGAAAGACCTCGGGCCGGGGGAGACGGTGGAATTCCCGGTGCGCTTCAGGGCCCCCTCGAAGGCTGGGCAGTATACACTCACCTTCGACATGGTCTGCGAGGGTGTTTCCTGGTTCAGCGACAGGGGCAACGCTCCGGTCTCAATCAACATTAAGGTTATTTAGATATGGGAATCAAAAATATAATAATGATATCCATAGACGCGCTCAGGTTCGACTGCGTGGGGTACCAGAAGGACAAGAGGTTTTTAAAAAAAAACGGCGTCCTTGAACACCTTGACACCGCAGCCTTTGACGCACTCGCTGAAAGGGGGGTATGTTTTTCTCAGGCAATAACCACCTCGCCCTATACGACCAATTCACACGCAAGTATCTTTACAGGCTGTTATCCGCCCAGGCATAATGTGAGGGCCTTTTTTTCCACGAAACTCTCACCCTCCGTCAAAACAATGGCGGAGATATTAAAAGAAAACAATTACCTGACCATGCACTATTTCGACGGTGCCTATATGTTCGAATCAACGGGCCTGAACAGGGGCATAGACCGCGTAACGGACGGAAGCGACGACGAAAAATTTCTAAAGGGGCTGAAAGAAGTGAGCGGCCGCAAGGTCTTTCTTTTCGCCCATTTCTTTGACGTCCATGACCCCTACATATTTTCACACCACGTGCAAAGAAAGCACGGTTTTGACAGCGAATACGAAAGGTGGAAAGAAGATGCAGGGAAAAAACTCAATTTCAACGAAGAGCTTCCCAAGAACCCTTATAACGCATTCCATTTATTAAGAAAAAAATTAATCGAAAAGGGCTCCGCCCATGAAGTTCTCATACCGGCATACATTAAAGGTGTCAGCAGGTTCTTAAACGGCCGCTTCCTTAACTTCATAAACGGCCTGAAGGAATCGGGCGTACTCACCGACGATTCGCTTCTCGTGATTTTTTCTGACCACGGCGAGGCCCGTTACGGGCCGGACTTCACCCACGGGGGCGTCTTGTTCGAGGATGTAATCCGTATCCCCCTTGTCTTTTCCTGTCCCGCCCTGTTGCCTGAAAGCAAACCGGTTGACGCTCAGGTGAGCACTGTGGACATACTGCCGACAGTCCTTGATATCGCCGGAATAGACTACTCCCACAAGGAGTTCATGCAGGGCAGAACCCTGTTGCCTTTAATGGCGGGATGCGATTTTTACAATGCAAGCCCGGCATACAGCGAGTACTGGAGTGAGACGATTGACGCGGGCCTGATGAGGAGGAGGGTCCTCGATGGACATGGCGGCCTGTTGGGCGTGAGCCACACCAGAGACAAGAAGTGGCAGCAGTCATTGAGGACGCCGGAGCATAAATTCATCTTCAACCACCACCCTTCAACAAAGGAAAATGTGGACGACATTCTAAAAAATACGGAAGGACTTTCCAACGGCAACTTCATAGAAGAAGCGTACCGCAGGGTTCTCGTGAGAGAGCCCGACCCGGAAGGATTCAATAACGCAAAAAAACAAATAGACCGCGGACTCGGTAGAGGACAGTTTCTTAAAGCCATTTACAGTTCTTTAGAGTACACAAATTTGAACGGCGACCTTATGGTCGATATAACGGCTCTGAAGGGCGAAGAAAAATGGATCGGCATTTCAGAGCCTTTTTTCTCAAGATACAATGACGCGAAAAAAATTGTTGATGAAATATGTCCGGCAACACCTGAATCGTCAACCCCTGAAGAAGAAGAAAAGATAGCCTTCACCGACTCCGGTGAAGAGGAAAAGGTCATGGGACGTCTGAGGGACCTCGGGTATATGGAGTAAAGGGTGTTAAAATCATCAGGTAAATGGG
>JBHHVI010000045.1:0-15966 GCA_046754225.1 Thermodesulfobacteriota bacterium | reverse complement strand
AGACACCCGCACCGGTGGAAGAGGCGCCTGAGGCCCCCGTAAAGGAGGCCGCCCCCGCCTCCTCTGAGGAGGCGGCTGGCCCTACGGAAGAGGCCGTGCAGGCGGCCACAGAGGATAAGGGAGGAGAAAATGGCTGATAATAGAAGATCATTTTCATCGTCGAGAGGCAGGCCCTCTTCTCCGCCGAGAAGGTCATTCCAGAGGAAGAGATTTTGCCGTTACTGCAAGAACCCCGAGATTAAGGCGGATTACAAGGACGCCGGGGCCCTGAGGCCCTATGTGACGGAGAGGGGCAAGATTATGCCCAGGAGAATCACCGGCACCTGCGCGAAGCACCAGAGGTCGGTCTGTACGGCAATAAAGAGGGCCCGTAACATCGCTCTCCTGCCCTTTACCACCCTTAACATGCAAAAGTAGATTTTTTTATTTTAAAGGAGCTGACAAGATGGAAGTAATCTTAAAGAGCGATTCCACGGACCTCGGCCGTTACGGAGAAATCGTAAGGGTCAAGAGGGGGTACGCGAGGAATTATCTCATACCGAAAGGGCTCGCCGCCCCGGCCAGCCCCGGAAACATGAGACAGTTTAACGCCGAGAAAGAGGCCTATCTCAAGAAGATGGACGCGCAAAAGGCCGACGCCGAAAAACTCTCCGCCTCGATAAGCGGACTTTCGTTGACCTTCCAGAGAAAGTCAAGTGACGAGGAGAAGATATTCGGCTCTGTGACCGCCGTTGATATAGAGACTTCGATACGGGAGAAGGGCTTTAAGGAGTTTGATAGAAAGGATATACTCCTTGGGGAACCTATAAAAAAACTCGGCGAGCATGAAGTTCAAATAAGGCTGCACCCTGAAGTCATCGTACCCGTAAAGGTAGAGGTCGTAAAAGAGTAGCCTTAATTTTATTCGCAACCGTTATATCGGTAACGGCCGGGTTCAGGCGGCCGGAGTTTGACCTTTCACCGTTAAGAGCTTTTACCCGCCATGGCACTGCGTACCCAAAAGGAGCAGGTCTTAAAGGTCCCGCCCCACAACATCGAGGCGGAACAATCCGTCCTCGGCAGTGTCCTCATAGAAAAAGACTCCATAAACAAGATACTCGACATACTCTCTGAAGACGGGTCCGATTTTTACCACGACGCCCACGCGAGGCTCTTTAGAGGCATGGTCTCGCTCTTCGAAAAGAATACCCCCATTGACGTAGTGACAGTGGCGGACCTGTTTAAGGACTCCGATGAGCTCGTCTCCGTAGGCGGGGTCTCTTATATAGGTGAGCTGGCCGAGGCCACGCCCACGGCGGCCAATATCATCTATTACGCGAGGATAGTAAGGGACAAGTCCCTTCTGAGGAAGGTAATAGAGGCCTCGGGAGAGATTACGGCCGGTGGATACGACGTCATCGACTCAGTCGACGATTTTATAGACAGCGCGGAGCAGAAGATATTCAAGGTCGCCGAGGACAGGGCCAAGAAATCCTTTTACGCCTTGAAGGATATCATAAAGGATACATTCGAGACGATAGAGAGGCTCTATGAGAAGAAGTCGAGCATAACGGGAGTGCCCACGGAGTTCAAGGAACTCGACCAGCTCACTTCCGGCCTGCAGAACTCCGACCTTATAATCATAGCCGGAAGACCGAGCATGGGCAAGACCTCCTTCGCCCTGAATATAGCCGAGAACGCCGCCATAGGGTCCAATATCCCTGTTGCCGTCTTTTCACTTGAGATGAGCAAGGAGCAGCTCGTTCAGAGGATGCTCTCTTCGAGGGCGAAGGTGGACCTGCACAGGCTCCGTAGCGGTTTTTTGAAGGACGAGGACTGGGGCAGGCTTACAAACGCGGTAGGCTCCCTCTATGACGCCCCCATCTTTATAGATGACACCCCGGCTCAGAGCGTCCTGGAGATGAGGGCGAAGGCCCGCCGGTGGCAGGCGGAACACGGCCTGAGGCTCGTAATCGTCGATTATCTCCAGCTCATGAGGGGAAGGCGCAGATCAGATAACCGCGAGCAGGAGATCTCGGAGATTTCACGGTCTTTAAAGGCCATGGCAAAGGAACTCCATATCCCGGTCATAGCCCTCTCACAGCTTTCGCGAATGACCGAGAGGAGGGAGAACAGCCGCCCGCAACTCTCTGACCTCCGGGAATCCGGGGCCATAGAGCAGGACGCCGACGTGGTGGCCTTCGTTTACAGGGAGGCCGTTTACAAGCCATGCGACTGCCCCAAGGAGCTATGTACCTGCGGCATCAGAAGGGGCGCGGAGATTATAGTGGCGAAGCAGCGTAACGGCCCCACCGATACTGTAAAGCTAACCTTTCTCAAGGAGTATACGAGGTTCGTGGACCAGGCGCCCGTTGAATACGACGCCCAGAGCGAATGGGTGGAGTAACCACGGCCGTGTCTCTCGTGGAGTTTATAACCCCCCGGCGGCAAAAAAACCATTGCACCCGCTACCCTTTTTAGCAATTTCCTGATAAGATTTTTTAAACAGACCTATTAAAACCTTTCTGCGGCAAAGACTTTTTTTTGCGCAAGGCCATGAGGTCTTCAAGCAAAAGATCTTTGTGCGCCATGGAGGACTTACGCTGAATAAGTACGCTGAAATTGCCGTGAACCTGCCCGTTGACCGTACCTTCAGTTACGCCGCTGGGGCGGCCCTTAAGGGCGATGTGGCAGTCGGAAAGCGTGTCCTCGTCCCCTTCGGGCGAAGGACCGTTACCGGCTATGTGGTGGCCCTTAAGGCCGAGGCGGGGGTCGATACGGTAAAAGACATTATAGACGTCCTCGACTCCGAGCCGCTTTTCGACTCCAGGCGCCTGAAGTTTCTCAAGTGGATAGCCTCTTACTACCAGTCCCCTCTCGGCATGGTCCTCTCTCTCGTCCATCCTCCCGGCGCCGACGTGAAGAGCCGGAGGTTTTTAATTGTTACTGAAAAAGGGTTCGCGGCCAAAAATAAAAAGGGGCTTCAAGGAAAAATCCTCGAAGCCGTCGGGCGGGCCAGATCAGGTCTGCCGCTGCCTTCCCTTATAAGGCGCTTTAAGCGGAGCCCCGTCTACAGCACAATAGAGAGGCTTAAAAGGGAAGGGCTTCTGGCCGAGGAGTTGAGGCTTACGGGCGGCCGCTCTGAGAGGAAGGATACTTTTTTAACGCCACTCAAAGATGATGGTAAAAGGCTTCTGCTCTCACAGGGCGCGCTGAAAAACTCGCCCCTTCAGGAACGGATTTTTAACTATCTCTTAGATACGGGCGGTGTTTCTTTAAAGGAGCTCAAGAAAAAGTTCGGCGGCGTATACGGGGCGCTAAAGGGTCTTGAAAAGAAAGGCCTGATAGCCGCTTCAGAAGTAACAATACAGAGGGACCCCCTCGCTGACGTCCTTGCGAAGAAGGAGCGTCACGACCCCAACGATGAGCAGGCCCGCGCCATAAGAGAAATAGTCTCGGCCGTTAAAAAGAGGACCTTTTCACCGTACCTCCTTTACGGCGTCACCGGGAGCGGAAAGACCCTTGTATACCTTAACGTCCTTGAAGAGGTCGTCAGCTCCGGGGGGCGCGCGCTTTTTCTCGTTCCCGAGATAACCCTTACGCCGTGGCCCGCGGCGTACCTGAAGGAAAGGTTTCCCGGGAGAGTGGCCGTGGCGCACAGCGGCCTTACCGCGGGCGAAAGGATCGATGAATGGAGAAGGATAGCCGGGGGGAGGGCGGATATAATAGTCGGGACCCGCTCGGCGCTCTTTTCCCCCGTAAAGGACCTCTCTCTTATAATAGTGGACGAGGAGCACGACCCGTCTTACAAACAGGAGGAGGGGGTAAGGTATAACGGAAGGGACGCGGCCATCGTACTTGGAAAACATATCGGAGCGACGGTCCTGCTCGGCTCGGCCACCCCCTCGGTGGAGACCTTTTATAACTCGAAGACGGGTAAAATTACTCCGCTCTTTCTCACAAAGAGGGTTGAGGATAGGCCCATGCCTGAAGTCGAGGTGATTGATATGAGGGGGAAGAAGGGGGTTATAATCTCCGAGAGGCTTTCGGCATTGATGAAAGAGGCCCTCGATAACAAAAACCAGTCGATGCTCTTTCTTAACAGGCGCGGTTTTTCGGGCTGTCTCGTATGCAGGGACTGCGGCCACACTTTCAGTTGTCCCAACTGCAGCGTTTCACTTACCCTCCATAAACGCCCGGCCGAAATCAAGTGCCATTACTGTGATTTTTCAACGGATATCCCCGGCGAGTGCCCTGAATGCAGGGGCTTTAACCTCATTGACCCCGGAGTGGGGACTGAAAAGGTTGAAGAGGAGGTAAAAAGGACCCTGCCCGGAGCGAGGGTGGTGAGGATGGACATGGACACGGCGCGGAAAAAGGGGGCCGTCAAATCCATGATAGACGATATGGAAAAGAAGAGGGCCGATGTGCTCGTGGGCACACAGATGGTCTCCAAGGGGCACCACTTCCCGGGAATAACACTTGCCGGTATTATCTCAGGGGACACGTCGCTCAACATCCCGGATTTCAGATCCCCTGAAAGGACCTTTCAGCTCGTAACTCAGGCCGCCGGGCGGGCCGGCAGGGGCTTGGTCCCGGGCACAGTCGTTATCCAGACCTTGAACAGGGACCATTACTGTTTTAAACACGCCGCCTCGCACGATTACGAGAGTTTTTATAGTGAAGAGATAGAGGCGAGGAGGGACCTGAATTATCCGCCTTTTACAAGGCTCGCCTGCCTGAGGGTGGACGGCAATAACACCCGGAGGGCCTCGGGGGCGGCCTTGAGATTACAGGAGGCGGCTCATCTCATGCTCAAAAAACACAAAAAGGGGATAGAGCTCCTCGGCCCCGCGCCGAGCCTTGTGGCGAGGGTGAGGGGGCGGCACAGGTTCCATATGCTCGTCAAGGGCGCGGATCCCGGAGTGCTCCATAATTTTATAAGGGGGGTAATAAAAGCCTTTGAGGCCCGGGGCGAGGGAGGCGTAACCCTCACCGTTGACATAGACCCTCTGACGGTAGTTTAAAGGGCGGCCGCGCCGCTCAGCGATGACCGGAATATAGGCAGGTAGAATCGGAACCTGTATAAATTTTAACCATTTTCAGGGAAATATCTGTAAAAGTACCTTAAAATAAGCGGTTCTTAAAAGGCATGAAAGTTGCAGTATAATTGTGGAGGAGAAAAAATGGTTGTATAAAAAAGGTTGTTATTGTACATTACCTGCTCATACTTTTCATGAATCAGGGAGGTTTTAAATATGAAGAAGATTGAGGCCGTAATCAAGCCCTTCAAGCTCGATGAGGTCAAGGAGGCCCTTAACGAAATCGGAATAAAGGGGATAACCGTCTCCGAGGTCAAGGGTTTCGGGCGCCAGAAGGGACATACGGAACTCTACAGGGGCACAGAGTATGTCGTTGATTTCCTTCCCAAGATAAAGATGGAGATAGTGGTAAGGGCGGAGACGGCGGCGAAGGTCGTGGAGACGATAGTAGAGACCGCAAAGACCGGCAGGATAGGTGACGGCAAGGTCTTTGTCTACCCCGTGGAAGAGGTGGTGAGGATAAGGACCGGCGAGAAGGGGCCCGACGCCATATAGATTTTACTCCCCCCTCTTTTTCAGGCCGGCTTGGGGGGAGATTTTTATCGAATTGTTGAAAATTTTTCCGCGTCAGCGGAAATAATTAAATTAAGGAGGAGGGGAGATGACACCAAAGGAGGTAGTAAGTTTCGCAAAGGAAAAGGGCGCCCGCATGGTGGACCTCAAGTTCATGGACTTCGTGGGTATATGGCAGCATTTTTCAGTGCCCATGAACGAACTTACCGAGGGGCTTTTCGAGGACGGCCTCGGTTTTGACGGGTCGAGCATCAGGGGCTGGCAGCCCATACACGCCAGCGACATGCTCGTCATGCCCGATTCCACCACGGCCATCATGGACCCCTTTACAGAGGCGCCGACCCTGAGCCTGATATGCAACATCGTGGACCCCATTACAAAGGAGGGGTATTCGAGGGACCCCAGGGCCATCTCCCAGAAGGCGGAGGCATACCTCAAATCGACTGGAATAGGTGACGCGGCCTACTTCGGCCCGGAGCCGGAGTTTTTCATATTCGACGACGTAAGGTTCAGCCAGGGCCCCGACCACGGTTTTTATTATATCGACTCCGTCGAGGGTATATGGAACACTGGGCGCGAGGAGTGCCCCAACCTCGGCTACAAGCCCAAGCACAAAGAGGGCTACTTCCCTGTTCCCCCCACGGACAGCCAGCAGGACCTGAGGACGGAGATGTGCCTCGTCATGGAGGATATCGGCATACAGACAGAGGCCCATCACCACGAGGTGGCCACAGCCGGGCAGGCCGAGATAGACATGAGGTTCGACACCCTTGTAAAGATGGGCGATAAGCTCATGTGGTATAAGTATATAATAAAGAACGTGGCGAGAAGGTGGGGTAAGACCGTTACCTTCATGCCGAAACCCGTCTTCGCCGACAACGGCACGGGCATGCACACCCACCAGTCCATATGGAAGGGCGGGAAACCTCTCTTCGCCGGTGACGGCTACGGGGGGATGAGCGAGATGGCCATGTACTACATAGGCGGCCTATTAAAGCACGCCAGGGCCTTGAACGCCTTCTGTAACCCTTCCACCAACTCGTATAAGAGGCTTGTGCCCGGCTACGAGGCCCCCATAAACCTCGCCTATTCGAGCCGTAACCGCTCGGCCTCGGTGAGGATACCGATGTACTCCGCCTCGCCCAAGGCCAAGAGGGTCGAGGTGCGTTTCCCCGACCCGTCATGTAACGGTTATTTAGCCTTCGCGGCCATGCTCATGGCGGGGCTCGACGGCATACAGAACAAGATCGACCCCGGCGACCCGCTGGACAAGAACATATACGGCCTTACCCCCGAGGAGTTGAAGGAGATACCCTCGGCCGCCGGCTCCCTTGAAGAGGCGCTGGACGCCTTGAGGGACGACCACGAGTTCCTCTTAAAGGGCGACGTCTTCACCCAGGACGTCATAGACACGTGGATAGATTACAAGAAGACGAACGAGGCCGACGAGGTGAGGCTCCGCCCCACGCCCCACGAGTTCTTCCTCTACTACGACTGTTAGGGGGGGCGCGGAAAATACCCCCTAATACTTCCTTTTAGAGAGCAATAAAAGACCCCCGGTTTATAGAATCCGGGGGTCTTTTATTATTATGGGGGAGGGGATTGTTTGGAAATTTTTTTAATTAGATTGCATGCGCTGTGCTTAACATGTCTGACCTCTTAGATTGCGGATGAATTCGCTCCGCGAACCTTTCTCGAAATCTTCTGACGCGTCCTCTTTTATTATCGCCGGGTAAACTTTATTATACGGTTACGCCCCTGCTTGGAAGTTTGTAACACGTCTGCAAGGGGGAGGATCCCCTGCGGTTTGGAGAGGCACGAGGCTATGGCTGCTATGACTTTTATCGTCAACAATGCCGGATAAAAGCGAAGATAGGATTTTTCTTCGGCATAATACCATGTGCGCGCCGATGTTATTCATACGGCGGGGGGCGTAAAGACCCTCGCGGCGAGTTCGTTGTCTATCATGAATAGGGCAGGGCCCGTTTCGCCGCCGAGTTTCAGCCTGTCTATTATGTCCCTGGCGCTCTGTTCCTCTTCCGTCTGCTCCGTGACGTACCACTGAAGGAAGGTCTCGGTGGCGTGGTCTTTCTCTTTAACGGCCTGGCTCATGAGGGTGTTTACAAGGCCTGTGACTTTTTGTTCGTGGGCGAGCACGGCGTTAAACAGGTCAAGCATCGAGCCGAACTCCGTCGGCGGTTTCTCAACGGCGTCGAGGACTATCCGCGCACCCTGACTGTCGATATAGCCGTATAGTTTTTGTACGTGTACGAGTTCTTCATGTACCTGAATGTTTAACCAGTTTGCCGCCCCCTTAAGCCCCTTGTGGGAGGCATAGGCCGACATCGACATATAGAGGTACGACGAGTACAGCTCGGCATTGAGTTGCCTGTTCAATGCACCGGCCATTGTTGATGTAATCATTTTATCCGTCCTTTCCGCTTAATATAACCCCTGCCCGACGCCTCTTCCGCTATTTCAGGTCCTTGTGGGCCCCGTCGCAATAGGGGGGCGTCTTCGTCATCTTACAATTGCAGAGCGCCACTTTCTTCTTCTCTTCTATCTCAAAGACGAGGGGCTTGAACTCCGTCCCCTTGTGGGCGCCGTCGCAATAGGGCTGGCTCTCGGATTTTCCGCAGCTGCACCATGGATATTCCCCGGCTTCCAGGTCCAGAACTGCCGGTTTCGTGTCGTACACAACGGGCTTACCCATACCGAACCTCCACTGGCGATTTTTTCGTATCGAATTTATTTATCATTAAAGAAAGTTTACACCCTATACACGGCACGGTCAAGCCGTGGTCTTTGACTCCCCGTTATTTCTTCTTCGTTAAAGTCCTTTTCCTCGCCGTCCCCTTCTTTGGGGCCGCCTTCTTTGGGGCGGTTTTTCTTGAAGCCGTCTTTCCAGATGACGCCTTTTTCGCCGGCCCCTTCTTCGGGGCAATTTTTTTCGCTACATTTTTCCTCAGATCGTTTTCCATCCTCTTGACCTTCTTCTCAAGAGCGGCAACCCTCTTCTTATATTTTGTCTCCAGGGCCTTGATCTTCTTTTTGTATTTCTCCTCCATGGCCCTGGTCCTGCCGGTATACTCAGAGGCCCTTTTCTTCAAACTCCGGGTGCCTTCATCCAGTCTTTTTGAGACACCCTGCAGTAGTTGAGAGTTCTTTTCCATCTCAACGGCCTTGTCCTTCCATTTAAGGGCCTCCTTCTTCCAGTCCTCCCCGGATTTTTTCAGCCTCTTTTCGATAACGGCCCATTCCTCGGTGAGCTTTTTTGACACCTTTTGCCACGTATTCATCCGTACCTCCATAAAAGAGTTTGCAACCAGGATTTAGAAAATTATTATACCTTCACTTATAGCCTTGATTTTTTATTCTGTCAATAATCAAAGAGTGAAAATAGTTTGCGCTACTTAATAGTGATTGCAAGTTTCCCCCTGTTGTGCTAATTAAAAATTTCGGACTATTTCGTCTGTTTCCTTATTCGTTCAACATGGGGAGGGTCTCTTGAGGGTTGAGAGTAAAGGTGCGGCGGCGGGGACGGGTTTTTCAGGCGCCCTTTTTGACATCTTCTTTCCCCCCATGTGCCCCCTCTGCGAGAAGGCGCTTAAAGCGGACGGCCTTGCGCTCTGCCGCGCCTGCGCCGGGGCCTTTTCCGCTCAATTAATCCATGCCCCCCTCTGCAAGGTATGCGGAGTACCCTTTACATCAGGCGCGGGCCCGGACCATACCTGCGGGAAGTGTCTTGAAAAGCCCCCGCCTTTTTCGCTCGCGAGAAGCGTATACGTTTACGGGGGGGAGGTGGCCGGGGCCATTCATGATTTTAAATACAGGGGGCGTGCGGCCCTCGCCCCGGCCTTCGCGGCGGCGATGGCAAGGGAGGCTGGGAGTTCTTTTCCCGCCCCACAAATCATAGTGCCCGTGCCGCTCCACAGGGGGAGGCTTAAAAAGAGGGGCTTCAACCAGTCGCTTCTCCTCGCGAGGCGGATTGCCGCCGCCCTGTCAGTGCCCCTCGATTACGGGAGCCTTGTAAGGTCGTTTCCCACGAGGCCGCAGGTGGAGTTGAAGCCGAAGGAGCGGCTCGGTAACGTCGCCGGCGCCTTCAGTCTTAAAAGTCCGGGGGCCTTCAAAAACAAAGAGGTGCTCCTCGTCGATGACGTCCTTACCACCGGGGCTACCGTGAGAGAGTGCTCAAAGGTTCTTAAAAAGGCCGGCGCGTCCGGCGTCTCTGTGCTTACCATTGCGAGGGTAATTTAGGCGAGGGCTGTTTAGGCGAGGGCCCCTTCAGCCCTTTAAACGCCTTCAGGCGGGGGGAGGGGGGACGGGAAAATTTTTCAAGAAAGGGTTTTGTTCTCACGGCGTAAAATGGAAAAAGTAAAAACGCTAAAAGGCCTTTTGAAGGAACTTAAAACCTTAAGGAATAAGGGCAAGAAGGTTGTCTTCACGAACGGTTGTTTTGATATCATCCACGCCGGGCATGTGAGGTACTTGAAGAGGGCCGGCGCCCTTGGAGATATCCTTGTCGTGGGCCTGAACAGCGATGAATCCGTCAGGAAGATAAAGGGAAGTAAAAGGCCCATAGTGCCGGAAAACGAGAGGGCCGAAGTGGTGGCGGCCCTTGGGTTCGTGGACTATGTGGTTATATTCAACGAGGCTACGCCCTTAAAGATTATAACGGAGATAAAGCCGGATATCCTCGTAAAGGGCGCTGACTGGGCCGCCCGTGAGATAGTGGGCTCCGACGTGGTAAAGAAGGGCGGCGGGAGGATATCGCGCATAAAACTTTTAAAGGGCAGATCGACTACAAACATCATTAAGAGGATTTTGAACCTCCACAAGGGTTGACGTCGCCCGTTAGTCAACCTTCATCCTCCATGGCCGGAAGTATGACATGGAAGGCCGTGCCTTTTCCCGGCGCGCTCTCCACCCTGATATCCCCTTTATGCTCCTTTATTATGCCGTAGCTTATTGAAAGGCCGAGACCTGTGCCCGAGCCGGCCTTTTTTGTCGTAAAGAATGGGTCGAATAACCTGTCAAGGACTTCGGGCCCCATTCCGCTCCCCGTATCCCTGACCACGAGTTCCACAAACCCGGCCCTGTTTTTCTTAAAGCGCCTCGTATGTATCTCTATGGCCCCTCCTCTTGGAGTGGCGTCCCGGGCGTTCGTGACAAGGTTGATTATCACCTGCTCGAGCCTCACCGCCGAGCCGGCCACGGGGGGGATTTGCTTGAGGTCCATGCGGCAATCTATGGAACTCTTCTCCAGAAGTTTTTTTAACATGATGAACGCGCTTTCTATTACTCCGTTAAGGTCAACGGGCCTGAACTTCTGGTTTTCGGTCCTTGAGAACACCCCGAGGTGTTTTATTATGACCTCCATATTTATTGAGGCGTCGAGGATGAGTTTTGTCTTTTCGTATTCCGGCTCATGAGGGGCCGTGTTTTTAAGAAGGTTCTGAGCAAGTCCCCTTATTACGGTGAGGGGCTGCTTGAGTTCATGGGCGATGCTCGCTGAAAGCTCCCCCAGGGCCTTGAGTTTACTCGTCTGGATAAGCTGGTTTTGAGTCTCTTTCAGTTTTTTGTAACTCGCCTCGAGTTCCTGTTCGTTCCTGTCAATGTTACGGAGCATTTCGAAAACGCCGCTTCGGAATTCCTCGAGGTATGCCACCCTCTTCGAAAGCTCATCCCTTGTGGAGCGAAGTTCGTTTATAACGGAATGGCATTTGCGCATGTCCCTGAAAACGAGGACGCTGTATGCGGGCCCCCCGTGATTATTTAGCAGCACGGAAGCCGTAAGGGAAGCGGGCACCGCCACGGCGTCCGCTGAAATAAGGGTTACATCGTGGTCTATTATGTCGTTTCCCCTGAAGACCCGTTTTTCGATTATACCGCCATAGCCGCCCCTGTCATTAAATATGATGTCAAGGGGCATGCCGGTGACGCTGTCTTCTTTGTAATGGAGGAGTCCGAGGAGCGCCCTGTTTACCGCGGCAATCTTACCGTAGGGGGCCAAAGCCGCCGCCGGCACCGGTATGCCGGTTATTAACGTCTGTATGAAGTCGCCACGCTCAAAACGGCCCGGCGCCTCAATTCTTTTTAACACCGTTTACACCTCTTTAGCGCCTTTCTTGCTGAAAGCGGCGCCTTTATCCCTCGGGGGGCGTGGGGCGGCTTTGCCCTCGTCTTTTTCCGTGTACCTCGCGAGCATCTCTCTTATCTCCGTCATCTTAAGTTCCCTCCTTACGGCGATGAGGGCGAATTCCTCGAGTTCCTTTATGTTCTCTTTAAGTTTATCGGAAGTCTCGGCGGCCTTCCGTTTTACCTCCTTCAAGTTGTCCCTGAGCTTTTTGACCTCTTCTAAGTCCCTCGCGGTAAGCCCCATGCCCGTAATCTTTCCTTCACGGAGAAGGGGGAAACCTGTCAGTTCAAAATAATTTTTGCTCCCGTCCTTCATGATGAGCTGTATCTCTATTGCCTCCGGTTCCTTACCCTTTAAGATATTGGTTAAAAGCCCCATGAAGAGGCGGCGCTCTTTCGTCTGTAAAAGCGTGGTGAAGTCCTTATTCAACAACTCTCCAGCGTGATATCCCGCAGCCCTTTCGGCGCTCTCGTTTATAAAGGAAATTCTGCGGTCGCTTTCTATCTCAAAGAAGGCGACGGGAAGGCTCCTTACAAGACGGTTGTACCTGTCGAGGACTTCCCTGTAGGCCCTCTGTATCCTTTCGGCCCCGCCCATGACTGGCCCGTGCTCTTTCTTTGCGTTTTTTTTCAAGGGCAAACTCCTTATGCTGCCATGAGAGGAGGCTACGCGGGGCCAAAAGGCGTATCAAAATACCGTGGAAAGAGAGACGGAGCCGGGGCCAGGTATAGCGCGTTACGCAGGTTGGCATCTCCCGGTACGCAGAGCGGCGCCGTTACGCAGGTTGGCCTGTCCGGGAATAACGATGGGTCTCAAGATGATATGTCCGGAAAAAACTCAGATGGGCGAACTTCAAGGCGGTTGGACAAATTTTTCTGATTTTGTAACAGTATATTTCTTTACGAATATACCATTTCTTTTTCGTCATGAAAAGCAAAAAATTTTTAACCCTCCGGTGTGATTGACTTCTCAGGCCGACGCCCCGGGTTTTCCTCACCGGTGACTAAAGTCATAGTGAAATCCACCCTTAAAAACTTATCTTTAAAGGGGCTCATTCGCTTTTTAAAAGAGGGGTCTTTAAAAGGACGGCTTTTTGTGTTAAAAGAAAAGGAAAAATTTTGCCGGATATAATAGATGTTCAAAAAGATGAGGTCCGGGCTTGCCGGGCTCAAAGAAAAACTCTCAAAGACGCAGAGCGCCATTACGGGGAGTCTTGCCTCCGCCTCTTCAGGGGTGTCGCGCGAGGAATTTCTGGAGAACCTCGAGGAGTCCCTCATTACCGCAGACCTGGGGGTAAATACCTCTCTGGAGATAGCGGAGTATTTAAGGGGCGTTTCAGGATGGCGCGGCTCGGAACTCAGAAAATATCTCCAGGACTATATCTACAATATCCTGAAGGAGGTGGAGCGCCCTTTAAAATTCCATAGAAGCCCTTTCATGATAATGGTGCTCGGGGTGAACGGCGTGGGCAAGACCACCACAATAGGGAAACTCGCCTCGCGGTTCACGGCGGAAGGGAAAAAGGTCGTCCTCGGCGCAGGCGACACCTTCAGGGCGGCGGCCGTCGAGCAGCTCGAACTATGGGGCGAGAGGGTGGGTTGCGACGTCATAAAGCAGGCAAGCGGCGCCGACCCGGGGGCCGTGGCCTTTGATTCGATAAAGGCGGCCATAGGGCGGTACGCCAACGTCCTTATCCTCGACACAGCCGGAAGGCTCCATACAAAGGTGAACCTCATGGACGAGATAAAGAAGATAAAGCGCGTGGCGGCCAGAGAACTTGACGGCGCGCCCCACGAGAACCTCCTCGTCCTCGACGCCTCCACGGGACAGAACGCCCTGAGCCAGGCTCGGATATTCAACGAGGCCGTGGGCGTGACGGGTATAGCTCTCACCAAGCTCGACGGCACGGCCAAGGGAGGTATCATAGTGCCTCTGGCAAGGGAATTGAAGATACCCATACGCTATATAGGGGTCGGGGAAGGTGTGGACGACTTGAAGGAGTTTAACGCGCGCGAATTCGTTGAGGCGATGATATAGGGTTTTTTTTGTGAAAAGGCGGGACATTGGTTGACGATAATCTAAAGATATTTTATGAGCTTTACGACAGAAGGAGAAGCGTAAGGGAGTTTAGCGACAGGCCCGTTGAGCCTGAGAAGATGGAGCGCCTCCTGAGGGTGCTCGGCAGGGCCCAGAGCGCCGCGAACCGCCAGCCCTGGCATTTTATCGTAGTTGATAAGGAAGCCGGCGTTAGAGAGGGGCTTAACACCGTCTTCACAAAAGATGGTTTTAAAAAGGCCCCCGTCGTTATCGTCGCCTGCGCCAGGCCCAAAGAGGCGTGGACAAGAAAGAGCGACGGGGTAAATTACGCGTGGGTCGATGTCTCCATAGCCGTCACGGAGATGATAGGGGCGGCTACCGCCGAGGGTATCGGGACCTGCTGGATAGCGGCCATAGACCCCCGGAGGGTTAAAGAGATTCTCGCGATCCCCGAAGACACCGATGTCGTGGGCATCATAGCCCTCGGATATCCTGAAACAGAGCTTAAGAGAGTTGAAAAACCGAGGAAACCCCTTGAGGAGATAGTAAACTATGGCAAGTAGCGGCGGCGACGATAACGAATTCGTCCTTTTACGCGGCAGCAGGCGCAAGGACTTAAGGAGCCAGCTTCTTGTCCTGAAGGTGAAGGGCGAGGACAGAAGGGGCGTCTTTTTCGGGTACGCCAAGACCATAGGCAGGGGAGGCATGTTCATATCAAGCGTCAACCCCAGGGACGTAGGCGAAGAGATAGAGATAGTCTTCACGCCGCCCGGCCTGAGCGCGCAGGCCCATTGCAGGTGCGAGGTCGTCTGGCGCAGGGGTTTTGACCCCGACTTCAAGCAGGAGCCTGGCATGGGCATAAGGTTCCTCGACATAAACCCCGACGTGGCCGAGTCCATAGACACATGGGTGAGGAAGGAGGCGAACTGACCCGCCTTTTTTGAGTCCCGCCGCGAAATAATCTTTTTCCGTCTTGAGACAAAACCCCCATCTTTTTTTTTGGAATTGCGACATACAGTCTCTTACAGTAACGTATATGACCATTTATAATTTTTTACAGGCCGTCCTATGATTGAGATAATAAAATCACCGTGGGAGGATGTTTTTATCGGCCTTTTAAAGGAGGCACGTACAAGCGTCTACCTTGCAAGCCCCTTTATAAAGAGGCAGACGGCGGAGCTGATTGTAAAAAATTCCAGTCCTGGAGTTGATCTCAGGTACATCAATTCCTTTAAGTTGTCCAATTTTCACAGGGGTGCTTCAGACCTGGAGGCGCTGAGTATTTTAAAGGACGGTGATTTCAGGGAGAAGAACGTCCATAACCTTCACGCCAAGTTTTTTATCTTTGACGACAGCGCCGTTATTACTTCGGGGAATCTAACACCTGGAGGTCTGAGGAACAATCTCGAATACGGCCTTCTTGTAAAGGGCGAGGCGGTCAGGGAAATCAAAAGGGACTACCTTGAAATCTTTGATGGCAGCGAATATCCTGAAATTACCTCTGATGTTATCAGGAAGGCCGGGGAAATACTCGCCTCCGTTCCCAAAGATAAACAGAAGAAGATAAAAGTCGATGAAAGGTCTCTCTTCGAGGAAATCCTTAACGACGAAAATATCGAAGAAAGGTTTGACGGAGGGGTCGAGAGCGTAAGAGCCAATCTGACTTCGTGGAAAAGGGATGTTTTTGACTGCCTGTTGCAACTGGATAAAGATGTTTTTTCCATTGACGAAGTCTATTCTTTCGAAAAGAAGCTAAAAGATTTGCATCCAGGCAACCGGAATATTCAGCCCAAGATAAGGCAACAGTTGCAGTATTTGCGTGACATTGGTCTCGTGGAGTTCATCAGGCCGGGGTTGTATAAAAAACTGTGGATGGAAACATGAAAAAGTTCATTTTCCTGACAGCCGAGGGATACACCTATCAGCCCGATAGTGAGAGCTCGGTCCCGGATATTGAGAACCTTCAGGTGGTGGGTTTTGGGGAGGGAAAAACCATCGATGATGCGGTGCTCAATATGGTCAGAGAGTATCCCTACTTAAAGGATACAAATTTTGACGATTTGATAGGGATGGAATTGAAAGACGGGCAAAGTAAAACACTTTGCCTGAGCGATTATAAGAAATAAAGTTTTTTAAGTCCCCCCTCACCCCTTCACCGACCATACCGTCCCCTTCGGGGTGTCTTCGAGGACTACG
>JBHHVI010000044.1:0-16598 GCA_046754225.1 Thermodesulfobacteriota bacterium | reverse complement strand
AAGAAATTGGTGGCGGTGGGTGGACTCGAACCACCGACAAAGGGCTTATGAGACCCCTGCTCTGGCCGCCTGAGCTACACCGCCGGGTTGAAAGGATTTTTTTAATTATATATGCTTCGCGCTGAAAATGGTAGGATTTTTTTGATTGGATTTACCGTCTAATAGCCTGAAAAGGGCCTCAAAAACCCCCTCCCCCTGAAATCACGCCTCCTCTATAACGCCCTGAAATCACGTCCCGGGCCTGTAGACAATGACGTAACTCTTCTGGCTCCCCGAGAGCATGCCCGTGCCCTCTACTACCGCCATAACCACCTCCGGGCCGCCTCCGGCAAGGTCTTCAATGAGAAAGTCAGAGATATACCCGTTCACCTCTTTCGTCTTCCACTTCTCCGTCAAAAACTCCCCGTCCCATGAGAGGCTCATGACCGCCCCGCCGGAAAAGGTCCTTACTATCCTGGCGAAGCCTTTTAACGGCCCCCCCGGCTTGTTCCTCTTTATTATAAGCTCCTCGGCGCCGTCTCCGTCGGTGTCGAGGTGAAGCAAGCCGCTCTCGACGGTGGTGTAACGGTAGGTCTCGGCCCCCGAGGTGTCCTCTGTAAACTCCACGAGGTTAAGGCTCCCCCCGTAAGACTCCTTGCTCTTCCAGTACTCCTTCCATTTGCCCTTATCGTTCTTTCTATAGACCCTGACGCGCCCTTTCTTATCGAGGGCCACGAGGTCCAATTCCTTCCTGTCCTTTGAGTTGAAGTTAAAGAGGCTGAACCTGTAGATGTCCACGCCGCGGGGGAGTTTTACGCCGAATGGGCCGGCGTCAACGAGGGCACCGCCTTTCTTCTTAAGCGCCCTCAGTCCGCCGTAAAACCCGTCGGGGTCCCTGAACCTCTGGCCTATGAGGAGGGTTTCGCCCCCGGCTCCGGCGGTCCGGACCTTCCTTAAGAGCCACGCCGCCCCCCTTATAGTCTCCTTATAGGCTCCGTCCTTGAATTCAACGGCGAGGCTACGGGCCTTCAGTTCCCTTAAAGCCGAGACATAAACCTCGGTTGCGCCGTCACCGTCGGAATCAATCGCCGTAACGGAGACGAACCTTACGCCGCCCCTCGCCTTTATCTCCTTTTTGACCTCAAGCTTTCCGTCCTTTATTTCCGCTATGGCAAGGGAATGTTCTTTTAAAAGAAAAATCTCCTTTACGCCGTTACCATCGAGGTCGGCGGCGGCAAGGGATATTACGTGCCCTTTGAGTTTTTCGCTCTTCCAGAATTCAGGCCTTCCGGGCTTTTTTCCCTCAGGCTTTACTACAGGCTTTACTATGGCGGCCTCCTCTTTCGTTGCCTCGGCCTTCTTTTCCGGGAGAGTAACGGGGGCCGTGGCGACGGGGGCTTTAACCGGCACGGGCACCGGAGGAGGCGCGGGGCTGAAGGTATTAAGGACCTGGCCTGAGAGGTCGTCGGCCATGGAGATTATGGAGTCCACGCCAGTACCCTTTGAGAAGAAGGGCGTTACACGGCCCTCCTTTACGTCCATGAGTTTTACGTCGAGGCTGACGGAATTACCGAGGACGGTGACGCTCCCGTAAATAACGTAATCGAGTTTGAGTTTTTTGCCCACCGCGCCGGCCAACTTGTCCGTAATGGCGGCCTTTCCGGCCCCCTTCCCCTTCTCCTTGAGCGCGTCCTTCAGGATATCGGCCCTGACGACCTCCATCTCCTTATCGGAGCCTATCCTCGATGAGAACATATCGAGGAGGGCGTCGCTCAAAAAGTCCATCTTATCGGCGGAATTGACATTCCATGGCATGACAGCCACCAACTTCCCCCCGGAAAAGGCGGCCTCCGGGAGAAGGACGAGAAAGAGGAAGGTCAGAAAAAAGGGCAAGAGCTTTTTTAAAGGGATATATCTTTTCATGATTTTTTTTGTGAAAAATTTTTGCGGGGTTCAAAAAAACCCCCATCGCCCTTCGGCGGATACAGCCTGACATTGCAGGGGTATGAGGGGCGCGAAAAAACCTTTAACCGGCCGGGAGGCTGTAATAAAAGAGCCTTTCCACGACGCGGCCCTTCTTCAAGTGCTCTTCGATTATCTCCGATACATCGCCTGCGCCGACGTTCCTGTACCACGTGCCCTCGGGATATATCACCACGGCCGGGGAGTACTCGCCTTCCCTCCGGGTCTCCTTGCAGGCCTTGAGGCACCCGCTCCTCGACACCCTTACGCCCTTAATCCCCTCTTCCTTTACCCTCCTCTTAAACTCTTCGACCACCGCGGCTGAACCTCTCGCGGCGCAGCGTTTGCCCTCGCATATGAATATATGCAGCCTGTAAGGTTTCACCAAATCCACCTTCTTTAAAGGATTGTCTATCGTAACTTATATAGGTATTATATTGAACCCCTTAAAGCAAGAGATTTCTCCCGCCTCCCGCCCCTCAACTGGAAATTGGAGAGGGTTTCTGCTATAACTGTCACATAAGTACGGTTAAAAAAAGGACGGGGCTCCTCATGAAAGCGTGAAAAAGGGCCGGGCCTTCCTTCGCCCTGGACGGAAACTGACGCGCACCTGAAGGCCCCTTTTTTCCGGCTGATTTTTCACATGGCGGCCCGCTTAAGGGCAAGCAAACGCGCCGATGGGACGCGGAGGCAACGAGGAGATTAAAAAAATGCTGAAGGTCTGGTTCTATTCCATACTTCTTGTAGTAGGCCTTGTTGTCTCCCATTATCTGCCCTGGGTCTTCGCGGAGCGATATGATACGGCGAAGGTGGCCATCCAGTTCCTCACCATGGCGGCCCTCGCATACATCATGATCCACGTGGGCCTTGAGTTCGATATCGACAAGAAAAATATCCGGGGCTACGTCCGCGACTATCTCATCGCCGCAACCGCCGCCGCCTTCCCGTGGATATTCTGCGCCCTCTACTTCATCTTCGTCATGCACGCCCCGGAAAGATGGTACCTGAGGACGACCTGGATAGACTCCCTCGTGGTGGGGCGCTTCGCCTCTCCCACCTCCGCGGGTATACTCTTCGCCATGCTCGCCGCCGCGGGGGTCGCGGGCACATGGACCTTCCGCAAGATGCGTATCCTCGCACTCTTCGACGACCTTGACACCATCCTTTTCATGATACCTCTCACGGCGGCGATGGTGGGGCTTAACTGGCAACTTGTTGTATTGGCGGTTGTGGTTGTGGGGCTTATCTATCTGGCGTGGAGATACCTGCACACGTTGAGGATATCCGCGGACTGGCCCCTGGTCCTCGTCTATTCCTGCCTTATAGCCTTTGTAAGCGAACTCATATACCTTTCAACAAAAAAATTTTCCAACCTGCCCCTCCATTTCGAGGTTCTCCCTCCGGCCTTCACCCTCGGATGCCTGATTGCCCGGGACAAGGGCCGTCCGCTTCATAAAGTGGCCGGGGACGAACGCGCCTATACCGTGGTGTCGTCCGCCTTTATGCTCCTTGTTGGCCTTTCGATGCCGCCGGTAATCACACAATTATCCGGGCAAAACGCTTTTAACTGGCGGACTATCACCCTTCATGTCCTCCTTATAACGGCGCTTTCAAATATCGGGAAGATGTTTCCCGCGCTCTTTTACAAAAAAGAGGCAAGCCTTAAGGAGCGTATCGCCGTATCCATCGGCATGTTTCCGCGCGGGGAGGTGGGGGCGGGCGTTCTCGTGATCTCACTCTCTTTCGCCATAAGCGGCCCCATCGTAACAGTGGCCGCCCTTTCTCTCGCGCTCAACCTCCTTTTAACGGGCCTCTTTATCTACGTTGTAAAAAGGCTCATAAATCTGAACGAAGGGCCGCAAGAAAGCCCTGCGGGCACTTGATTTAAGAGCAGCAGAGGGCTTGATATTATCGTGGCCAGGCGAGGATTCTTTTTGATATAATCGCCTTAAAAAAATACAAAAGGTTTTTCATGAAAGATGACAAAGACCGGCCGGTACTCCTATATGAAGGAAAAGAACGGGAAGGAGATATCCTCGGTCCGCCGACACCGCGGGGGCTTAAAACCCTTAAAACCTTAGGTGCCTTCCGGGGGGAGGCGCCCCCGGGGGGATGGGCCAACATGCTCATCGAGGGAGATAACCTCTCCGTATTGAAGGCGCTTTTGGAGATGAAAAAGGCCGGGGAGATTCAAAACCCCGGCAATGGGCCCGGCGTGAGGCTCGTCTACATAGACCCGCCATTTTCTTCCGGGCAGGGGTACAGGTCAAAGCAAAAGGGAGACGCCTACGAGGACAAGCTCACGGGGGCGGGGTTTATAGAGTTCCTTAGAAAGAGGCTCGTGCTTTTAAGGGAACTCCTCACCGCCGACGGCTCCATCTATCTCCATCTCGACTGGAGGATGGCCCATTATATAAAGGTCGTAATGGACGAGGTCTTCGGAGAAGAGAATTTTCTGAATGAAATCATATGGCACTACGGGGGGCGGGGCGCGAAGGCCGTCTCAAGGCAGTTTTCGAGGAACCACGACATAATACTCTTTTACAGGCTCGGGGGGCGGCTCTTCCACCAGAGCTTTACTGAAAAAAGGGTCCCAAAAAAGGGGGGCGGCTATAAGAAGGATTCTCACGGGAGATGGTTCAAGACGGCCCCGCGCGGAGATTATACCGACAGGAGCATAGCCGAACTTGAAAAAGAAGGCCGGGTATACAGGACAAAGACGGGGCGTATAAGGATAAAATATTTCTTAAAGGAGGACGGAGATTTTTTGCTGGAGGAAAAGCTCGTGGGAGACGTATGGGACGACATACCCGACGGAATGCATCTGAGCGCGGGAGAGAAGACGGGCTATCCCACACAGAAGCCGGAGGCCCTTCTGGGGCGTATAATAAAGGCCTCCACTAAGCCCGGAGACATCGTGCTCGACGCCTTCTCAGGGGCGGGCACAACCCTTGTGGCGGCGGAAAAATCCGGCAGGCGCTGGATAGGGATTGACTCGGGAGGGCTCGCGATCGAGACTGCTGAAAAGAGGTTATTGACTATCAGCGGGACGAGGGACCTTAATACCCCCGGAAAAAAATATCTAAAAGAAAGCAGCCCTTTCGCGGTTTACAGGGGGGAGTAATACGAGCAATACCCGCCTACCCGGCGCCGTCTTCAAGAGACCGGAAGCGTGTCTTTTATTGTCAAGTCAAACTCACCTCGGGTGGCACCTGCCGCATGATTTGTGCGTAACCGTCTCCTCTCTAATAAGCTCCTCATTCTCCCTGTCATAGACCGTGAACGCCGCCGACTGAACGGGACACCCAGCTACAAGGGCGTTGGTGTTGGAAAACCGCCCCTTCTTCACAGAGGTGAGAAGAACGGTATATTTAAACCATTTGTCCTCGTGGCTTATCTTGTCCGAGCCCTTCACCCTGTATGACAATATCCTGTGAAGGGGTTTCTCCTTTTTTACCTCCGGCGCCCTTTCAGCCCTGTGTGCGCAGGCCGTTAAGGTCATTAATAGAAGTAAAAGGAGAAAGGGAATTTTTTTCGCCATATCAAGTTGCCTCCCTTGGGCCTTCGATTTTTGTTCACGAAAAGGCCGTGCATTAAAGATATTGAAATTCTCGCCTCTTGAGTTTATTACCAATTTTTTTCTGTAAATACTACCGGAAAACACAGGGGCAATCAGCGACCCCGGTCACGGGTTAACCTGTTTTTTTTCTTTGTCCCCCTTGAAAACCCAACAGAAACTATAATGTATGTCAAAAAACTCCCCTTGCCAGCGACTTTATAAATGTATACAATTAACAACTACTTTACGTTAGGGAGATTTTTTATGGCTGGAGATTTTAGAAGCGCCTTAAGGAAAAGGCCCCTTGTATTGGACGGCGCCATGGGGACCATGCTCCAGAGGCTGGGCCTCAAGCCGGGCGGGTGTCCCGACGAGGTGAACCTCAACGAGCCCGGTATGGTAAGGAAGGTACACCGCGCCTATGTGGAAGCGGGCTCCGACGTACTGGCCACCAACACCTTCGGCGCTAACAGGATTAAACTCAAGGAATACAACCTCGAAGACAGGCTGAAGGATATAAACGTAGCGGCGGCGAGGCTCGCGAGGGAGGCGGCGGGACCAAAAACCTTCGTAGCCGGCGATATGGGCCCTACGGGGTTCTTCATCGAGCCCGTGGGAGGGATGACCTTCGACGAGGCCGTAGAGGTTTTCTCCGAGCAGGCCGGGGCGCTCAAGGAAGGCGGCGCCGACCTCATCATCATTGAGACGATGATGGACATAAAGGAGATGAAGGCGGCGATAATCGGGGCGAAGTCCCATAACCTTCCCGTCGTGGCCACCATGACCTTTGACGAGACCATGCGGACGGTCCTCGGCACCCCGCCCGAATCCTTCGCCGTAATGGCCGAGTCCCTCGGCGTGGACTGCATCGGGGCCAACTGCTCCCTTGGAATCGAGGGTATCTTAAAGGCCGTATCCACCATGAGCAGCGTTACGTCCATCCCCCTTATGGCCCAGCCCAACGCCGGCATCCCCGTTTTAAAGGACGGCCACACCGTCTTCCCGGCCTCGCCCGAGGATATGGCGTCTCTCGTACCTCAACTCGCTGAACTCGGGGTGCGCCTGCTCGGCGGATGCTGCGGCACAACCCCTGAGCATATAAAAAAGATGTCCGCGGCCTTTAAAGGGGTAAAATTAGTTGACAGGACGGAAAAACCTTTTACCGCGCTTTCGGCGCGGACCTCTTTTCTCCTTTTCGGGGGCGGCCTTCCTCCCGTAATCATAGGGGAAAGGATAAACCCCACGGGAAGAAAGGTATTGGCCAATGAGATAAAGGAAGGAAAGATTTCAACTATCAGAAAAGAGGCGAGGGAGCAGACCGGGGCCGGAGCTCACTGCCTTGATGTGAACGTGGGCGTTCCAGGAGTGGACGAGGTGAGCGCCATGCGAAGGGCCGTATTCGCCGTGAACGAAAACTGCCCCCTGCCGATCGTGATAGACTCGTCAAACCCCGAGGCCATGGAGACGGGCCTTAAGGCCGTTGACGGCAAACCCCTTATTAATTCCATAAGCGGGGAAGAGAAAAAACTCTCAACCATATTGCCTCTGGCAAAAAAATACGGCGCCGCCGTTCTCGGACTCGCCCTCGACGACTCGGGGATTCCGGAGACGGCCGAAGGAAGGCTCCGGGTGGCTGAAAAAATATTGAAAAGATGCCTTGAGGCCGGGCTTAGAAAAGAAGATATTATTATAGATTGCCTTGCCATGACGGTGAGCGCCGCCCCTGACAGCGCCGTTACGACGCTTGAGGCCATAAGGCTCGTAAAGGAAAAACTCGGCCTCGCCACGGCCCTCGGCGTGAGTAATATCAGTTTCGGTCTTCCGGCGCGGGGTATCATAAACGCCAATTTCCTTTCCATGGCCATAAGCGCCGGCCTTGACTCGGCGATTATCAACCCCAAGAACGCCTCCATGATGGACGCCTACCACTCGGCACTCGTCCTTACGGGTAAAGACACAAGGGCTGAGAGGTTCATCGAATATACAAAGACGCGTCCCGCGACAACCTCTGCAAAACCCGCGGAAAAGGCGGCCCCCGGAGGCGCGGCGAAAAGAGAGATAAAAGACATAAGGGACAGACTCAAATACGCCATAGTAGACGGCGACGAGGAGAATATCGTTGGCCTCGTGGAGGAGGCCCTCAGCGAAGGCCTCGATCCAATGGCCATAGGCAACGAGGGTCTCATACCCGGACTCACCGAGGTGGGAAGGCTCTTCGCATGCAATACTTATTTTTTACCGCAGGTAATGCTCTCGGCGGAGACCATGAAAAAGGCCTTCACAAGGCTCAAAAAGGAGTTCAAGGGGAAAAAGGGGCCGAGCCTCGGCAAAGTCCTTCTTGCGACAGTTGAGGGGGACATACACGACATAGGCAAGAACATCGTCGCAACCCTCCTTGAGAACCACGGCTTCGAGGTCCTGGACCTGGGTAAAAACGTCCCCACTGAAAAAGTAATCGAAGAGGCCGTAAAGAACAAGGTCGACGTGGTGGGGCTCTCGGCGCTCATGACGACGACCGTTACCGAGATGGATAACGTCATAAGAAAACTCAAGGAACGGGGGATAAAGGCCGCAACCATCGTTGGCGGGGCCGTTGTAACAGATGAGTATTCTAAGAAGATAGGCGCAACCGAGTATGGCGGAGACGCCCTCAGCGCCGTTGACAAGATAAAGAGGCTTGTGGGCAAATAAGGCTTATGGGAAATACGGAAAAGGCGGCCTTCGGGGCCGGGTGTTTCTGGCACGTGGAACTGATGTTCGGGCGAGTCAAGGGAGTAACTTCCACGAAGGTAGGGTACACGGGCGGCACCCTTGAAGACCCGTCATATGAAGACGTATGCACCGGTGAGACGGGGCACGCTGAGGCCGTTCTGGTGGAATTCGACCCTCAAAAAGTCTCCTATGAAGAACTCCTGAAGGTCTTCTGGAATATCCACGACCCCACGACCTTAAACCGCCAGGGCCCTGACATGGGCACGCAGTACCGCTCCGTCATCTTCTACTTCACCCCCGGGCAGGAGACCCTCGCAAGAGATTCAAAAGAAAATCTCGAAAAAAGCGGCGCATATAAAAACCCCGTCGTCACCGAAATAACCCCCGCCCAAAGATTCTACACGGCCGAGGAATACCACCAGAAGTACCTTGAGAAGAGGGGGAGGGGGCGATGCTGAGATCTTTTTGCAGTATGCAATACTTCCTGTACTCTACAGTTGACAGGTTTTCTTAAAAGAGGTAGATTTCTTAATGTAATCATTTACATCGAAAAATAAATCTTTTCCCTTTTTTCCTTTTTTCTCCTTTTTCCTTTTGACTATTTCAGGGAGGCGCAAACAATGGAGGACAATCGGCAGGAGAGGAGAATACCCCTGTGTGCAGGGACAACGCTAACAAAGTCAAACGGTGACGACAGAATCGAAGCAGAGCTTGTGGATATTTCTTACTACGGAGTAAGTTTAAAAACATCGGCCCCGTTAAAAACCAATGAGAGGATTAAGGTTTCATTAACTCTAAACATACAAGACCAGCCTGTACATTCAGAAGAGGCGCCAGGCAGCGTTAGATGGGTGGAACGCTCAAAGGAAATTTATTCAGCCGGGATAATGTTTGACATAAAAATAAACGACAAGGGGTTTCCGATCTTTCACCGGTGCCTTGAATATTTAAAGTCACGTGAATAAACCGGCCCGCCCCCCGATAAACCGGCCTGCAGACATAACAACTTTTACCGAAAAATGTTAATTCCCCCTCACACCCCTTCCCTGTAGCCGTTGGTAATGGGCATCCTTCTATCCTTTCCGAAGGCGCGGGGCGTTATCTTTACTCCAGGCGGGGCCTGGCGGCGCTTGTACTCTGATTTATCGACCATCTTCATAACCTTCTTCACGACGGCGGCCTTAAAACCCATCTCCTTTATCTCCTCAAAACTCCTGTCTTCCTCAACGTAGGCCTTTAAAATACTGTCAAGCACGTCGTAGGGCGGAAGGACGTCCTGGTCTGTCTGGTGGGGCTTGAGTTCGGCGGAGGGGGCCTTCGTAATGATGCGCTCCGGTATCAACTCCTTTCCGGCGGAACTGTTTAGCCACGACGAGAGCTCGTAAACGAGGGTCTTGGGGAGGTCTTTTATTACGGCGAAGCCTCCGGCCATGTCACCGTAAAGTGTGGCGTAACCAACGCTCATCTCGCTCTTGTTGCCTGTGGTAAGAACAAGCCAGCCGAACTTGTTGGAGAGCGCCATCAGGATATTCCCCCTTATGCGGGCCTGCATGTTCTCTTCGGTGGTATCCGGCCTTTTGCCTTTAAAGACAGGGGAGAGCATATCGAGGTAATCCTCGAAGGTGGAGTCGATGGGTATGGTCAACAACTCTATGGAAAGGTTTTTGGCGAGCCTTTCGGCGTCCTCTCTGCTCTCTTTAGAGGTATACCTTGAGGGCATGAAGACTGCGGTGATGTTCCTGCTCTCCAGCGCCTCGGCGGCAAGGGCCGTAACAAGGGCCGAGTCTATTCCGCCGCTAAGGCCTATCACGACGTGCTTGAAGCCGTTCTTTCTGACGTAATCACGCGTTCCGAGGACGAGGGCCCTAAAGACCTCCTCGCATTTTTCGAGGGGTTTTATCTCCACGGGAGAAATCTTTTTTTTCTTCTTCGCCTTTTTTTCAACCTTTAACTCAAGCTCCGTGAGGCCGTCCACGCCCCCCCTGAACCTTTCACCCCTTCTCCTTGTGTCGTGGAGACGGGTCGTAAGCGTCGCCTCTATGTTCAGGTCCGCTACGATCAGGTCTTCAGTAAAGGCGGCCCCCCGGGCTATGACCTCTCCCCTTTCGTTAATAATCATCCCGTGGCCGTCGAATACGAGTTCGTCCTGGCCTCCCACCATGTTATTGTAGGCGATAATCACCCCGTTATCGAGGGCCCTCGTGGCGAGCATCTCTTGCCTGACGCACGCCTTTCCCATATGAAAGGGCGAGGCGTTTATGTTGACTATGACCTCGGCCCCGGCAAGGGCCTGAACGCGGGCCGGCCCCTCGGGGTACCATATATCCTCACAGACCCCGACGCCAACTGTCACGCCTCCGAGCTTGAAGTTAAGGGCGCTGGAGCCGGCCTGAAAATACCTCTCCTCATCGAAGACCCCGTAGTTGGGTAAAAACACCTTGTGGTAGACGCCGGCCACACGGCCGTTGTGTATAATGGCGGCGGCGTTATAGATATCTTCGCCGCGGTCGACAAAACCGACTACCGCCGTTATGCCTTTTATTTTTTTGCTCAACTCATTTAAAACATCCATGTTCTCCTCGACAAAACCGGACTTGAGGAGGAGGTCTTCGGGGGGGTAGCCTGTAAGGGCAAGCTCGGGAAATACCACAAGGTCGGCTTCAAGGGCCTTCGCCCTCTTGGCGTAAGAGAGTATAAGGGCGGCGTTGCCTGAAAAGTCCCCCACCGTGGGGTTTATCTGGGCCATGGCGAGTCTTAAGGTCCGCATAAGGAGAGATTATCAGAAAGGTTTTATTTTTGTAAAGGGAAGAAAAAGAGGGGGGGCTCTCTTCGAGAGCCCCCCCTCCGGGGTTTTACTTCCTTCTGAGCGGGAGATAGGTTAAGAATTGCCGTAAAAAACCTCCGCGCAAAAAATCAGGGCCGCCACCGGAGGACCGGCTCCTTTACGGCCCTCGCCTCGTCGACCCTCTTTACGGCCGTATTGACGGGGGCGTTCCTGACGGCCTCAGGCGTTTTCTGGGCTTCCGCGGCGATACTCTTCATCGCCTCTATAAAGGAGTCAAGGGTCTCAATGGTCTCGGTCTCCGTCGGCTCTATCATCATTGCGCCGTGCACCACAAGGGGGAAGTAGATGGTGGGCGGATGGAAGCCGTAGTCCATGAGCCTCTTCGCCATATCGAGGGTGGTAACGCCATGGGCGTCCTGGAACTTGTCGGAGAAGACGCACTCGTGCATGCAGGGCCTGTCGTCGAAGGGGAGATGAAAATATTTTTTAAGACTCTCTTTTATGTAATTGGCGTTAAGGATTGCCGCCTCGCTTACCCCTTTCAGCCCCTCTCCACCGAGACGCCTGATGTAGGCGTAGGCCCTGACCATAATGGAAAAATTCCCGTAAAAGGCGCGTAGCCTCCCTATGGAAAGGGGCCGGTCGTAATCGAGAGTATACTTGTCGCCCGTCTTCTTTATACGCGGCCTGGGCAGGAAGGGCTCGAGCTTCTTTATTACCCCCACGGGGCCGCTACCCGGCCCGCCTCCTCCGTGGGGTGTGGAAAAGGTCTTGTGAAGATTTAACTGCACCACGTCAACGCCCATATCACCGAGTTTCGTAATCCCCATGAGCGCGTTGAGATTCGCCCCGTCACAGTAGAGGAGCCCCCCCTTTTCATGTATGACGTCGGCTATATCCTTGATGTTCGTTTCGAAGAGGCCCAGCGTGTTCGGGTTTGTGAGCATTAGCGCCGCAACGTCCCCGTCCATCACCTCTTTTACGGCGTCGACAGTCAAGACGCCAAGTTTGCCCACCTTCACGGGGACGACGTTAAAACCTGAAAGGTGCGCGCTCGCCGGGTTTGTCCCGTGGGCGGTATCGGGGATGAGGACCTTCTTCTTCGCTACCCCCTTCTCCTTGAAATATGCGGCGACTGTAAGCATGCCGCAGAGCTCGCCCTGCGCGCCCGCGGCGGGCTGAAGCGTCACGGAGTCCATCCCCGTTATCTCCGAGAGATACGCTTCGAGTTCATGTGTGAGTTTTAACGCGCCCTGCGTCAACTCTTCAGGCTCGTAGGGATGGATATTCTGAAAACCGGGAAGGCGCGCCGCGACTTCATTCACCCTCGGGTTATACTTCATGGTGCATGAGCCGAGGGGATAAAACCCCGTATCCACGCCGAAGTTGAACTGGGAGAGCCTTGTGAAGTGGCGCACCGTGTCCAGCTCAGGGACCTCGGGAAAGCCCGCCAACCTGTCATCGGGGGGGCGCAGGAACTTTTGAGGGATCACCTTCTCCGCCGAAACTTTGGGCACGTCGTCGCCACCGGGCTCCACGCCGGGCCTGCCTTCGGAAGACCTTTCGAAGATGAGCGGCTCCCTTATCTTTAACCCTCTTACGCCTTCTTCTTTCATTCTTAAAAAAATCCCTCTCTTACGGCTTTAGGGCCTTTGAAAATTCTCCGGCAAGACCATCAAGGTCGGCGCGCGCGTTCTTTTCCGTCGCGGCGATAAGTATATGGTCTTTCAATTCGGGGTAAAACCTCTTAAGGGCGAGCCCCCCGATAAAACCCTTTTCAAGGAGCCTATTAAGAATGTCCCCTGCGTCGCCTTTGACTTTTATGGTGAATTCATTGAAGGTAGGCGCGCTGAAGGCCGCCTCTATCCCTTCAATTGAAAAAAGTTTCTCCTTAAGGTATTCGGATTTCGACAGGTTTATGGAAGAGAGTTTTTTCAGCCCCGTGAGCCCCAGGGAGATAAGATGCACGGCCGCCGAAAGGGCGCAAAGCCCCTCGTTGGTGCATATATTCGACGTCGCCTTCTCCCTCCTTATATGCTGCTCTCTCGTCGCGAAGGTGAGGCAGAAGGCCCTCTTACCATCGCTGTCCACGCTCTGGCCGACGACCCTTCCGGGCATCTGGCGTATAAATCTATCACGGGTAGCCAGAAAACCGAGGTAAGGGCCGCCGAAGTTAAGGGGGTTTCCAAAGGACTGCCCCTCGCCGACGACAATATCAACGCCTGAGTCTCCCGGCGGCCTTAAAAGGCCGAGAGAGACGGGCTCGGTTACGGCTACGATTAATAGAGCGCCCCTCTTCTTTACGGCCCCGGCCAGTTCTTCCATATCCTCGATGGAACCGAAGAAGTTGGGGTGCTGGACCACAAGGCAGGCCGTGTCGTCCGTCAGCGACTCTGAAACAGCCCCCGGCAGGGTCGTAGCTGCCTCCGCGCAATAAAGGACCTCTTTTACAGACCCGATAGAGCCGCGGAGATAGGTCTTTACAGTTTCGCGGTACTCGGGATGGAGCGCCGCGCTCAGAAGCACGCCCCCCCTTCTTGTAATACGCCGAGCCATAAGAACGGCCTCGCTTACGGCCGAGGCGCCGTCATAGAGGGAAGCGTTACTTACGTCCATACCTGTAAGCTGGCAGATGAGCGTCTGGTATTCGAATATCGCCTGGAGCGTGCCCTGGCTTATTTCAGGCTGGTAAGGGGTGTAGGCGGTGAAAAATTCGGACCTCGAAACAAGGCTTTCTACCGTGGCGGGGATGTAGTGGTTGTAGGCCCCGGCGCCGAGAAAGCTTTTATAGTCGTCTATTGTCGAGTTTTCCCGGCTTAAAAGGGCCATGAGGCCGGCGAGGTCCTGTTCGCTCATGCCCCCTGGAAGGGCGAGGGGTTTTTTGAGCCTTAACCGCGCCGGGAGTTCGGCGAGGAGGTCTTCAAAAACCTCCGCGCCGATAGAACCGAGTATTCGTAACCTGTCTTTATCGCTAAGAGGAGTGTAAGGCACAGTTGATCTTCTACTTCTCCTCTTCTATATACTTCTGGTACTCGTCAGATGATAAAAGGCCGTCGAGGTCGCCGGAGTCGCTCAGTTCAATCTTTATCATCCAGGCGTCTCCGTAAGGGTCTTCGTTTATGACCTCTGGGCTGTCCACTATGGCGTCATTCACCTCAGTGACGTTGCCCGAGACAGGGGCGTAGAGGTCGGAGACGGCCTTAACGGACTCAACAACCCCGAAGGGCTCGTCCTTTGCCACCGCGCTCCCTTCCTCAGGCAGTTCCACGTATACCACGTCTCCAAGAGAGTCCTGAGCGTAATCGGTAACCCCGACAACCGCGCTCTCTCCCTCCACCTTTACCCATTCATGCTCTTTGGTATATTTAAGGTCTTCAGGGAAGTCCATATCCTGCGCTCCTTTCCGTAATATAATTTTTATACAGCGGCCTTAACGGCCTTTTTTTTATAAAAGGGCGGCTTTACTACAACGGCCTTTACGGGCCTTTCCCTTATCATTATATCAAGCTCGGTACCCGCGGCATTTAAAGGAGGCTCCACATAGGCCATGCCTACGGCGCGCCTTAAACTGGGCGACATGGTGCCGGAAGTGACGCGGCCGACGACTCTGCCCCCCGAAGACACGGGGTAGTCGGGCCGGGCAACGCCGCGCCCCTTGAGTTCAAAGCCCACAAGGGACCTCTGTACCCCCGTGGAGACCTGCCTGTCAAAAACGTCCTTACCTATAAAGCCGTCTTTTTTCAAAGCCACGTACTTTTTAAGGCCGGCCTCGATGGGCGTCGTCTCTCTGGATAGTTCGTGGCCGTAAAGGGGGTAGCCCATCTCGAGTCTCAGGGTGTCCCTCGCTCCGAGGCCGATTGGCAGTATCCCAAAGGCCCTGCCCGCCTCCATGAGGGCGTTCCAGACATTAGGAGCCGACCCCGGCTCCACATATATCTCAAAGCCGTCCTCGCCGGTGTAGCCCGTCCTCGACACGATGGCCTTCGAGCCTTTTACAGTTATAATGTTAAAATGAAAACCCTTTATTGAGGCGGGGTCTTTATCCACAAGGGGCCTCAGGACTTCCACTGACGCCGGCCCCTGCAACGCTATCTGCGCGTATTTTTCGCTTACGTTTTCGAGCCTTACATCACTCAGATCCTGGGAGAGCATCCACTCGAAGACCTTGTCGGTGTTAACGCCGTTCACGCAGTAAAGGAACCTCTCGTCTGAAAAACGGTATACTATGGTGTCGTCAACTACGCCGCCTTCGGGGTAGCAGAGGAGCGTGTACTGGCACCGGCCGTCTTTAATCTTATTTATATCGTTCGTGGAAAGGTACTGGACGGCGGAGAGGGCGCCGGGCCCGGTAATCTCTATCTCGCCCATGTGGCTCACGTCAAAGAGCCCGCACGAGGACCTTACCCTCAGGTGCTCCTCGATAAGGCCCGTATATTGAACGGGCATCTCCCATCCGGCGAAGTCGACGAACCTTCCGTCAAGCGCGGCGTGTGCTTCATATAAAGGCGTTCTTTTCATATCCGTTTTTCCCGGAAAATTTAATGTCAGAGGATTGAACATGCATCGCGAGCGCATTCCCCGAGGCTTTCAGCGGGGATTAGCGAGCGAGATGTGATTGTAAAATTCCATACATGTCGAAGATTCCCCGCAGCCTGCTGCGGGGGTTTCAATTATTACCAAAAGGCAAAAAAATGTCAAAGAAAAAATACTTTCCCGGGGCGCGTAAACCGGCCACTTTTAAAGGGCCTTGGGAGGGGTTTTTTTACAAAACCTTCTCAAATACAGGCGAGCCGTCCCTTAAGCTCACGTAACCGGCAATGGCCGCGGGGTCGTGGTAGAAGAAGAGGAGCCACCTGCCGGCGGCCGCCTCCCTTATTATCTCTTTTTTCGTCCTCAGCGTATCGAGGGGGTAGAGGTCGTAGCCCGCTATATAGGGGTATTTGAGGTGGGCCGTCATGGGGATGGCGTCGCTTAAAAAGAGGGCCGTCTTCCCGCCTGAATCCACCCTGACGAGCTGGATGTCCCTTGTGTGGCCCGGCGCCCTTATTACACTTACGCCTTCGGCTATCTCCTTATCGCCCTCCACCAACTCTAAAAGCCCGGCCTCTTTTATGGGCATGAAGTCCCCGGCGCGGTAACTCCCCTTTGTCAGCTCATCGGGGCGTAAGGCCCTCTCGAACTCGCCCTTCTGGACTATGTAACGGGCCTTTGGGAAGGCGGGCCTCAAGGCCCCGTCAAGGCCTGTGGCGGTATTGCCTCCGGCGTGGTCAAAGTGGAGGTGTGTGTTTATGACGATATCTATATCTTCTTCTTTAAGGCCGGCGCCGCTTAAGGATTTTTTAAGATTGACGGTCCTGTCCATGGAGTATATGGACTGGAATTTTTCACCGCCCCTCTCCCCCATGCCCGTCTCAACGAGGATGTTTTTGTTCTCCGTCCGGATTAAAAGTGTATTGAGTTCAAGGAGGATACGGTTGGCCCCGTCGGGCGGGTTGGTCTTCTCCCAGAGGGCCTTCGGCACCACGCCGAACATGGCCCCGCCGTCAACCCTGAAGGTCCCGTCGGAGAGGGGAAGGATTTCTATGTCGCCAAGTTGCATGG
>JBHHVI010000043.1:0-16924 GCA_046754225.1 Thermodesulfobacteriota bacterium | reverse complement strand
TTCGTCTCATCTATGGTCTTCTAAATCCATCCCCGTTCGAGAAATCCCGTCAGCGGCTTTTCAAGGATAAACTGTCTTCGAACCGCCACTTCACGGCGAGGGTCTCTTAAAAGGAATAATCGGGATGGTCCGCAACGTGGCGTCGGTCTACGCAATTACAACGCCCTTTTTCCATCATCCCGTGCCCCTCATGGCGTAAAGCACAAAGAGGTTTGTCAGAAAGAGGACCGTAAGCGAGGCGGCCTCCCAGCTTATCCCCGCCGCCGTCTTTTTCTTCGACCGGTAGGTGAGTCCCGTAATGGCTATGGCCGTCATCATTACGGCGATAACGCCGGTTATTACATGGTTAGTTGAGACGTCTCTCAGTAGAGGCCCCTTTATGTAGAATATGTCGCCCACTGCTATGATGAGGATATTAAAGAGGTTGGAGCCGAAGATATTGCCTATGGCAAGGTCGGCCGCCCCGATCCTTAACGCCGCGGCGGAGACCACGAGTTCAGGCAGCGAAGTGGTAAGGGCTATAAAGGAGGCGCCGACAAAGGTCTTTCCCAGCCCCGTTTGTGCGGCGATACTTCCGCCTATAAAGGGCAGGAAGGTGGCGGCGGCGATGATGACGGCCGCGTTAAGGGCGTATTTTACAACCCCCTCGCGTGTTGATACATGGTCGTAGTTCCGGATGACAGCGGTCTCCTTGCGGGCTACGGCCTTTTTCTTTTCGAAACGGAAGGTGCTCCTTACGGCTGCGAAGTAGAGGATTATTATGATCGGCGTATAGAGCCCGATTGTACCCAACGCGGGAAAGACCCCTTCGGCGAGTTTAAAGAAGAGCACCATCCCTATAAGCACAATGCCGAAACCGGCCGTGAGCTCGTGACCGGTGTCCGCCGACCTGAATATGGAGCCGCGTCCCTGCATAAAGTCCATGACGGCTATAATGAATATGTTGAAGACGCAGCTCCCCATGATGTCGCCAAGGGCGATGTCCGGCACACCCGCTATCGTTACCGAGCTTACGTTGTTTATGAGTTCCGGCAGGGATGTGACAAGGGCCATAAGTATGACGCCTATCCACATTCTGCCGAGCCCCGACTTTTCGGCTATTACGTCGCCGTACTTTGAGAGCATGGTGCCGCTGTATAATATTGCGGCGGAGCAGGCAATGAATTCCAGCCATAAGGTAATCATGTGCATGCGGGTCCCGTCTCCATTTCGTTTTTTTGGATAATCAAAAGTATATCGTGAGAGATGGTTGCTTTCAATCTATACTTTATGCCGCCGGGCAGGTCCCGTTCCGCTCCGTTCCCGCCTGGGGGGGCGGCAGTGGGCAAAGGCGAAGCAAAGAGGAAAATGGTTCGGTGAAATTCCTTGACAATTTCACACAAAAAAAGTAACTTATCTGACCATATGATTAGAGGTTGATGCAGGTTCGGATACGGCTCAGGCGCCGCGCTTTAGAGGGTGGGGCCAGCCGTGCCCCAAGTCCCATGTCCTTACAGGCCACGGGGCCGGTCATGGGGACAGGGCATGAGCCCCCATAAAAAGTGTATCCAGCGCCCGCCCTTTTCCGGCGCTAATACTTATAAGACCACAGGTTTCAGTTTTAAGCGATCCGTCAGCGAGGATATTCGATGAGTTTTATCCTGACCGCAATAATAATGTTCGCATTCTGGATACTCCTGTCCGGCCACTTCACCTTTATCCTTTTACTTTCGGGCGTGGTCTCCAGCCTGCTCGTCGCGTACTGGTCTCACGACCTCCTTTTCGGCAAGGTCAACCTCTCCTGGTCCGCGTCCATGGTCTTCAGGCTCATTGTTTACATACCGTGGCTCTTATGGCAGATAATTCTGGCCAACTTTGATCTCGTCTACCGCACGCTTCATCCCGGGATGCCGATAAACCCGCGTCTCATAGAGTTTGATACCTCCCTCGACACAGACGCCGGAGTCGCAATACTCGCCAATTCGATTACCCTGACGCCCGGCACGGTCACTATCAAGGCAGGAGGAGACGGCAAGTTCCTTGTGCACGCAATAGCTGACGCCCCGGCGGAGAGCCTGCTCGAAGGCGATATGCAGAGGAGGGTCGAATGGGTGGAGAAGGGCCTGTGATGGGACAAAAGGCATGTAATGACCGGCCGGCTGGCCGGGGAGTAAATTCATAAAGCTATGGAAAACCCAAACTGATGTTTAATGCGGCGGCGTTAATCATAATCCTCGCTGCGATACTCGTCATCTACAGACTGATCAAGGGGCCGAGGGTCTGTGACCGTGTGCTCGCCGCGAACGCCATAGGCACCAAGACGGTGGTGCTTCTCGCCCTCATAGGCTACATCTACGAGCGCCCGTATTTCCTCGATACCGCACTTGTCTACGCACTCATAAACTTTATAGCCACTATCGCATTCCTTAAGTACAGGGAGATGGGGAGGCTGGACTGATGGAGATAAGAACTCTCATAGCCGGCATCTTTATCTTCGCCGGGTGCTTCTTTGTCGTCGTGGCTTCAATCGGGATTATCAGGTTCCCTGATTTCTTCTCGCGCATGCACCCCACAGGCAAGACAGACACCCTCGGGCAGGCCATGATCTTCATCGGCCTGATGATTTACGAGGGGTTCTCCTTCGTAAGCGTCAAGATTGTAATAATAATAATCTTTTTACTGGTGGCCAACCCCACGGCTACGCACGCCCTCGCCAACGCCGCATACGCCGTAGGATTAAAACCGTGGCAGAAGGGGGAGCCGAGGAGATGAACGCCGCGCCGCCCGTTAACGTGTAGACAAAAACAGAGAAGGTTCCGCCATGATAGACATGTTGCTGGTTATGTTCATAGTCGTCTTCGCCGTCGCCGCGGTGATGATGAGGGACCTTCTGAGCGCGACCATAATACTCGGGGCCTACAGCCTTGTTATGGCGCTTGTATGGACGCGCCTTAACGCCGTGGACGTGGCCTTTACCGAGGCGAGCGTCGGCGCCGGAATAACGACGGTCTTGATGCTCGCCGCCCTCTCCAGGTCGATAAGGGGGGAGGACCACACCGACGCCCGCCATAAGGCCGTGGTCAAGTCCGGTTTTGACTACAAGAAGTTTTTCCTTTTCATAATGGTCGTCTTCACCTTCGGGGTCCTTGTGTACGGCACGCTCGATATGCCTGATTTCGGGGACCCCAATGCCCCCGCGCACAGGCACGTAGCCGACAGGTACATCGAAAAATCCCACGAGGAGGTGGGGGTGGAGAACTTCGTTACCGCCATACTCGCGAGCTACAGGGGCTACGACACCCTCGGCGAGACGACTGTCATCTTCACGGCAGGGCTTTCCGTTGTGCTCCTCTTAAGGAGAAGAAGGAGGCGCCTTTGAGGGAGCACAGGGTCATACGGACCGTCTCCAAGGTCCTTATTCCCTTCATACAGCTCTACGCCCTCTACGTCATAGCCCATGGAGAACTGGGCCCCGGCGGAGGCTTCCAGGGCGGGGTCATACTGGGATCGAGCATTATCCTCTATGTCCTGGCCTACGGCATGGTCGAGGGGAGAAAGAGGCTCTCCGAGAAGGCGGGCGACCTCTTCAGTTCCACGGGGGTCCTCATATACGCCTCGGTGGGGGTGCTCTGTCTGCTGGCGGGAGGAGCCTACCTCGAGTATACGGCTCTGCCGCTGCCCACCGAGAAGATAGCCAGCAGCCTGGGCATCTACGGCATAGAGATAGGCGTGGGCATGACGGTGGCCGCGGTTATGATAACAATATTCTTTGAGACGGCGAGCCAAGACGATGATTGAGATTATCCTCGGCAAATACAACTACTGGGTATACATAGCGCTCATGATGATAGGTTTCTACGCCATGGTCGCCAAGGAGAACCTTATCAAGAAGATCATCGGCATGAACATCTTTCAGGTGGCGGTCTTTTTCTTTTACGTTTCAATGGCAAAGGTAAGAGGCGGGACGGCCCCCATAGAGTGGCACCACGGAAGTATCTACGACAACCCGCTCCCCCATACACTCATGCTCACCGGCATAGTCGTGTCAGTGAGCACCACGGCCGTCGCCCTCGCCCTTATCATAAGAATATACAGGGCCTTCGGCACCATAGAGGAGGACGAGATCCTCGAGATGAGGGAGAGCGAGGCCAGGGGCGGTATGCGCCCCAACCCTTAGAAGGCCCTCAGGAGGGCCGGGAAATTCAACGGGGGCGCTGAGCCCCTCATTACTCGAACACATATGACTCTAACGGAAAACCTGCCGGTCCTTGTCATCATAGTGCCGTTGATCTCAGCCATCGTTACGCCCCTCGTCTCGATGAAATGCAGGGACGCGGCCTGGTACATAGCCGCCGTGGGCACTCTCGGCACCTTTATTATCGCGATTTCCCTCTTAAGCTCGGTAATGGATGGAGGCCCCATAAGCTACCACATGGGGGGGTGGGAGCCCCCCTGGGGCATAGAGTACGTCGTGGACTATATGAACGGCCTGGTGATCTCGGTAGTCTCCTTCATCGCCATAGCGGTGGCCTTTTATTCAAAGTCCAGCGTGGCCAAAGAGATACCCGGCGAGAGGATACCCCTCTTCTACGCCGTTTACATGCTCTTTATCACCGGCCTCATGGGGGTGAGCATTACGGGGGACATCTTTAACCTCTACGTCTTTCTGGAGATAACGTCGCTGTCCATCTACACGCTCATAGCCATGGGCAGGAAACGGGACGCCCTGATAGCGAGCTTCAACTACCTCATACTCGGCACCATCGCCGGCACCTTCATACTCATAGGCGTGGGTTACCTCTACATGATGACGGGCACCCTCAATATGGCCGACTTGAGGGGGCTGCTTCCCGGCATGTATAATACGACGGCCGTAAGGACCGCCTTCGCCTTCTTTACGGTGGGGCTCAGCCTCAAGATAGCCCTCTTCCCTCTCCATATATGGCTGCCCAACGCCTATACGCACGCGCCGTCGACTGTCTCGGCCGTTGTCGCGGCCACGGCCACCAAGGTGGGGGCCTATGTGCTTCTGAGGATAATGTTCACGGTCTTTACGCCGGAGTTCAACATATCGGTCGTGCCTGTGACGTATATCCTCATATTCTTTTCGTGCCTCGCCATAGTAGCGGGCTCTGTCCTCGCCATAGCCCAGAAGAACCTCAAGCGCATGCTCGCCTACTCGAGCATAGGTCAAATAGGCTACATAGTGCTCGGCGCGGCCCTTGTGAACAAGCTCGCTCTCACGGGGAGCCTCATACATATCTTGAACCACGCCGTTATGAAGGGCACGCTCTTCATGGTGGCCGGCGCCGTTGTCTACACCACCGGGGCCGTTGAGATACAGGACCTTAAGGGACTCGCAAGGAAGATGCCCTGGTCCATGGCCGCCTTCACCGTGGGGGGGCTCTCCATGATAGGGGTTCCACTTACCGTGGGGTTCGTGAGCAAGTGGTACCTCGCCCTCGGCGCGATAGACGCCGGCATGTGGTTTATCGTGCCCATCATACTCATAAGCTCGCTCTTAACGGCGGTCTACTTCTGGAGGATTATCGAGGGGATATACTTCCATGAGGGCGGAGGGGGCACACACGCCCAGGGCGTTTACGAGGCGCCCTTTGGAATGGTCTTTCCCACGCTTGTCATGGCGCTTTTATGCCTCGTCTTCGGCGTCTTCGCCTATATACCCGTTAACGTGGCCGCAGAGGCGGCCGCAATGCTCCTGGGGGGTAAGTAGTGGAGATAATCGAATCCACAAGACCGCTTTACGCCATAGGGGTCTCCCTTCTGGCAATGGTGCTCATAGCCTTCTCATCGAGGAGGCCCAACCTCCGTGAGTTCTGGACCATACTCGCCGCCGCCGTAAAGTTCGCCATAGTCGCCTCCATGCTCCCGTTGGTCCTCGGCGGCAAGGTCATGGACTTCTCCGTAGTCTCAATAGTGCCCGGTCTTGAGATCAAGTTCAGGGTTGACCCCCTCGGCATTGTATTCGCCGCCACCGCGTCTTTGCTCTGGCTCATAACTTCTTTCTATTCCATCGGTTACATGCGAACGCTCAAAGAGCACGCCCAGACACGGTATTTCATGAGCTTCGCCCTGGCCATGTCGGCGACAATCGGCGTCGCCTTCTCCGCCAACATGTTCACTCTCTTCATATTCTATGAGATAATAACCTTCTGCACCTTTCCGCTGGTGGCGCACAAAGAGACACCCGAGGCGATGGCGGGTGCGCGCAGATACCTCACGTACCTTCTCGGGACCTCGCTCGCCTTCCTGATCTTCGCCATATTCCTCACCTACAGCCTTGCGGGCACACTTGACTTTACCCCTGGCGGGATACTGGCCGGCACGGCGTCCAGGGCCGTCCTGACCTTTGTATTCATACTTTTCATGGCCGGTATAACCAAGGCCGCGATGATGCCCTTTCACTCCTGGCTCCCGGCGGCCATGGTGGCCCCGACGCCGGTGAGCGCGCTCCTGCACGCCGTGGCCGTTGTCAATACCGGGGTCTTTACCGTGATCAAGGTAGTCCTCTTCATATTCGGCATTGATCTGTTGAAGGAGATGGGGCTCGGCGCCGCGCTCATGTACTTCGCCTCCTTCACCATAATAGCGGCGTCAATCGTGGCCTTGAAGCAGGACAACATCAAGAGGAGGCTCGCCTACTCCACCATAAGCCAGCTCTCTTACATCATATTCGCCGTGGCGCTCTTAAGCCCGGCCGGGGTGACGGGAAGCGTCATGCACATAGTCATCCACGCCTTCGGCAAGATAACTCTCTTTTTCGTGGCGGGGGCGATTTACGTGGCGCACCACAAGACCCTTGTGAGCGAATTGGACGGCATCGGGCACAAAATGCCCTTTACAATGGGGGCCTTCGCGATAGCCGCGCTCTCCATGATAGGGGTGCCGCCGCTGGGCGGGTTCGTGAGCAAGTGGTACATGTTCTTCGGGTCCATAGAGGCGGGACATACGCCCATGCTCCTGGTGCTTTCAGTGAGCAGCGTCCTGAACGCCGCCTACTTCCTGCCCATAGTCTACGCGGCGTTCTTCAAGGAGCATAAAATAACGGACGTCTCCGGCGGGGTCGCTACGGGCATAAGCGAGGCGCCCCTTTTCATGGTCCTCCCCCTCGTCCTTACCGCCGTCGGCACGCTTGTACTCTTTTTCGCGCCCGGGCTGCTTCTCGACCTTGCCAGGATGGTCGTGGCAAGCGTAACGGGTGCGGGGTGATTTTGATATGATGGGAAGTTTTTTTTACAGACGAGGAAATACTGAATGCTGAAGACGGTCTTTTTTATAATACTGGGGCTACTCGTAATCGCCGATTTCTTCGTGCCGAAGCACCCCCATTACGGGTGGGAGAGGCTGCCCGGCGGGTACGCTATCTACGCGTTCCTCTCCTGCGTGGTGATAGTGGTGGTCTCAAAGGTCCTGGGCAGGCTGTGGCTCAAGAAAAAGGAGGACTATTATGAATAGCTGGGTCCCGCCCGCGGCCCTATTCATAGCAGGGTCGCTGCTCATCCCCCTATTACAGGGCAGGAGTAGGCAGGCCCTGCTCCTCATTATCCCCGTTCTCGCCTTCTATAACCTCCTTAACATGACGGTGGGGACGGCCTGGACCGTTGACTTCCTCGACTATGAACTCGTCTTCGCCAGGGTGGACAGGCTGAGCCTGGTCTTCGGATACATATTCGTCATCATGAGCTTCGCCGGCGCGCTCTTTGCCTTGCGGATAAGGGAAGCGGCCGAGCATGTGGCGGCCTTCCTCTACGTGGGGGGCTCGCTGGGTGTGGTCTTCGCCGGGGACTACCTTACTCTCTTTATCTTCTGGGAGTTAATGGCCGTGGCCTCTTCCTATCTTATCTGGGCGAGGAGGACTCATGCCTCCCGGAGGGCCGGCTTCAGGTACCTCCTCGTGCACCTTACGGGCGGGCTCTTCCTCCTCGCCGGCATAGTCATTCACGCCTCCGCCACCGGCTCCTTTGAGTTCGGTTATCTGGGGCTCGGTGGGCTCGCCTCATGGCTGATACTTATAGGTTTCGCGCTTAACGCGGCTGTCCCGCCCCTTTCCGCGTGGCTCTCCGACGCCTACCCCGAGGCCACGGTAACGGGGGCCGTCTTCCTGTGCGCCTTTACCACCAAGACCTCGGTATACGTGCTCGCGAGGGCCTTCCCCGGCGCCGAGCTCCTCGTCTGGGCCGGCGCGGCCATGATGCTCTACGGCATAATCTACGCCATCCTTGAAAACGACGTGAGAAGGGTCCTCGCCTACAGCATCATAAGCCAGGTGGGCTATATGGTTATCGGCATCGGGATAGGTACGGAGCTCGCCATAAACGGCGCCGTGGCGCACGCCTTTGTTCACATACTCTACAAGTCGCTCCTCTTCATGTCCGCCGGCGGGGTCCTTCTTATGACCGGCAGGTCCAGGCTCACCGGCCTCGGCGGGCTACACAGGACCATGCCGATTACCCTCATACTCTTAAGCGTCGGCGCCGCCACCATCTCCGCATTCCCCCTGACCGGGGCCTTTGTTTCCAAATCCATGATAATCGCGGCTGCGGGCGAAGAGCACCTGTCGGTTATATGGCACGCGCTCATACTCGCCTCGGCCGGCGGCGTCCTCTACGTGGGGCTCAAGATTCCCTACTTCATCTTCTTCGGCGAGGACTCGGGGCTCAGGCCCGCCGAGCCCCCGGCCAATATGATGCTCGCCATGGCGCTCATGGCCTGTCTATGTGTCCTTGTGGGGGTGTACCCGGCCGTCCTTTACAGGATACTGCCCTACCCGGTCCACTTCGCCCCCTATACGGGGAGCCACGTCATAAGCCAGCTCCAGACCCTCTTCTTTTCGGCCCTGGCCTTCTTCGTCCTCTTGAAGTACATGAAGAGCGCCAATACCATAAGCCTCGACACCGACTGGTTCTACAGAAAGGGGGCGGCGGGCTTCATGTGGCTTGTCTATAACCCCTTCACGAGGTTCGGCGCCTGGGGCACGAGGGTCGTCTTCGACGCCGTCCCTTCGTCGGTAATCCGGCTCAGCAGGAACCCCCTTGCGGTCTGGAAGATAATGCTGGACACGGTGGTTTTAGGGTTTTCAGGCGGGTCCAGGGCCGTAGAATTGGAGCGCAGGATAAGGCGGGAAAAGGAGATCTACCCCGGAGACATAATAAAGCACTGGCCCATAGGCTCGACGGTGCTCTGGGTGGTCATCTTCCTGCTCGCCTGTCTCGTAGTCTACTATCTGTAGTCCTTTCACCGCCTTCTCCCGGGCGGGTTTTTTAAGGCCCTGCCGGATATAGTTGAGAAAAAAACTTGACCTGCCGGGGATAAAGGTGGATAAAATTCTTAGCCCCCCTGATTCTTTTTCAGGCGAGGTTCGGCCCCGGCCGTTGGATAAAAGGCAGCCCCTTGAGACCGGGCTCCGCCCTTCCTTTGTAGAGGATGGGTTTTTTTCTTTCGTATTTTATAGAGGAAAGGCGCTTTCAGTGAAAAAAGGGCTTGTTCATATATATACGGGTGAGGGCAAGGGCAAGACCACGGCGGCAATAGGGCTTGCCGTAAGGGCCGCGGGCCACGGCCTCAAGGTGCTTTTCGTCCAGTTCTTTAAAGAGGACAGCGCCCCTTCGGGTGAAAAACTGTTCATTGAAAAGGCCGGAGACCCGGGTATGGAGATTCTCCGCTCCAACTGCAAGCACCCCTTTTTTACCGGTTCGTCCACTGACGAAGAGGAGGTAAGGGGGGCGATAAACTCTACCTTTGAACTCGTCAAAAAAAGGGTCGCAGAGGGAAAGGGTATAGACCTCCTTGTCCTCGATGAGATAATGGCCGTGGTTAACGGCGGATGGATAGGGCTGGATTCTCTCTCGGATTTTCTTGATAACAGGCCCGTCGGGCTTGAAGTCGTCCTTACGGGTAGAAATGCCCCGCCGGAGCTTGTGAGGACGGCGGACTATGTGACGGAGATGCTCAAGATAAAACACCCCTTTGACAGGGGTGTGCCCGCCCGTAGGGGTATAGACTTTTAGCGCGGCCCCCGCGGGTCTCCTCGTCCTTTCTTTATAAATTGTTTTTTATTTAACGGCATAGGATTATTCATGACGACTTCGACAAGGATATATCTCATAAGACACGGCCAGGTGGTGAACCACCACGAGTTCCGTTATAACGGACACTTTGACGTCGGCATAACGGAGCTCGGCGTCCTCCAGATGAAAAACCTCGCCTCACTCCTTTCTGAAAAAGAGATAACCGCGCTCTTTTCGAGCGACCTCCAGAGGGCCTACAGGGGGGCCGATATTATAGGAGAGGGGCTTGGGCTCAAGTCCGAAAGGCTCGCCGCCCTGAGGGAGCTCTATCTCGGCAGGTGGGAGGGGCTTACGAGGGATGAGGCGGTTCAGAGGTTCCCCGAGGATAAGGGGTTTTCCTTCAGGCGTCTCGCCACGGAGAGCGTCGAGGGCGGAGAAACGCTGGCGGATTTAAGGGAGAGGGTGATGCCCGTAGTAAATAAGATGATAGAGAGGCACAGGGGGGAGTGCGTCTGCTGCGTCGCCCACGGCGGCGTGAACAGGGTCATACTCTCCGACGCCATGGGCCTGGGCCTTGAGAATTTTTTCAGGATAGAGCAGGACTACGGGTGCCTAAATATCATCGACTACTTCGCCGACGGCATAAAGGTCGTGAAACTCCTTAACGGCGGGCCGAACCAGAAGATGGCCGCCACAAAATTGTATTGATTTTTCCCCACGCCTGAGGTTGTTTTCAGCCGCCGGGTAAATTTTAAACTGAAAGAAACGCATCCGGGATTATGCTCGCTAAGGTCTTATCAAGCGCTACTCTGGGGATAGACGCCTATCCTGTGGAGGTGGAGGTCGATATATCGAGGGGCCTGCCCGCCTTTTCCACGGTGGGCCTTCCCGATAACGCCGTAAAGGAGAGTAAGGACAGGGTAAAGTCGGCTATAAAGAATTCGGGCTACACCTTCCCCGTAAGGCGCATAACCGTAAACCTCGCCCCGGCCGACATCAAGAAAGAGGGTACGGCCTTTGACCTGCCAGTGGCCGTAGGCATACTCATGGCCACGGGCGTCGTTAAGAGTGAAGACCTCTCTGATTATCTCCTTGTCGGGGAGCTTTCCCTTGACGGGCGCTTGAGGCCCGTAAGGGGAGCCTTGAGCGTGGCCCTATGCGCCAGGTCCCGGGGGAAAAAACTCATACTCCCTCTGGAGAACGCGAAGGAGGCGGCCCTTGTAGAGGGAGAGGGCGCCGAAGTCTACGGCGTTGAGAGCCTTTCCGGCCTGGTGGAGTTTTTGAACGGGGCTACTGAGATAGAGCCCACGACGGGAAGTTTCGCCGATTATTTCACCGGCGACCACACCGGCCTTCTCGACATGACCGACGTAAGAGGGCAGGCCCATGTAAAGAGGGCCCTTACCGTGGGGGCGGCCGGTGGGCATAACATGGTAATGATAGGCCCTCCCGGTTCGGGTAAGACGATGATCTCGAAGAGGCTTCCCACAATCCTTCCCGACTTGACCCTTGAAGAGGCCCTTGAGACGACGAAGATACACAGCGTTTCAGGGACGCTCCCGGAAGGGTCACCGGTGATAACAAATCGGCCTTTCAGGGCGCCCCACCATACCATATCAGATATCGGGCTTATCGGCGGGGGCGCTCACCCCAGGCCCGGCGAGGTAAGCCTCGCCCATAACGGCGTACTCTTCCTCGATGAGATGCCGGAGTTCGGCAAATCCACCCTCGAGGTCCTGCGCCAACCCCTTGAGGACGGCCGTGTTTCCATAGTGCGGGCGGCGATGAGCATCACCTACCCCGCCTCATTCATGCTCGTCGGCGCCATGAACCCCTGCCCCTGCGGCTTTTTAGGCGACCCGAAGAAGGAATGTATATGCACGCCGGCGCTGATTGAGAAATACAGGGGAAGGATTTCAGGCCCGCTCCTCGACCGTATAGACATACATATCGAGGTGCCCGCCGTAAGGTTCAGAGAACTCTCGGGTAAAAGTACGGGAGAAAAATCCGGGGCCGTCAAGGAGAGGGTGGACAGGGCGAGACGAATCCAGGGGGAACGTTTTAAAGGTAGGGCTAAAATATTTTCTAACAGCTCAATGACTTCGAGGGATATAAAGACCTTTTGTACGGTAGACGGCGAATGCGAAAGGCTCCTCGAGGCGGCCGTGGAGAAGCTCGGCATCTCGGCCCGGGCCTATACGAGGATATTGAAGGTGGCCCGCACCATAGCCGACCTCGAAGGCGAACCGGACATAAAGCCCCCCCACATCTCCGAGGCGATCCAGTACAGGACCCTCGACAGGCCGGTTTTTTAATTATTAATATAAAGTGCTTCTCTTCGGACCAACAGAAAAAGCGGAATTCATCTCAAGGCCCAACCGTTTTGTCGTCGTCTGCAGATGTAAGGGCGAAGAGATAAGGGCCTATCTGCCCAACCCAGGAAGGCTCACTGAACTCCTTCTGCCCGGCGTAACTCTATATATTGAAAAATCCCAAAACCCCGCGCGTAAACTCCCATATACGGCCGTAGCCGTGGAGCGCGGGGAATCCCCCATAATACTTCACACCCACAGGGCCAATGATATCGCCGAATACCTTATAATAAAAAGGCTTGTCCCGGGTCTTGAAAAATATGAAATCCTCAAAAGAGAGGTAACCGTGGGCGGCTCCCGCTTCGACTTCCTCCTCGGCGAAAAGGGGCGGGGAAGGAGAAAAAAACTTCTTGAGGTAAAATCCTGTACGCTCTTTAGTAGCTACGCCGCCATGTTCCCCGACGCTGTTACGGTGAGAGGCAGGCGCCACGTCGATGAGCTTTCAGCCCTTTCAGGTGATAAGACGACGGGCCACGTGCTTTTTATAGTCAATAACCCTGAGGTGGATTTTTTTATCCCCGACTATCATACCGATCTGGAATTCGCGAGGACGCTCCTCGCGGCGAGAAATAAAATCCCCATCACCCCCCTCGCCATAAGGGTGAATAAGAACCTCGAACTCAACGACCGGGTCCGTGTGATAAAGATACCCTGGGAGATAGTGGAGAGGGAGGCCCGTGACAGCGGGGCCTACCTCGTGGTATTGAGGATGGACAAAGAGATGACGATTCCTGTAGGCGCCTCCGGTGAACAGAAGTTTAAAAAAGGTTTTTATGTCTACGCCGGTTCCGCCAAAAAAAACCTCTCAAAGAGGATTCAGAGGCACAGGAAAAGAGGGAAAAAGAAAAAATTCTGGCACATAGATTACCTCCGCGAGTGCTCTCAATTCCTGTATGTCCTCCCCGTAAGGACGGCGGACGATATCGAGTGCCCCCTCTCAAAAGGGTTAAAAGAGATTTCCAACTTCACCGTGCCGGGGTTCGGCTCGTCGGACTGCGCGTGCCCCTCCCACCTCTTCGGCTTCGACGTAGACCCGTTAAACCTGAAGGAATTCCACGACCTCCTCAACTGGTTCAGGGTGGACAGGTTTTTTTAAAGATTCAACTCTTTTAAAAATCAATGACTTGAACCTCTTCTCAGGGGGTGATATCATATCGCGATGATCTATCTCGACAACGCCGCCACTACTTTCCCCAAGCCCGACTGCGTCCCTGAAAGGATAGAGCATATCCTCAGGGAGGTGGGCGGAAACCCCGGCAGGGGCGGCCACCGCCTTTCCCTTGAGGCGAGCCGCGTCGTCTTCAATGCGAGAGAAAAATTGGCCGGGCTCATAGGGGCGCCCGACTCGTCGCGCATCGTATTTACCAAGAACGCCACCGAGGCGGTTAACATTGCGATAAAAGGGCTCAATATCGAGCCCGGCGGCCATGTAATAACGAGTTCCTTCGAGCACAACTCCGTTGTGAGGACATTAAAAAGGCTTGAGTCCGGGGGCGTGGAGGTTACGAAGGTAAGGCCCGACAGGGACGGTTTCCTGAGCCCCGCCGATATTGAGGGGGCGATAAAGGAGACGACGGCCCTTGTATGCGTCTGCCACGCCTCGAACGTCTTCGGCGCCATACAGCCCGTAAAGGATATAGGCGCGCTATGTAAAAGGAAGGGCGTTAAGTTCATGGTGGACTCGGCCCAGACAGCCGGGGCAATCCCCATAGACGTTCAGGCCATGAATATGGACTTAATGGCCTCCACGGGGCACAAGGCCCTTTTCGGCCCGCAGGGTACGGGTTTTCTCTACGTAGGCGCGGGTATAGAGCTCACCCCCCTTGTTGACGGGGGCACCGGTGAGGCGGACAGTGTGCTCGATATGCCGGAGCGCCTCGAAGCGGGCACTATGAATACCCCCGGTATAGGCGGGCTCCTCGCGGGAGTTGAGTTTGTCCTCTCCGAGGGTGTGGCCAGGATAAGGGAGTATGAGATAGGCCTTATAAAGGGGCTTATCGAGGGGCTTCACTCCATAGAAGGACTTGAGATTACGGGCACCCATGACGCGCGGTTCAGGACAAGCCTCGTGGCATTTAATATCGAGGGCCTTGACCCGGTGGAGGCGGGGATTAAACTGGACGGAGATTTTTCCATAATGCTCCGGTGCGGAACCCACTGCGCTCCCGACGCCCACAGGGAGGCTCGAACCCACCCCCACGGCTCCATAAGGGTAAGCCCGGGATATTTTTCAAAGCCCGCCGATATTGAAGAATTCTTAAGGGCGATAACCATCCTTGCCAAAATGAGATAATTGAAAAATGCTAATTCTCGGCATAGAATCCTCGTGCGACGACACCGCCGCGGCAGTCGTTGAGGACGGGCGATATGTGAGGTCTTCCATAATATCCTCGCAGGATTCGATTCACGGCAAATACGGAGGAATCGTCCCGGAACTCGCCTCAAGACGCCATATTGAGATGATAGTGCCCGTAGTCGAGGAGGCCCTCGAAGCCGCGGCCGTATCCATGAAAGAAATAGACGGGATAGCCGTCACGCAGGGCCCCGGCCTTGTGGGCTCCATACTCGTGGGCCTCTCCTTCGCCAAGGCCGTCTCCTACGCCGCCGAAAAACCCCTTACAGCCGTTAACCACATCCTGGCCCATCCCATTGCCGCGTTCTTAACGGAGAACGGAAAGGACGAGGCCGCGCCGCCGGCCCCCACCGCCCCCCGGCCGGAGTTTCCCTTTGTCGCCCTCGTTGTTTCAGGAGGACATACATCGCTCCTTTTAATGGAAGGGTTTAATGAGTATAAAGTCCTCGGCCATACCCTCGATGACGCGGCCGGGGAGGCCTTTGACAAGACGGCGAAACTCCTCGGCCTCGGATACCCCGGCGGTGCGGTTATAGACAGGCTCGCAAATGCCGGTGACGCGGCCTCTGTTCAATTTACACGGCCCTACCTCTCCAGGGGCAGTCTCGACTTCAGTTTCAGCGGCATAAAGACGGCCGTGGCGACCCATATCAGGAAGATAAAGGGGGACGGCGGCTTAGGTGATGTTCAAATCAAAAACATTTCAGCCTCTTTTCAGGAGGCCGTTGTTGACGTGCTTGTGAAAAAGTCCGTCCGGGCCCTTAAAAAGGCCTCCACCAACACACTTGTCGTATCCGGCGGAGTGGCCTGTAACTCAAGGCTCCGGACGAGGCTTAAAGAGGCCTTGGAAGAGAGGGGGGTGACCCTTTTTATCCCTCAAAAAAAGTTTTGCAGCGACAACGCCGCTTTCGTGGCGGCCCTCGGTTTCCATCAATTTAAAAAAGGCCAGATTGCCGGACTCGACGTGAACGCCATCCCCACATGGAAAGGTTTTTAACGTAAGTACGTGGCACCTTCGCCCAGACGAAAGGTTTTTAAGATAAGCGCAAAGCGCCGTGCCCATGGAAAGGTTTTTGAGTTTAGAGCCTGACTTTGTGCCCTCATGGAAAGGTTTTTAACTATAAGCGCCGGACTCCGTCTCACTATGAAGATTTTTTATTTTAAGCCTCATACGCTGATTTTACTCTGAGGGGTTTTAAGATAAGCGCAGAGCGCCGTGCCCGCAACGAAATGTTTTTACGATTGGCGCCGGACTTTATTCCCGCATGAGGAATTTTTTGATTAAAAAAATGAATAAAGGAGAGGGGCCGGGCCGCAAAGGAGACTACGGTGAGAGGGCGAAGAAACGTCTCGGCCAGCACTTCCTCAAGGACAGGTTTGTAATCGCCAGGATAATAAAGGCCGCAGGGGTCTCAGAGGGCGAGCACGTAGTCGAGATAGGCCCCGGACCGGGCTACCTGACGGAGGGGCTCCTTGGGGCAGGGGCGATAGTTACGGCCATTGAGCTGGACCGTGACATGTGCGGGTTTCTGAGAGAAAAATTTTCAGGCGTAGAGGGTTTTAACCTCATTCAGGGCGACGCCCTCAAGGTCGATTTTTTTGAGCTTTCAGGGCAGAAGGGGGAGCCCTTCAAGGTTGTATCCAACCCCCCATATAATATAACGGGGCCGCTCCTTTTCAGGCTTTTAGAGGCGAGGGGACTTCTCAAGGGGGTGGTCCTGACTATCCAGAAGGAGGTGGCCGCGAGGATAGTCTCGGGGCCGGGTTCAAAGGAATACGGCATATTGTCCGTGCTACTTCAGGTCCATTTCGACGTAAAGTCCTGCTTCAAAATTTCGAGAAGCCAGTTTACCCCGGCCCCAAAGGTCGACTCCGTCGTCGTGAGCCTTACCCCCCTTGAAAGGCCCAGGGTGGAGGTAGAGGACGAAAGATTTTTTACCACCGTTGTAAAGGCGGCCTTCGGGAGAAGGAGAAAGACCCTCCTTAACGCCCTGACGAGCCTCGGCGCGGGCAAGGCGGAGTTGAAAGTGGCGATGGAAAGTGCCGGGGTCAATTCGGGAAGAAGGGCCGAGACCCTCTCTTTGGAGGAATTTTCCACCCTCGCCGGGGCGCTTTTGAAATTAAGGGGAAAACACCATTGACTTTTCATCTCCCCTGAGATAATTTTATGAAAAAAGACAGCCTCTATGGAA
>JBHHVI010000042.1:0-16949 GCA_046754225.1 Thermodesulfobacteriota bacterium | reverse complement strand
GTGCCCGAGGCCGGGGTCGAACCGGCACGTGGTTGCCCACTCGGGATTTTAAGTCCCGTGCGTCTACCAATTCCGCCACTCGGGCGTGTGTTGAGAAGAAAACCAGAGGGATAAACGCCTTGAAAATATCTCTCAGATTTACCAGATATTTATGGAGGTGTCAACGATTGAGGGTATGAGCCTAAAATCACATAAATATGTACACAGGTTATGATATATATGCTTGACAAAAAAATTTCTTCCCTGCTATAATCATAAAAATTTATATAAATTACGTCAGGGTGTATGAAAATTCATTTTGCCGCACCATGTGTACAAACAGCTTAATGCCCGGAACCATCCTAACAAGTAATTAAGGAGGCGCCATGAAAAAGTTTGTATTCGCGGTAGTAACTGTGCTTTTTTTCGCAATCCCGATTTTCGCACCCCGTGAGGCCTCGGCAGTTCCGGCCTTCGCCCGCCAGACGGGCATGGCATGCAACACATGCCACTTCCAGCACTTCCCCATACTTAACGCCTTCGGCAGAGAATTTAAGGCCGGCGGTTTTACAATGGTGGGAGGCCAGAGCCTCGTAGAGGGTGATATACTCTCCATGCCCGCGGTCCTGAACGCCTCTCTCGTTACAAAGATAAGGTACCAGAAGACGGACGGCGACAACGACGACTCCGGCACCAACAGGGGCGAGATTCAGTTCCCAGACGAGGCGGCCCTGTTCCTCGGCGGACGCATTGGTGAGCATATAGGCTTTATCCTCGAAACACAGTTAAAGGACGCGGGGAGCTCAAACTTCGCCTCTTTCAAGGTCCCCATAACATACGATTACGCGGGTATGCATTTTGAGGCCGTACCATTCACCACCGACGCCTTCGGGCCTCAATTCTCCTTTGAATTATTGAATACCGGCGCTGTAAGGAATATCCGCGTCCTCGAACACAGAAAAGGCATCTCATCCGTCCAGTATGTGGGACTCCAGCACGAGGCGCAGGGCTTCGGCTTCGTCGCCTACCATAATACAGGCCATATAAACTATACGGCGTGGCAGCCCGAAGTCGGCACCTCCGACGCCTTTCCCCTCCTCAACTATCTAAGGGTCGCGGCCACACCTACCGTAGCCGGATGGGACCTCGCTGCGGGAGGCCAATGGTGGAGCGGCACATATAAGTCAGGCGCCACCACGAGGCAGAAGGCCGAAGGATGGGCCGTGGACGCTCAGGCGCAGGGGATGGTGGTTACACTCCCCCTCGGCGTATATCTCTCCTACGCCAAAGCCGAAGGCAGCAAGGCTAACGAACCTGCCAATATCTTCAACTCAAATGCCGGCGACGCGGCCGCATGGAGCATCCTCGCGGAGCTTGGAGTGCTTCCCAACAGGGTGACCGTCGCCACGGGATACCGCGCCGGCGACAGCGGCGCAGTAGGCCCCAGCGAACAGGACGAACTGGTCTTCGGGGCCACCTTCCTCGTCACCCAGAACTTCGAGCTCCAGATAAACCACTCCTCTTTCTTCGGCGACTGGTATGACGTTCCCGCCAATAACGAGCTTTCAGACGGGGACCAGCTCACGACACTTATGATCTTCGCGGCGTTCTAACCGCTCCAGATCAGGACTTGCGGTTTTTTACATGGGGGGAGGTTTTAATAAAAAAACCTCCCCCTTATCATCTCTATCCCGGAAAAAATTTTTATGCGGAAAAAGACCCTCTCAGGTTTACTCACCGTGCTCCTCGCGGCGGCCTTTTCATACGGCTGCGCCGGCCCGGTAAAGGTCAGTTACAACCCCGTATCCCCGGTCTTAGAAGATGAGGGGGGAGGCCGCGTCCGGCCCGTCCCCATACTTGTAAAACCATTCACCGACATGAGAGCGGGGCCTGCCGAGGGCGCGGACCCGAAGCGAATCGGGACTATAAACTCCACTGTTTCCAACATTTACAGCGACAGGCTCACGCTCTCCCGGACCCCGGCCGAGATAGTCACAGAGGGGTTCAAAAAGGAATTGTCCACCTCCGGCTATACGGTAATATCCGAAGGAGATGATAGGGCCGGTCCGTGGGTCGTGCTCTCGGGGGAGATACGGCGCTTCAGCCTCGATATAGGCCCGAGAGATGAGATTGATATCGAGGTCTATACGGAGCTTAAGGAGAAGGGGACGGAGAGGATTATCTGGTCGGGCATTTCAAGAGAGAAGGGGTCGAGATACGCCGGGGTAATGGGTGATTCAAGGTCCAAAATATCGAAATATATCTCCGCCGCCCTCTCAAAGGTAATTATAAAAACAATTAAAGAGAGCGCGCCCAAGATCGATAAAGCATACGGCCCGGAAGGTAAAGAGGCGGCGCCTGTGGAGGAAGGTCCCCTTTACACGGGCACCCTTCTCATCAATACCGACCCCTCGCGCACAAAGGTATATCTGAACGGCGTATATTACGGCCTCACCCCATTGACAATTGAAATCAACACCGGGGTATATGACCTTCTCCTTAAAAAGGCGGGCTTTATGGACTTTAAAGAAAGGGTGGCCGTGGGAAAGGGACGCACCACGGAGATGGAAGCCGCATTGGAAAAGGAGTAGCGCGCCTGCCGCTTAAAGGGTTTTTTGTAAAGATGAAGAGGGGCGCCGATATTCGGCGCCCCTCTTCTGTTTCAGGCAAACCAGACGTCTTTGGTATCCGCCGCCGGGAACCCTAATCAAAGTTTACCATAGGTTTTCTCGTCGGCATGGTTTTATGAGACCATATGGAGCACTTCTTCGCCCACTGGCTCTCCGGGTACTTCTCCTCTATGGAGTGGCAGATGTCAACAAGGCCCAGCGCGTCTCCTTTCTCCTTGAAGATGGAAACGCCGAGAAAGTATTCCGCCTCAGCCACAAGCTCTGAATCAGGATGCTCCTCTATCAGCATCTCGAATTCACGCTCTGCGTCACGATACCTTCTCAGGTAGAAGGCCGCAAGCCCCTTTGAGAGCGTCAACTGAGTGATGAAATCCTCTGCCGGCAGATAACCTGTCCACCTGTCGAGCTCGTTCCCCTTTTCATCGGTGAGTATGAACGTAGGAGTCCAATCCACATGGTATCTTTCCGCGAGTTTGTTCTCCTTAGCCACGTCGTACTTAATCGCTGTGGCCTCGCGCTCAACCGCCTTTATGACCGTCTCGTCACAAATCACCTCTCCCATCGTCTTATTTGAGCCCTCACACCCTGAGCTGCGGTAGAAGAAGAGCAAGGGCAGCCTCGTGCCGCCGGAAATCTCGTCCGAAACCTCTTTTATGTCTTTTCTCCAGTTAAGTTCTCTCATCTTTAACACCTCCCCTGTATTCTTTCCTTATATTTAAGTGTACACCCGGAACAGGCCCTGTCAAGGGGCGTAACCCACTGAAAAGACAGAGTTTTTAACCTAAAAACGCAAGCCCTTGAAAATACATAAAAAAATGATTTCTCCCGCCTTTACACATACTTTACCTGTCAGCTTATCCCGGGAGGAGTAAGGGCCGGGCAAGGAAGTGTACAAGGTGCTAAAATTTAAGAAAAAACAACCTAAAAAACCTTGACACGTTAGCGGTGTTTTAGTAATATCAAACTTCAAAAAATCAAAAAAAACCATCTCTAAAGACCGATGGTGGCAGAAACCATTAAGGAGGAAAACCTGTCATGAAAAAGAGTTCATTTTTATTCCTCGCCGTCCTTTTCCTATCCCTTGCCGTTGTGCCCAATGTATGGGCCGAAGCGGCCGAGGTAGCACATAAGGCGTCAGGCGGTGGAAGCACTTCGTTTTTTACGGTAGTGGTAATTTCATCGGCGTTTGCAATGGCCTTTGCCGCCGGCCTCGTTGGGATAGGACAGAGCCTCTCCATCAAATCCGCCCTTGAGGGTATAGCGAGAAATCCTCTGGCGGCCAGCAAGATCCTGTCCGCTATGCTTATCGGTCTGGCCATGATGGAATCCCTGGCCATATACGTCCTCGTTATCGCCTTTATTCTGCTCTTCGCCAACCCTTTCCTCGGTTATTTTTAGGCTTGGGAGAACAGTCTTGGCAAGAGGGGGCGAGAGGGGACAAGGGGGGACAAGGGGGAACAAGAGGGGTTTTAAAAATTTAGCAGGTTAAATATCTTCCTTTTTCTGCCGCTTTATAAACAAAGGCCCCGCTCCTTAAGAGCGGGGCCTTTGTTCGTTCTTTTTTAGCTCAGGCTTGTCTTCCTGGCCGGGTTGCCCCGGACCTCCGCCCCGACATCATTAGTCCAGGCCTCCCGACACTTTGCGCCGCAGCCTCCTTGCGGCCTTCACCGACCACCACCCCATTACCACGCCATGAGTTTCTTATTTCCATTCCCCCTTTTTTTTGCGAAAGGCCTTTATTTAACGGGCGGTAAGCGAAATACAGTGCGAAACGCGACGTCAGGGCCGAAGATTATGGAAGAACGAGTGGATTTCGAGAGGTCCGTCGGATACCAGGGGGACTGTCAATGGTCTTTTTTGACCATACCCGTCGTTATTGTAACATCAGGGAATATCAGGAGGAAACACTTTACGGAAAGCAGGGCCGCGGAGACACCTGCCGTTATCAGCGCCACACCGGCCCAGATGGTCGTGGCCGAGATATTACCGTCGGAATATATGGGGATTATCATGAGATAACGGTTAATAAGCATCCCGAAACTGATTATTATGGCGACAATGGCGAGTGCGTTGACGGATAGCTTTAAACGCCTGAAGAGGAGCGCCAGGAAGGGCACAATCAGGACCCCAAAGAGCATCAGCGTAAAGGCCGGGCCGTAAGCATCGTGCATCTGCTTGAAGATCGGGCCTGTGCGTGCCGGGAGTCCGCCGTACCATATAACAACGTGTTGCGACCAGAACAGATATATAACAAGGAGGACGAAACCGAAGAGGACCTTGCCCATGGAGTCAAGGATGTTCTTATCGTACTCTTCGCCCGGCGCCCTCTGGATGAAAAACAGCGATATGAGGAACAGGAACGCCGAGCCTAACAGGAGGTTACCGCCCCAGAAATAGGGGGCGTAGATGGAACTCTCCCAGTGCCTGACAGCCGTCATGCCGAACTCCCAGGCGAGGTTGCTGTTGGCGACAACATAGAAGAAGCAAACAAAGGCGGGCGCTATGTTCGACATCTTTCTTGCCGTGCCGTAAGTCTTCCGTTCTCTCTCCTCCCTGCGGCCCAAATAGAAGTAGACGTAACTCGCCAGATAGAAGAGCGCCATGGAGATCACAAACCTCCAGAAAAAGAGCCCCTTGCCGAGCCACGGGCTTACGTGTCCGCCGTGAGCCGCGCCCTCTGCATGCGGGCCGGCCCAGTAAAAGAGGTGCTGCATGCCGCAGAGGTATATGACGACGAACATGACGGCTACGACGGGAATAAACGACAGGGTCAGTATCTCGCCGAGCCTCGAAAAATGCCTGCCCCATCCGGACTTTGATATCTTCATAATCGCGGAAAAGGCCACCCCGGCCTGTGTGATGCCCAAGGAAAAGATAAAACTCATTGAGAACATTGCCCATGCCGCGTTGGGGTCAGGTGCGGAGAACGCGGCGTAGGCAAACGACCCTATGCCGTGGATGAGCAGTACTATAAGTATCCAGAAGAGCATATTCCCTTCTCTCCTTACTTCTCTTTTATCAATCCGTGCTTGATATAGTTAATAATATTCCATCTTTCCGTCTTGGGAACGGAATCCCCGTAACTCGGCATAATGGCGAGTCCGCCGTGGGTGATGGTGTAAAATATATCGCCGTCGGGCTTGTCCTGGACGTAGTCAGTCGTAAGGTCGGTGGGGGGCACATACTTTTTCCCGACGGGACCGTCTCCGTGCCCCTCCTCCCCGTGGCATGTCGCGCAGTATATGTCATAAAACTCCTTGCCCCGTTTAACCGACTCCAGTGTCGGCGAAAAAGGATTTTTCAAGGAAGCGGCCTCGGGCCTGTCCGCCGCGTAAAAGGGCTTGCCCTTTGTAGAGACACTGCCATCGGGCTTCGGCGGTGCGGGCTCTTCCTGCGCCCTATGGCTCGGCTGGTGGAAAAAATCCCATGACCAGGGCCACGCCCCCGCCGTAGCGCAAGCCAGGAAAAAGAAGACGGCCGTCAATGGAATTAAACTACTCCTCCTCAAAGCTTTTAACCTCGCTGGCTCCGTGTTCCATGAGTATACTCCTCACGTCTTCAAACCTGTCCTCTCTAATACCCTCGATGAGCAGACCGAAGGTGTCGGAACCAATATCCGGGTCGTCGACCCTGTTCTTAAACGACGGGAGCCCTGCCAGAATTACGAAACCGAGAAGAGTCATCCCCACGCCAAAGAGTATGGTGGTCTCGTAGGATATAATGAGCGTCGGAGTAATGGAGAAGAGGGGCCGGCCGCCTCTGGGCAGCACGTATAGCGCCGCCGTGACTAACGTGATGAGGGTGCCTGTCATAAACCCCGTGACCCCGCCATAGAGCGTAAAATACCTGAGAAATCTCTTATGGGTCGGCCCGAACTCCTCCTCAAGTTCGTGGACGAGAGGGATGGGCGAAAAGGTCTTGAAACTGTACCCTGCGAGTTTCAGATTCCGGGCCGCCTCGAGGAGCGAGTCCACATATTTGAATTTTCCAAAAAGCGAGTTATGCATTTATACCTCCTCCCCCGTATCCTCCAGCAGGCCGCCTTTTTCAGGAACACCCAGGTCCTCTTTGGCCTCAAAGACCGATATAACCGGAAATATCTTAATAGAGATCATAAACATGGAGATGAAGAAGGCAAAGGCGCCGGCGGTGATGGATATCTCCACCCAGCTCGGCGAGTAACCGTTCCACATCCATGGCAGGAATTTACGCGACAATGAATTGGGTATTATAAGGTACCTTTCGAGCCACATCCCCACGAAGACAAAGATGCATATAACGAACAAGACCGGCGCGCACTTACGCACCTTTCTGGAGATAAGCGCCAGGGGCAGCAGCGTGTTCGAGAATATCATAAGCGCGAAGAGCTGCAGGGACGGCGGGGTCAATATCTTGAATTTGAGATGCTCTATCTCATAGGAGGTGTTGGCGTATATGCCCGTAACGACCTCCATGGCCGTACAATAGCTCCACACCAGCGACAGCACCAGTATAAAGGTCCCTATCCTGTCGTAGTGGACCTCGGTTATGTATTTCTTGACAAAGGGGAAGCACCACCTGAGGATCAACGTCATCATCACAACGGCGGCGAAACCCGACAGGAGCGCACCGGTGACAAAGTAAGGGGCGAAGATGGTCTTGCTGAAACCCGGCACGACGGAGAGGGCGAAGTCCCAGGATACTATGCTGTGCACGGATACGACGAGGGGCATTATGAAGGACGCAAAATACATGGTGGCCCTGCCCTGAACGTGCCATTGTTTGTCGGTGCCCCGCCATCCCAGCGACAGGGTGGAATAGAGCCACTTCCTCCATCCGGTGGCGTCGTGCTTCAGAGAGGCAAGGTCGGGTATCATGCCGAAGTACAGGAAGATGGCGCTGCTGGTAAAGTACGTGCTTATGGCGAAGACGTCGAACATGATGGGCGACATGAAGTTGACCCATATGGTCCTCTGGTTCGGGTAAGGCATGGTCCAGTAAAAGTTCCACGGCCGGCCCATGTGGATAAATATGAAAAGCGTGACCAGAACGAGGGCGAAGAGCGTCATCGTCTCCGCGCCCCTGGCTATGGTCCTTCGCCACGGCGTCTTGGTTATGTAGAGCATTGCGGAGATGAGCGTTCCCGCGTGAGCCACCCCGACCCAGAAGACGAAGTTTACAAGGTAGACGCCCCAGAAAACTGGCACGTTCAGCCCCGTTACACCCTGGCCTACGTATATCTGGTAGACCCATGGGCCGAAAAAGAGCACCACGGCGCTGATGCACATGAAGGCGAGGACAATATAATAGACAGGCCCCGTCCCGGTCATGAAGGCCATGATGTCCTTGTTGACGTTCTTATAAGTAGGCTTACTCGTGCCCGTTGGTTGATCCATCCTTCATAACCCTCTTAAGGTATATTACAGACGGTGAGGTATTGAGCTCTTTTAAGAGCGTGTACCTTCTCTCGTTCTTCGCCAGTTTCGAGACGACGGAGCGGGGGTCGTTCAGGTCCCCGAAGCTGAGCGCCCCCGTGGGACAGCTTTGAACGCAGGCCGGCTGTATCTCACCGTCCCTTACCTCTCTCTTCTCGTCCTTCGCCGTGTCCTTGGCGACCCTTATCCTCTGTATGCAGAAGGTGCACTTCTCCATGACCCCCATCTCACGCACAGTGACATCGGGGTTTAACTGCTCGTCAAGGGGTTTATCCCTCTTATAGGTGTACCAGTTGAAACGCCTCGCGTCATAGGGACAGTAGGTGGCGCAGGTGAAGGTCCCCACGCAGCGGTTATAGACCTGGACGTTAAGACCGTCCTGGTTATGGTACGTGGCGTAAACAGGGCACCCTATCTCGCAGGGGGCGCGGTCGCACTGCTGGCACATGATGGGGATGAACTTCACCTTCACGTCGGGGTACTCGCCCTCTATGTACCTTTCGACCCTTATCCAGTTAAAGGTCCTGCCGTCCTTGCAGCCCTTCTCTCCCACGGTGGGCAGGTTGTTCTCGGCGTAGCAGGCCACCACACAGGCCTCGCAGCCGTTGCACCTGTCGATGTCCACGACGATGGTCCAGTGGTGGTCGTACTTCTCGTAATAACCGGGTCGCCTGTAAGCCTTGAGCTGCTTTTTTATCCTCTCTAAAATACCCGCCACCTAAACCTTCTCCTTTTTGATTTTCCGATACTCATGGGGGGTCATGGTCTCGACGATGGACCTTCCGTATTCCCTTGACGAGGCCCCGACTTTTACAAGACCCGCGGCCCCGGTGGTTTTTGTAAGACTCACGCGTGTCACATTGAGGGCCGGCGCCCCCGAATCCCTGTCCCATAGGGCCGGCAGCATCTCTATGGGGTTGGCGCCCCTGCCTTCGGCGTACCTCCCGTAAGCGCTGTGCCCCTGGCCGATGGGCACGGCTACGGTGTCGGGCCTTATGCCGGGATAGATATACGCCGGGGCGGTTATGTCGCCGTAAGGCGAGGTAACCTTTATAAACGCGCCATCCTTGATCCCGAGCCTTTTGGCCGTGGCGGGATTTATCTCAACCCAGGAGCCCCACACGACCGTCGTCAGGGGGTCCGGCAGTTCCTGAAGCCACGGCATATTAGCGCCCCTTCCGTCAAAATAGCCGGACTGGGGGTAGGTCATAAGATAAAAAGGGTATTTTTTCTTATCGCCCTTAAAGACCGCCGGTCTCGCGGGCAAATGCCCCTTTGCCTTATTCAGGGTCATGACCGGCGCCTTCCCCGAACGCCTCCTTGACGGCCACCAGCCGCCGTCCTGAAGAACCTTGTTCCAGAACCCTTCAAAGGTAAGGGAGGCCCTGGATGCTGATTTATCCCTCCTGTACATACTCCTCCACGAATCCTTCAGGTATCCCTGGAAATCCTTCCACTTACTAAAGCTCCCGGCCACTTTTCCGCCAAGCCCCCCGGCGATATTCAGAAAAATGTCGCCGGCCCCGCGGGTGTTGTAATAGGGGCTTACCGCGGGCTGCATGACCGTTGCAACGGGGCGGGCCACGCTCGGAGAGGCGAAGTCGTCGCCCCAGTCCTCGAGCGAAGTGTGTATCGGGAGTATCAAGTCCGAAGCGGCGGCCGTCTCGTCCATAAAGCTCGCCAGGCTCACTATAAATGGAATCTTTTTAAGCGAATCCCTGAGGCCGGCCGCCCCGGGCGTGGTGAAGAGCGGGTTCGTGTTGTGGACCATAAGGGCCTTTACACTGCCGGCGGCGGCGCTATCTGAAAGGGCCTTTATGTTCTTCTTGAAATCGACTCCGCCCTTTGTCTTTATGGAATAAAAATCCTCGGGGTTGGGCCTTACCCCGCCCTTCACCCCCAAATTACCGGCGAGATGATTTAAAATATTCACGGCCACAAGCCCGGAGACGCCGTTCTCGTAAGATGAAAGGTTCTCCCCTCCGATGGCAAGGCTCGGGCGCGTACGCGCGAAGTGCTCGGCGATCTTATAGACCCTCTCCTTTTTGACCTCCGTTACAGCGGCGGTTTCCTCGGGACTGAATTTCTTGAGGACCGCCTTCCATCTTCCCCTGTCGGCGCCCTTATAATAACCTTCCTCCACTATCGCGTATGCTATCGAGAGAGCGAGAAGACCCTCGGCGCCGGGCCTCACAGGGACCCATTCGTCGGCGTTTGCGCCTGTAAGGGACATGCGCGGCTCGATATGGACGAGGTGGCCTCGCCTCTTTGGGTCACCCTGGCGCATCTCACCGTATCCGGCACTGTAGTTAACGGGGGAGAGCCAGGTGGACGAAAAATCGGCCCCAAAACTCAAGAGGTACTTCGTATTCTCAATATCGTAGTGGGGTATGGCGTTTATACCGAGGGTGGCCTTGTTGGCGAACTGAAGGTTACGGTGCTGAAAAAGTTCGTTCTGGAAATAATTAGGCGAACCGTAAGCCTTCATGAAATCCGACATAAGACTGTTGAGATGCCCCCTTTGAGTGGACGTAACGAGATGGAGTTTGTCGGCATCTCCGGCGTCAGAGAGTTTTTTGAGGTTATCCGTTAATATCGAGAGCGCCTCTTCCCATGTCGTCTCCTTGAACTCCCCGGAGCCCCTCATGCCCGTTCTCTTTAACGGCCCCTTTATCCTGTCCGGGTTATACAGCGCCTGAACCGCCGCCTGACCCCTGGCGCAGAGCTTCCCTTTGTTTAAGGGGTGGGCGGGGTTGCCCTCAATCTTTTTCACGCGGCCTTCCATCACCTTTACTATTACACCGCAACCGGCGCCGCACTGCGTGCACAGGCTCGAGTACCAGGAGGCCACACCGGGGATAACATCCTCGGGAGGTATCAGATAGGGGATAAGTTTGGCGCCGGGAGGGGCTGCTTTCTTGCCGAAAAGTATCCCCAGGGCCGTGCCTACGCCGCCCGCGCCGATATATTTTAGGAAGTCTCTCCGTTTCATATCTTTAATATTGGCCCGCTTAATATTGGCCCGCTCTTTATATTAGTCCGCCTGGTATTCGCCCGCCCTCTTTAAAAAAGGCGCGCCCTTTCGTCCTTTTGCCTTAAAAAAACCTTAACGCCCGTTAAATACTGAAAACGCGCCGGAGCTAAATATGGCAGGTCCAGCAATCAGCGCCGTTCTTCACCTCGTACTTCTTATGACATTTCAAGCACCAGCCCATCTTAAGAGACGATACCCGTTTTATACGCTCCATGGATGGGACGTCGCCGTGGCAGTCGCTGCATTGACGCCCCGCCTTTATGTGTCTTTTATGGGGGAAATAAACAAAGTCGGGGAGGTTGTGCACCTTCACCCACGGCACGGGCTCTTTTTTGTCCCAGTATGCCGTAAGCTTCTTTATCTCTGGAGAATCGGTCTTTATAATCTTATGGCAACCCAGGCACCTCTGAACATTCGGAGCCCCCGAGACCCTCGACCTGTAGACATAGATATGGCAGTACATGCAGGGTATGGAATTGTCCCCCGCGTGTATCTTGTGGCTGAAGTTAATGGGCTGCACAGGGGCGAGGTCCGTAAGAAAGGCGGCGTTTATGCCGTAACCCACGCCAAAGGCTATAACGAAGACAACGGCCGCTATGATAATCTTTTTAAGTTGCATGGGGCAGTCTTATTTTAAGATCCGGCCGGGCTCTCCCCGGCCGGGCCGTCTTTACCCTGTAATTTAAAGAAAAAAATTCCTTATCTATACAGGTCCTGAGACCCTGCCTTAAATCCTGCTCCGTTTGTCCCTGATTAAAAGGACCGTGGGTTTACGGAATCGTACTAAATATAAAAAATGTAACCGGATTGGAGAGAATATTATAATAAATCAAAGCATCTTGTCAAGTATAGATTTTTTTAATCAAGCTGTAAGAAAACTATTACTCATGCCCCGTGGTTTTCCCAATCTCCCTGGACAATGGGCCGGCAAAAAGCCGCCCGTTGAGGGTTTTTTTACATTTTTTTCATCCTTTTCCGCCAGACAAGCCATTTCACGGTCTCAGCGAAAATGAAGATCGGCGCGCCGACCATCAGCATAAGGCCCCAGTCTCCGGCCCCGAGCGGGACGGTGTAAAGGGCGTTCTGCAAGAACGGCACATAGACTACCGCGACCTGAAGCCCGACGGTAAAGGCCCAGGCCATAAGCACCCAGGGGTTTGTTAAAAGGCCTATGACATAGATGGGCTCGCGAAGCGCCCTGAAGTTAAAGACGTTCATCTTCTCAAGGATGATTATCCCGGTAAAGGAAATTGTCCTGGCCACGGCGAGGGCGTTTTCATGGCCCGCCGCGATGTAGTGGTGGAAGAGCCAGAGCGTTACCAACCCTATATAGCCGCCGAGAAGGATTACCATTAAAACGCCTATTTTATCGAGCACCGGTTCCTTCACGCCCATCGGGGGCCTTTCCATAACGCCCTTCTCCGCCGGCTCAAGCCCGAGGGCCACGGCTGTCATGCCGTCGGTGACGAGGTTCATCCAGAGGATTTGAACGGGCAGGAGTATGAGAGGGCCGCCGAGGATTATATTCACGAATATGGCTATAACCTCGCCCGTGTTGGAAGAGAGCAGATAGCGGACGAATTTTTGTATATTATCGTACTGGCGCCTCCCTTCCTCCACCGCCCCTATGATGGAGGCGAAGTTGTCGTCGGTGAGTATCATGTCTGAGGCCCCCTTCGCCACGTCGGTGCCCCTCACGCCCATGGCTATGCCTATATCCGCTTTCTTCAAGGCAGGCGCGTCATTGACCCCGTCGCCCGTCATGGCCACGACATTGTCCATGCCCTGAAGGAGCGTTACTATCCTCAATTTGTGCTCCGGCGTGGTGCGGGCGAATATAGCGTCTTCCTTAACGGCTCCCTGGAGCTCTTTATCTTCCATGGCGTCGATATCAGCGCCCGTAAAGACCTTTTCGGCCCTAAGCCCCACCCTTTTGCCTATGGCGAGGGCCGTTTGCGGGGCGTCGCCTGTTATCATAACGGGTCTAATTCCGGCGCTGTGGGCGAGCCTTACCGCCCCTGGCACCTCGGGGCGCGGCGGGTCGATAATTCCGACGATTCCGAGAAGGGTCAATCCGTTCTCCACCGTCTCCTCGTCGATGGCTTCCCCCTCGGCCAATGCCTTCCTCGAAAGGGCGAGTGTACGGAGTCCGGTTTCAGCCATGGTCTCGTAGGAAAGGGTGGCGGCCTTTATGTCTTCATCTGTAATATCCCTCTCCCGCCCTCCGTCAAGTATCTTTGTGCAGCGGGAAAGAAGCACCTCGGGCGCGCCTTTTAAATGGGCCGTGAACCCACCCTCGCGGCGCTCGATAACGGTCATCCTCTTACGCGTGGAATTGAAGGAAAACTCCCCCACAACATGGAGAGAATCTTCCGGCGAGAGCCAGGCCTTATAAGCGGCCACCACGAGGGCCGCCTCCGTCGGCTCGCCCACCTGGCTCCAGCCCTCCTTATCTTTATACAGGCGCGCGTGATTGCACCGGAGGCCGGTTTCGAGCAAAGCAAGGAGGTCGGGCCTTGTCCTGTAGTCCGTCTTTTTTCCGTCCACCTCAAAGTGGCCTTCCGGGTCGTATCCCACGCCCGTCACACTCACCTCCCCCGCGGGCAGCCAGATCCTCTGAACAGTCATCTCGTTCTGGGTGAGGGTCCCCGTTTTGTCGGTGCAGATAACGGTGGCCGCGCCGAGGGTCTCGGCGGCCTGGAGTCTCCGTAAAAGCGCCCTTCTTCTGACCATGGCCCTTACGCCGAGAGCGAGCGTAATGGTGACGACAGCCGGCAGCCCCTCTGGAACAACGGCCACGGCGAGAGAGACTCCCGTTAAGAACATCTCAAGGAGCGGTTTCCCGAGTAAAAACCCGGAGAGCGCCACGAAGGCTGAAATGGCTATGGAAAAGACGCCGAGCTGCTTGCCGAGCAGTGCGAGCCGTTTCTGAAGGGGAGTGGCCTCGGCGCCCACGGTCTGGGTGAGCCTGGCTATACGCCCGAACTCCGTATTCATCCCCGTGGCCACGGCCGCGCCGAGGCCCCTCCCGTTGGTGATGGTGGTGCCCGTCCAGCCCATGGAGCGGCGCCCGGCAATGGGGGTCTCCGGGGGGACCGGCTCGGTGGATTTAGTTACGGACTCTGACTCCCCTGTAAGGGCCGACTCGTCTGACTTCAGGTTAAGGGCATCTAAAAGCCGGAGGTCAGCCGGCACGTTGTCGCCTATCTCGAGTACGACTATATCGCCGGGGACGAGCAAGGAGGCGTCAATCTCCTTCTCCCGGCCCCCTCTGACCACACGGCAGCGGGGCGAGAGCATCTCCTCGAGGGCCTCGATGGCGCGCTCGGCCTTCCATTCCTGGACGAAACCGAGTATCCCGTTAAGTACTACTATAAGGAGTATGGTTACGGAATCAGCCGTCTCGCCTATGACAAAAGAGATGGCCGCCGCCGCGAGGAGTATAATAATAAGCACGTCCGTGAACTGGCGGAGGAAGACCACGAACCAGGGCGTCTTTTTTATCTTCGCGAGGGAGTTCGGGCCGTACTCACGAAGACGCCTCTCAGCCTCGGCCACGCTCAAACCCCCGGCCGGGTCGGCCCGGAGCCTGCCTATAACATCCCCGGCCTCAAGGGCGTGCCAGCGCTCCGCTTCACTCACGGAGGATTTATTCTGACTCATGAAGATTCCTTTTCACTGTCAATGGGGACTACGAGCACTGGGCGGCGCGGCGGGCATGGGGCGGGTATCCTTACGCGGGCCAGAATAGCGGCGAGGAGATAGGCTCCGGCGAAGATGAGCGAAAGGTATAAAAGTAGTTCTCCTGTCTGGGTCCCGGTCATATTGAGCCACCGTCAGGTTTAACAATTTAACAGGGAGGTCTTGGAGATCTTCCGGGCCAGGCGCGCGGCATATTCCATGAGTACCGCAACAGTAAGTAGAAACTCTACCCCTTTCTTACCGCCATCTCGCGCCTGTACGCGCTTAAGATGTCGTGCTTTAATATAACGCCCACTAATTTCTTCTTATCCTCCACCCCCCTCAATACGGGAAGCACGTCGCTTCCCGACTCCACGAATTTACTGAGGGCCTCTTTAAGGCTCTCAGACTCCTCAAGGCAGGGCACCTCTTTTACAAGGTCCTCTGCGACAATGAGATGCATAAGAGTATCTTTATTCTTTAATAGTGTTATGATTTCGCCCAGCGTGATTATACCCCGGAAAACCCCCTCGCCGTCCACCACGGTTATGGTGCCCCTGTTCTCCTTTTCCACGACAGAGGTTATCTCATCAATCGAAGCCGAAGGCCTGACGGAGGAGGTCTCCTTGCCGAGTATGTCCTTTACCCTTATACTCTCCAGTATGTCGCGTATCATCTCCTTATTGAGGTTAATGCCGCGCCTTACGAGTTTAAGGGTATATATGGACTCGGGATGCACCCTTTCAGAAACAACGGTCGTAATTACGACGGCGAGCATGAGGGGGAGTATTATGAGATAATCCCCTGTAAGCTCGAACATAATGAGAAAGGCCGTCATGGGGGCGCGAGCCCCTCCGGCGAAAAAGGCGGCCATGCCCACAAGGGCGTAGGCTCCCGGCTCTATACCCATCTGCGGAAAAACATGGGAGAGAACGGTTCCATAGGCCCCCCCCACGAGAGCGCCGAGGACAAGTGAAGGGGCGAAGACGCCTCCCGAGCCGCCGGAGCCCAGTGTCAGGCAGACGGCCAGAAATTTAAGCGGGATAAGTATCAGGAGGAGTTTAAAGGCCATGACGGCGTTAAGGGCGCCGACGATATTCTCATAACCCACGCCGAAGACCTGTGGGAAGAAAAGACCTATGAAACCGAGAAGAAACGCTCCGATGACCGGCTTGTAGAGTTCATGGATCTTCAACGCCTCAAAATAGTCCTCAAAACCGTAGAGCAACTTGATGAAGAGGACACAGAAGGGGACGAGGACAAGGCCGAGGCCGATGTAAAAGAGCAGCTCCACGGGGCTGTGGATGGCATAGGCCGGGACCTTAACGAAGAGTTCGTTGCCTAAAAACATCTTCGCCACAACGCTCGCCGTTACCGAGGCGACTATGACGTTGACGATCCTCCTTGTGGAAAAATCCCTCAGTATTACCTCGAGGGCGAAGAAGAGCCCCCCTATGGGTGCGTTGAAGGTCGCGGCTATGCCGCCGGCGGCCCCGCAGGCCACGAGGTTTTTAATCCTCTCCTCGCTTAAATGGAATACCTGTCCGAGGGAGGAGCCGAGAGCGGCACCGATCTGCACCACGGGCCCCTCCCTTCCGGCGGACCCGCCTGAGCCTATACACAGAGACGAAGCGATGGATTTTATTACGGCGACAATGGGCCTTATTTTCCCGCCATTCGTCTCCATGGCGTCCATGACCTCCGGCACGCCGTGCCCCTTTGCCTCCCGGGCGAAATAATAGATAAGAGGGCTGAAGAGGACCGCCCCCATGGCGGGGATAAAGATAACGGAATAGTGGCCCATAAAGGAGAGATAGTGGGGAACGGTCTGAAAGAAGAATATCTTGAAAAAACCTATGAGCCAGCGGAAGAGAACGGCGGCCCCTCCCACGCCCGCCCCAACAAGGACGGAAAAACCCATCATCTTCGCGGCGGGAGAGGAAATAGAGGACCAATGCTTTTTAAAGAGCCTGTGTTTTCTAATTTTATTAATCAATAAAAAAACTCCATCGCCTCAGCCGCTTCCACATCTCCTTCTGAAATAACCGTAAACGAACCGGCGCGTTTACATAAAAATACTCACACGCTTATCAAGGGTAGGGCGAAAAAACTTGTCATTATAAGTATGCTTTAAGGCTGGTAAAGGTCGGCAAGAATACCCGGGTTCAACTATATCAGATTGGGGAGGCGGTTTCAACCTTGCCGGGCCGG
>JBHHVI010000041.1:0-17001 GCA_046754225.1 Thermodesulfobacteriota bacterium | reverse complement strand
GAATCGAACCCACGTCCGGAAACGCCTATCCCGGGCATCTACATACTTAGCCTGAATTTAGATCTCGTCCTTCGGCCGCCTACAGGCGGGCTTCCTCAGGACCAGTCCGGTTAATCTCGCCGTGGAGGGACTTCGGACGGAGCCCTCCCGGCCATCCTGCTGAGCGACATCCTTTAAACCACGCAGGAGAAGGTATAAAGGATGCTGGCTGGGTTAAGCAGCCAGAGCGTAGTTATAGTCGTTGGCGACTATAGTTTTCCACCTGTTTAACGAGGCGATGGACCTCGGTATGCTTCCCTGGGACTCGGACCGTCCCGTCGAGACCGGTCGCCCCCCACTAAATATAATACCATATTTTCAAGGATTACAAAAGGTTATATACGGCAAAAAACGCGGGTCAGTTCCCTTTTAGCCTATGCCTCATGGCCCTTGAGACCTCCCTGTCGGCCTCTTTCTTCTTTATCGTCTCCCGCTTGTCATAGCTGGTCTTTCCCCTGGCCAGCGCTATCTCGACCTTTATCTTGCCGTTCCTTAAATAGAACTTTGTGGGGACGATGGTGAAACCCTTGACCTTTGTTTTGCCTAAAAGCCGGAGTATCTCCCTTTTATGGAGGAGGAGTTTCCTTTTTCTTTCAGGCTCATGTTGGGCGAAGGTATCGGCCTCGGCGTAGGGGCTTATATGTACGTTAAACAAAAAGGCCTCTCCGCCAATAATCCGGGCGAAGCTGTCCTTTAAGTTTATTCTGCCGAGCCTTATGGATTTTACCTCGCTCCCCGTCAGCTCTATTCCCGCCTCCAGCGTCTCTTCGATATGGAAGTCGTGGAAGGCCTTCTTATTCCGGCAAAATACCTTTGAGGCCAAGTTACACCACCCTCAGTATGCGGGGCCTGAAGGAACGGTCTTTCTCAAGGCGCCTGGAGTAGATTTTAAGGCCGAAAAAGCTCAGTGCGAGTAGAATTACGCCGAGGACGCCTGAGACGAGGTCGGGGTTTTCGTTGGGAAAAATCTTTACCGCCACGGTCTGGCCCAGCACCACGCCGAAGATGAAGCTCAGGACCGGCACAAGGTAAAAGAGCACGCCCGCCTTCATTACGCTCGCGGCCCCCACGGTAAAGACCACTTCCTGGCCCACCACTGCGCCCACGGTGTTCCGCACCTCTATGAGCATCTCCGTCTCGCCAACGGAATGACAACTCCTCTTTGAGGCGCAGCCCTCGCAGGAGGAGCCCCTCTCAGTCTTTACGACGACGGTCATGCCTTTATCTTCAACTACCACTCCATGTTCTTCCATAATAATCAATATTAGCAAAAATACCCGCTTTTTTCAACGCGCCGGCGGTAATGGGGTTTTCCGGTAAAACTTTCGGCTGAAAATTATTGGAAAGATGTTAAACTAACCCGATAAATTTCAAAAAATCCTTGAGGTATTGACTTATGGCGGGCATCGGCGCGAAAAAAAGGGGAGGTGGACCAAAGAACGCGCGAAAGGCGGCCTTTAATGTCCTTAACAGGGTTTTTGGCGCCGACGCCTACGCCGATATCGTCCTTGAAAGGGAGGCTCAGGGATTAAAACCCATTGACAGGGCGCTCGCCACGGAGCTCGTTTACGGGGTTCTGAGGTGGTGGATGAGGCTCGACTGGATTTTAGACGCTTTTTCCACCATAAAAACGAAAAAACTCGAAACAAAGGTCTTGAGCGCCCTGAGGATAGGCCTTTATCAAACCCTTTTCCTTACAAGGATACCCGCCTCCGCCGCTGTAAACGAATCGGTCAAACTCGTAAGGGGGCCGGGCGGAAAGAGGGCCGGTTTTGTGAACGCCCTTTTGAGGAAGGCCTCGGTAGGGGCTCACGAGGTGAAATTCCCTGATATTGAAAAGGACCCTGTGGCACATATTTCCATATTCTATTCCCATCCCCGATGGATGGTTAAGAGATGGGTGGAAAGGTACGGCCCGGCTGAAGCGATTAAAATCTGCAGGGCCGATAATGCGGTTCCGCCGAGGTGCTTGAGGGTGAATACCCTTGTGAGAACAAGGCCGGTGCTTTTAAATGAATTAAGGGAGTCCGGTTTTGAGGCAAGGCAGACGCAATATTCGCCGTGGGGCCTTGTAATCTCAGGTGGAGGGTACCTCAGTCCGTTGGATAAGAGGTTTTATATTCAGGATGAGGCCTCTCAGCTCGTGGCTCTGCTCCTGAAGCCCCGTCCCGCAGAGGCGGTCCTTGACGCCTGCAGCGCCCCCGGCGGGAAGACGACCCAGATGGCCGCCATGATGGAGAACAGCGGGGTAATATACGCCGTGGACAAGTCGAGGGAGAGGCTCAAGAGGGTAAAGGGGGCGGCCGGGAGGCTTGGCGCGGAGATAGTGAAGACAATCTACGGCGACGCGGCAGAGCCGGGCTTTTTAAAGGAAGAGGGTGAAAAAAAATTTGACGCTATTCTCCTCGACGCCCCGTGTACGGGGCTCGGCGTCCTTAGAAGGTCGCCGGACATAAAGATAAGGAGGACGGAAGATGACATCCGGGTCCTGGCTGAGGGACAGAAAAGGCTACTTGAGAATATGAGCGGCCATCTTAAAGAAGGCGGCCGCATCGTCTACTCCGTATGCACCCTTGAGCCGGAGGAGACGGAGGGGGTCATCAGGTGGTTTCTGGCCTGTCACGGAGAATTTTCCCTTGAAGGAGCGGATAGGTTTTTTACAGGCGGGTTAAAGGAGCTTGTCGATAAAGACGGGTTTTTAAGGACGCTTCCCCACATACATGGGACGGACGGTTTTTTCGCCGCGAGGCTTAAAAAGAGGCGCTGATTTAATCTTAATGAAAAGCAAAGAGGCGTGAACTCAGGGAAGCCAGTCATAGAATTTCTCAGAGCCCTGACCCGTCTTCCGCACGGGAAGAGTTGAGAATACGGCGGTGATGAGCCTCTCTATCCTCGGCTCGTAGACCTTTATAATGGAGAGTTCCAGCGGGCCCCTGTCCAGTTTTATATCAGAGTCCTTTGTGCCGTAATCGGCCCGCCAGAGCACAACGCCGTCCCTTGAATACATATCGAAACGCGCGTCTATGCCGAGATAGGCGTACGTGGCGAACTTATCCTTTTTCCATTTTCTGATATGAGTATATATTACGGCGTCAACGCCGAGCATACCCGCCACCTCATCTGGTTCCTTCTTTTTCAAGGCGGCGCCTGTGAGCCTTGAAAGTATTTTGTCCGCATCCGCGATCTTCAAGGGCCTGTAGTTCAGCTCCTTTAACCTGTCAAAGGACATGGTCCTGAAAAGCCGCCCGATAGTCTCTGCGTCCTTATCCGCCTCGGCCTCCCAGTATACGGGGAGCACCGCCACCGTAATGGGCGTCCTTATATAGAACTTCTCGGTAATCCTGTATTTTACCATCCTTGTGCACCCGAAGAGGGCTGCCGCAAGGAGCATGAGGACGGATAGGGTGATAAAAGATTTTTTCATAAAATTTTAGTTTCCTTGCCGGGTTTTTTTCGTTTAAGGTTTTACCGGTTAAGGCCCGCCGCCTCGGGGAACGCCTTTATTATTATCATCCACGCCCCCCCCGTGGATACGACGAAGTCCTTGCCCGCCACCGCCGCTATTTCGTCGGCGAGAGTCCGGGCGTCCACTGTGGTCTTGGCGCTGAGCACAAACCGTTTGCGGTAAAAGGACTCGTAAGAGAGCTCCTCTATGGCAGTGACTGTTTTGAGGGAGTCCATGAGAGAGGAATAGGTCTCATTATCCGTAATGTCGAGGAGAACGAGTTTGATGGTGGATTCTCTGATTCCCGGGACTATCCTTCCAAGGGTCTTTTTAAGTGAACCCATATCAACGCTGGCCTCCAGAAGCACGAGGTAGGTCTCTATAATCTCCGGTTTCTTCACCTTCTTTTCTTTCAGGAGTTCATTGTCCGGGCCTTTGTCGATAACCGTCTCGGTCATGGTCTCGCTTATCCATCTTTCGGAGAGGATCTTGTAATTGAGTATATAGTTCTCGGACCTCGAATATATTTTTTTCTCAAGGGTGGCTTCAATGGCGCGAGCGCCGGCCTTTTCAAGATAATCCGTTACGGCCTCTACCACGGCTTCCCTCAGGGCGGCGTCAACGGCGGCCTTCTTCGCCTCGCCCGTATTGCCCGAGTTTACGGCCTTGCCGTAAGCCTTTATATCTCTAACCTCGCCCGCGAGAACCTTTGACGGGCCTGCAGCGATAAAAAGGGCCACGGCGGCGAGAGCCGCCGCGATGTAGAATCTTGTCCGGCGCCTTCTTAGAGGCGCCTTTCGCCGGGCGCCTTTCGCCGGATATTTATCTGTTAACAAAAAGATTCTCATATTAGGTGTCTCCTGACCGCGGATATTATAGCCCCCTTTTCGTCTGGATTAAACCATTTTATCTCAGGGTATTTTTTGAACCACGTGAGTTGCCTCTTTGCGTAACGCCTCGTATTCCTTTTTATAAGCCGCGCCGCCTCTTCAAGGCTTATATCCCCCCTCAAAAACGCTGAGACCTCTTTGTAGCCGAGCCCTCCCAGGGGTTTTAAATCCGTGGAATACCCCATCTCCATAAGTCCTCTTGTCTCTTCCACGAGGCCCTCTTCCATCATCCGTTCCACCCTCTCGTCTATGCCGCGATAGAGCCTCTCCCTCTCCTTGTCAAGCCCGATAATGAGGGTATCATAGGGGGCCTCCGTAAAGGCGTGTTCACGCTGGAACTCCGAGATGGGGCGTTTTGACAGATAAAAGACCTCGAGCGCCCGGACCACCCTCTGGAGGTTATTGGGGTGTATGGCCCCCGCGCTTACAGGGTCTATTTCCTCAAGCCTCCTGTAAAGGCTCTCCCCGCCTTTTTCACCGGCCTCTCTCAAGAGTTTTTCCCTGAGGCGCGGGTCCGGCCCCGGCCCTTCGAAGATGCCCTTTGTCAGGGCCTTTATATAGAGGCCCGTACCTCCCACAACAAAGGGGTTTTTGCCCCTTGCGTGAATTTCCTCTATCTTTATATGGGCGTCCCTTCTGAAACGCGCCGCCGTATAATCCTCGTCAGGGTCCACCACGTCGATTAAGTGGTGGGGTATTTCCCCCCGCTCTTCCACGCGGGGTTTTGCCGTGCCGATCTCCATGAACCTGTAGACCTGCATGGAGTCGGCGTTTATAACCTCGCCGTTAAAGAGCCGGCAAAGCTCTACGGCGACCCCGCTCTTGCCCGTCGCCGTCGGCCCCGCGATTACAACTACCTTTATCTTGTCTCGCATCTTTTAGAATATAAGGCGGAATATCAGGAAATTATTTCTTGAACATGGCGTAAAGTTCGTTTCTCGATATCTTTTGTATCACAGGTCTGCCGTGGGGGCAGTACCCTGCGAAATCAACTGCGGCGAGGTCTTTGAGGAGAGCTCGCCCCTCCTCAGCCGTCAACTTCCTCGCCCCCCTTATAACGCTGTGACAGGCTATCGTCATCAAGACCGCCTCTATCCGCTCTTCTATCCTTCCGCTCCCGCCGTAAGCGGATATCTCCCCGGCGAGGTCCTTTACGAGAGGCCCCGTCCTCTTCGAAGAAAGGATATCAGGCACGGACTTTATCAAAAAGGTCTCGCCTCCCGAAGAGGTGGAAGGGCCGAAAGGGGTTATCTCAAAGCCGAGCCTTTCAAGCCCGGCCATAGCCGCGCTCACGGCGTCACGCTCATCAGGCGTCGTCTCCACCCTTTCTGGAAGGAGCAGCCCCTGAGCTTTTATTCCGGAGGCAAAGAAGGCGGTCTTGAGCCTCTCAAAGGCGGCCCTTTCCGCCGCGCCGTGCTGGTCTATAATGTAGAAGGTTCCATCGCCGCTCTCCTCTGATTGCGCCAGAAGGAATTCATCCCAGACCTGTCCGATGATTTCCAGGCCCATGAGTTCGGGGTTTTTTATTACGTCCCCCCCGCCGGTCTTTCCGTCCGTGGCGGGTAACTTGATCTTTTCCGTCTGAGCGGCGGCGTACAGCCCCCCCGCCTCTTGAAGCGAGGCCGCGGGCCTGCCCGCGGCCGGGCCGGACCGGGCCAGTGGTTTTCCATAAAAGACCCTCTCGCCCGCAGCCGTGCCCTCTGAAAGGGCCTTGTTTACGGCGTTTCTCACGAGGCTGAATACCCCGGCGGGGTTTTTGAACCTTACCTCGCTTTTAGCCGGATGGATGTTTACGTCAACGTCCCCGGCCGGGACCCTTAAGTCGAGGACCGCGAAGGGGTATCTACGGGGCTCCATGAGCCTGCCGTAACCCTCGACGACGGCCCTCGATACGGACTTGTCTGAAACGGGCCTTCCGTTTACAAATATATAAACCCCCCTTGAGGTGGGGTAACTCAGAAGGTGCGTCCCGATAAAACCATTTAAGTAAGCCTCTTTTATTTCAATAACGTCCTTTATCATGGCCCCGCCGAAGAGTCCGGCTATTCGTGTCTTGAGCCCCCCCGCCCGCAGTTCCAACGGCCTTGATGAGCCGTGTCTTAATACAAACCGTATCCCCGGGTTAATAAGGGCCGTCCTCCTGAATACGTCCGTTATGCGCCCGTACTCGCTCCGTGCCGACCTTAAGAATTTAAGCCTCGCCGGGGTGTTGTAAAAGACATCCTGAACTTCCACGCTCGTACCCTCGGGGCATCCTTCGGGAGAGACTTCGGGAGCGTCCCCCCCTTCCACCCTTAGACAGACCCCTGCCTCGGCCCCGCGTTCCTTTGTCCTTATGGTCAGCCTGGAGACGGCGCTGATGCTCGCCAGGGCCTCGCCCCTGAAGCCGAGGGTATGGATGTCGAGGAGGTCCTCTTCAGAGCCGATCTTACTCGTGGCGTGGCGCATGACGGCAAGGGGCGCGTCTTCGCGCGTTATGCCGCCACCGTTATCAACCACTTTTATAAGCCTCTTTCCTCCGTCGACGATATGGATTGATATGGATGCGGCCCCGGCGTCGATTGAGTTTTCGAGGAGCTCCTTCAAGACCGAGGCCGGCCTCTCCACCACCTCTCCGGCGGCTATCTTTGAGGCGAGCAACCCGTCAAGCACCTTTATTCTTTCAGACATGAACCCTTTCCCTTGAGACACCCGTTACTTATTTTTGAAGCTGTAAAACTCTTAACTTGTTACGAGCCCCCTCCTTGGCCGAGCTGTACTCAGGAGGGGCTACCTCTATGAACCTCCGGTAATACGCGGCCGCCCCTCTTCTATCGCCCTTCTTTTCAAGGGCTATGGCCATATTGAAAAGGGTCTCCACGTGGTCCGGTTTTATGGAGAGGACGGTCCTGTATTCCTTTACGGCCTTGTCGAGACGGCCCTGTAAAAAAAAGATATTCGCCAGGTTGTTACGCGCCTTTATGTGGCCGGGCCGGCGGACCAGTATCATCTTATACTCTTCAGCCGCGGACTCGAAGGCCCCCTTTTTGTAATAGATCTCGGCGAGGTTTTCACGCGCCTCAATGTCGCCGGGGGTCGTTTCAAGGTACCTTACATACTCCCCTGCGGCCTCGTCGACAAGGCCTTTCTGCATGAGGGCCTTGGCGAGGTTCTTGATTGTGCCGTGAAGCGTGGCGTCGAGGGCGAGGGTTACACGGAATTCCTTTATCGCCTTTTCAAAGGCGCCCCTCTTCGCGTACTCCGCGCCGAGGTTATTGTGGGCCCTGGCCTTGCCCGGGCTCTTTTTAACGATATCCTCATAGAGAACTATTATATCACGCCAGACCATATTTCTCCCGTAGGCTATTGCCGCGAGGGGAAGGACGGTGAAACAGGCTATTATAAGGGCCGCCGCCGCGTAGCTCGTCTTAAGGGAGATTTTTTCCCGCACGCGGGAGAAGCCGTACAGGACGGCCGTGCTGATTGAGATGAATATGCCGATACCCGGTAGATAGAGCCTGTGCTCGTTTATTACGTCTACCAGGGGGGCTATGGACTCCACGGCGAGGGCCGTATAGAACCAGAAGAGCCCCGTTGATATAATGAGGAGGTACGGGTTTTTTCGGGCCCTTGACCTGAGGAAAAGATAAATGGCTGAAGAGACAATGACGATGTGAGCGAGGAGGCTTAAGAGAAGGTTGGGCGTCCAGAGAGACTGGAAGACAGGGTAGTCGTAGTCGAGGTTCTGGGCCACGGGGAGTATAATGAGCCTCAAGTAGGTGATTACCACCCTCAACTGCGTTATCAGGTAATTGTAGTGGGGGATCTCTTTCAGGTCCAGCGGCACCGCGGCGGCCAAGCCGCCAGCCGCGCCCCCTCCGCTCGCCCCCGCCCCCCCCCCGGCGCCGAATACCATGCCGGCCAGCGCCGGCCCGAAGAGGGAGAGGGGTATTATGAGGAGACATAAGAGAAATGGCGCGAGACGGAATACCCTCTTTTTGAAATCAAAACCCCCGGCCGCGGGAAAGAATACGAATTCGAAGAAGACAATCATAAAGGGGAGGGTAAAGCTTATCTCCTTTGTCCTCTGGGCCGCTACGGCGGCGAGGAGCGAAAGCGCGTAGAAGGCCGCTCTTCTATCTTTGCCCGTAGAATTCCTCCACTTAAGATAAAGAATTATAGTAAGGAGATAAAAGAGTGTCGCCAGGGAGGTGAAGCGCTGTGTGATGTAGTTTACTCCCTGTGTATTTACGGGATGCACCGTAAAGATGAGGGCCGAGAGAAGGGCTATATACAGGACCGGTTCTTTATCGCGCCCCTCCAAAAACTCCCTCATAAGGGGTGTGGTGAAGATATATCGCACCAGAGTATAAACGAGGGCCCCGTTTACGATGTGGATGGCGATATTTACAAGGTGGTATCCTGCTGTGCCGAGTCCGCCCGCGCTGTAGTTCAGGGCGAAGGTGACATGGCCCACGTACCTCGCGCCGACTGGAGGCCAGAGGTTACCCAGGTCATGGATATAGGGATTGTTAATTATTACGAAGAGGTCGTCAAAGACAAAAGGGACTGTCAGGGTGTTGGAGTAAACGATGACGGCTAACCCTGCTATCAGGAGGAAGGCCACGGCGGGCCGCGGCCCCGGCGGCGGGCCTTCAGCCCCGTTATAATTTCGCCTTGCTTTCGTCTCCATTGAAAAAAGTGTAACCTTATTTTAAAAATACTTTAAGCGGGCAATCCCGGCAAAGGGGTTTTTTAGGCCGGCAGTAATATTTACCCACCCTTACAATGAGCGCGTGGTATTCATTAAAAAGCTCCACGTCAAGGGGCAGGTTTTCCATGAAGAGGCCCTTTAGCTCCTCATACCCTACGGCGCCCTTAACGAATCCGTGGCGCGAGAAGACCCTCTTCGTATAGGCGTCGACAACGAACTCGGCCCTCCGGCCCGCGTACAGGAGTATGGAATCGGCTGTCTCGGGCCCTATGCCGTTTACTTCGAGTATCCGCTCCCTTAAACCGCCGCCGCCCCCGGTACTAAAAAGCCTCGTCAGGCTTCCGCCGTAATCCTTAAAGAGGAATCTTAAAAAATTCTTAAGCCTCGCGGCCTTTACATTGAAGTACCCGGCGGGCCGTATAATAGCGGCGAGTTTTTCAGTCTGTAAGCGCCTTAACCCCTCGGGGTTTAAAAGCCCCTCCTTCTTGAGCCCCTTTATCGCCTTCTCCACGTTAGTCCAGGCCGTGTTCTGCGTGAGAATGGCCCCCACTATCACCTCGAGCCGGGTCCTTCCCGGCCACCACCCCTGAGGGCCGAAGGCGTTTAAAAGTGTCTCGTAATAATCCATAAGCGCGGTCTCCGGCCCGCCCTCTTCCGCCTGCACGGCATTGGTTTTCAGGACCATCTTTTCTTCAGCCTCTCAACCTCACGCTCCCTTAACGCCCTGAAAGAGCCGGTTTTGAGCTTACCCACCTTCAGCCCCGCGAACTCCGTCCTTTTGAGCTTTAAGACGGGATGGCCCACGGCCAGGAGCAGTCTTTTTATGAGCCGGTTCCTTCCTTCCGTCACAACAATCTCTATCCAGGAATTTTCCCGCGTCTCCTTAATGAACCTGACACGGGCCGGCAGCGTCTTGCCGTCGGAGAGGAAGACCCCTTTTTCGATCTTCTTCAGTTCCTTCTCAGAAGGAAGCCCCTTTACCTTTACGAGATATTTTTTTGGAACGGAAAAGCCGGGGTGGATAAGTCTGTTGGTCAGTTCGCCGTCGTTGGTAAGGACGAGCGCTCCTTCGGCGTCCCAGTCGAGACGCCCTACGGGGAAGAGCCTTTTCTTATAGCCCTTTACAATGTCCGTTACCACGGGTCTTCCGAGTGGGTCGTATGCGGAGCTTATTACCCCCCGGGGTTTATTCAGAAGAAGATAGACCCTGGGCCCCGCGTCCCTGTAAATCTTTTTTCCGTCTACTTCTATAACGTCGGCGCGGGGGTCAACCCGCGTCCCCAGTTTCACCACCACCGCCCCGTTGACCTTCACCCGGCCCCCGGTTATCAGCTCCTCGGCCTTGCGCCTCGACGAGATTCCGGCCGCCGCTATCACTTTCTGCAGCCTCTCCAGTTTCAGTGGGCCTTTCTTCGGCCCTTTCTTCGACGACATCTTTCTTCTCCTCCTCTTCCTCTCCGGGTGACTCTATTTCCTTGAGGCTCGGAAGCGATGCGAGGTCATTGAGTTCAAAGGTTTCGAGAAACTCCTTCGTTGTCGAGTAAACAGCGGGCCTGCCCGGGGTGTTCTTTCTTCCGGTAATCTTTATAAGCCTTTTATCGAGAAGTGTGGCGAGCACGCCTCCGGAGTCAACGCCCCTCACCGCCTCGATTTCCCCCCTTGTAAGGGGCTGCCTGTATGCGACTATGGAGAGGGTTTCCAGGGCCGCGCGGCTGAGCCTCCTTGGCCCGGTTTTGAAAAGCTTCTTTATCCAGGGAGCGAATTCAGGGGTGGTCCTGAACTGGTAACCGCCGGCCACCTCATCGATAAAAAATCCGCCGCCGCGCCCCCTGTATTCTTCTGCCAGCTCGTCTACGGCGGCCCTGATGGCCTTGCGCTCCACGCCTTCGAGGATATTGGATAGCCTGGCTATGGTTACGGCCTCCTCGGAGGCGAAGATAAGGGATTCTATTACAGGTTTTAAATTGTCCCTGTCCATGTATTATAGCTTTGCCTTTCCCGGTTTCGAGAGGCGCGGGTTCAAACCGCGCTCTTTTCAGGGTTATAGGAATGTACCCTGATAATACCATCATCAGTCTGGTGTATCTTTATAAGAAGCAGTTTTACAAGCTCGAGTACGGCGAGAAAGGTTACGATTATCTCGCCCTTTGCGGCCTTCTCGGGAAAGAGCGATGTGAAGGCGGCGCTCCCGGCCCCGGCGAGAAGGTCGAGTATGTGGTTTATCTTGTCGGTCACATTGAACCTCTCCACGGTAAGTTCCATGATTGATTCGTCCCTGGCGCCTTTGAGTATCTCCTTGAGGGCCTCCATGAGCTCGAATATCGATACGTTTATAAGGCCGGCTTCCTCCACGGCGGCGCCCGAGGGGTCGTGGCCGCGTATAAAGACGTCCCTGCCGAGGATGTTTCTCTGAGAGAGCTCCTCGGAGGCGTCCTTGTACCTCTGATATTCAAGGAGCCTTTTTATCAGTTCCGCCCTGGGGTCCTCGCCCTCCTCAACATCTTCGTCAGGGGCGTCAATGGGTAGTAACATCCTGCTCTTGATATGGACAAGGGTGGCGGCCATGACGAGGAACTCGCCGGCGAAATCGAGGTTCATATCCTTCATCAACTCTATATACTCAAGGTACTGCTCCGTAATATCAGAGATGGGTATATCGTATATATCCACCTCGCTCTTTTTTATAAGGTGCAGGAGAAGGTCCAACGGGCCTTCGAATATGTCAAGTTTAACCTTGTAGCCCATATTTTAAACCCCTCAGGCCGGCTCCCTCGAATACTCTATTCCCAGAGCGGCCCGTACCTCTTTGAGGGTTTCAGCCGCCTCAAGGGCCGCTTTGGGCGTTCCTTTTTCAAGTGCCTTGAAGGCCGTGGCCGGGTCTTTCTCAAGCTCCGTTCTCCGTGCCTGTATCGGCTTTAAGTCATCAAGGACAAGGGGGATGACCCTTTTTTTGCACTCTATGCAGCCGATAAGCGCCCCGGTGCACCCCTTTTGCACCCACTTTTTCGTTTCACCGCTGGAATAGAGTTCATGGAAGGTGATGTAGACAGGGCACTTTTCAGGCGTCCCGGGGTCTGTCTTTCTCTTACGGGCGGTGTCGGTGACCATCTGGAGCATCTTCTTCTCTATAACCTCGGGCGGGTCCGAGAGGTATATGGCGTTTCCGTAACTCTTGCTCATCTTTCGCCCGTCGGTGCCCAGTATCTTGGGGACCTCCGTCATCAGGGTGTCGGGCTCGGGAAATACGGGGCCGTAGAGGTGGTTGAACCTCCTCGTAATCTCCCTTGAGAGTTCCACGTGGGGGGCCTGGTCTATGCCCACGGGGACCTTGTTGGCCTTGTATACTATTATGTCCGCCGTCTGGAGCACGGGGTAGCCCAGGAAGCCGAAGGTATGGATGTCCCTGTCCCTTATCTCCTGGAGTTGTTCCTTGTATGTGGGGTTTCTCTCAAGCCACGATAGAGGCGTAATCATTGAAAGGAGCACGAAGAGCTCGGCGTGCTCTTTAATCGATGACTGGAGAAAGAGGGTGGCCGCCTCGGGGTCGATACCCACGGAGAGCCAGTCGAGCACCATTTCGCCTATATTTTCCTTTATGTTGCCGGGGTCGGCGTAATCCGTCGTCAGGGCGTGCCAGTCCGCGGCGAAGAAAAAACAATCGTATTCTTTCTGGAGCTTGAGCCAGTTTTTAAGGACCCCCTGGTAGTGTCCGAGGTGGAGCCTGCCCGTTGGCCTCATGCCGCTTAAAACGCGCTTCGCCTTCATCCATACCCTCCGCCGGTAAGGATCCCCGCCGCGAGGAACACTATGGGTGAGATGAACTTGTGTATGACGCCGGTCATTATGAGGAGTATGAGTATAATAAACCCGTAGGGTTCTATCATGGAGAATTTCAGGGCCTTGCGGTAGGGCAGGGCGTGCAGTAACACCTTGCTGCCGTCAAGGGGCGGGATGGGTATCATGTTGAAGACGGCGAGGCTGATGTTTATAATGACGCTTACCTTTATCATTATAAAGAGGGGCTCGTAAATGCCGGGGTGTCCCATAAGATATGGGGCCAGTTCCTTTGAAAAGAGCTTCAGGACGACGGCGAAGAGGGCCGCGAGCATTACGTTGGAGAGCGGGCCCGCCAGCGCCACCCACAAAAGCGCTTTTGAGGGGTTCTTGAAGTTTACGGGGTTTATGGGCACGGGCTTTGCCCAGCCGAACATCCCTGATAAAAAGAGGGCGAGCGTGCCTATGGGGTCGAGGTGTTTCAGCGGATTAAGGGTGACCCTGCCGAGCTCTTTTGCCGTTGGGTCCCCCAGCCTCATGGCCGTCCAGGCATGGGCGCACTCGTGGATGGTGAGGGCGAGGAGCACCGGGGGGGCTATGAGGATAATTCTCTGTATATATTCATTCATCATTCGTCATTTCAGGGGTCAGGGGTCTGGGGTCAGGGTCTACTTTTCCTGCATTATTAATTTTTCAGTTTATCAGAACGAATCGCGCCCCGTCAACTCTTAAAAGATATTCCGGGCGGGGGGCGGCAAGGGCGGGGAGGGCATAAAGATATTGAAATTCATAAAAAATCTGTTAAATTGTTCACTTGTCCGAAACTGTCGAAAGGAATTTTATGAAAGAGGGTTTGAAAGACGGAGCAAAGGACCTGCTCTTTGAGATAGGCACGGAGGAACTGCCGGCCCGCTACATACCCGCGGCCCTTAAGGCCTACAAGGAATTCCTCGAAAAGTCCTTTAACGGGCTTGGCCTTGCTTTTCTCAGGGTCGAGACCTTCGGTACCCCCAGAAGGCTGACCCTCGTCGTCCGTGGGCTTATGGATGTCCAGCCCGACCGCCGCGTGGAGGTAAGGGGGCCCAGGGTCGCCGCCGCCTATGATAAAGAGGGCAGGCCCACAAAGACCCTCGAGGGTTTTGCCGGGGCGCAGGGGGTGGACGTCAAAGATATAAAGAGAGCCGCCTCCCCCAGGGGCGAGGTTGTCATGGCCGTTAAAGAGGTTAAGGGCGGGAAGACAATAACTCTTATCCCTGAGATACTCGAAAAGACGCTCTCACGGGACGTATTCCCGAAGTCCATGAGATGGGCCGACCATGATATAACCTTCGCGAGGCCCGTGCACCGCATACTCGCCCTCTACGGCGCTCAGGTCGTGGATGTGAACTTCGGCCACTTAAGGAGCGCCGACTTTACCGTGGGCCGCAGGTTCGTCTCGGCTGGTGGCTCCTCAGGCGTGGAGGGAAGGGGGCTCAAGGTGGACTCCGTTCAGGGCTACTTCAAGGCGCTTAAAGAGAACGGCGTTGTGGTGGACCCGGAAGAGAGGAAAAAGATTATCTCTGAGGGGCTTAAAGAAAAGGCGCGTGAGGCGGGAGGAGAGGTCATGGCCGACACGGCGCTTCTCGAAGAGGTAGCCTACCTTGTAGAGTATCCGGTGGTTGTGCTGGGCTCTTTTGAAGAGGCCTTTCTTAAACTCCCCAGGGAGGTCATCATAAACGCCATGAGGAGCCACCAGAGGTATTTTTCCGTAGTCGACAAGAAGGGTAGCCTCCTCCCCTATTTCCTCACCGTGGCCAACACCCCGGCCCCGGATATGGAGAAGATTATAAAGGGCAATGAAAAGGTCCTGAGGGCGCGCCTCGGCGACGCCGGCTTTTACTTTGAGAGGGATATAAAGGTGCCCCTTGTCGAGAGGGCAAGGGAATTGAAGGGCGTGATATTCCAGGCCGGCCTCGGCACCTCTTATGAGAAGGTCCTTAGGTTCACGGCTCTCGCCCTCTATCTTGGAGAGAAGGCCGGTCTTTCGGAAAAGCTTCAAGAGGGCGAGGGGCCCGAGGACTTTCTGTCCGACTCCTTTAACCCCTCCAAATACGACGCCGCCAATATAGACCCGCTCCTCTACTCCAAATTCGTCCTCGGAAGGGCCTCCGTCCTCTCAAAGGGCGACCTCGTCTCAGGCGTGGTGGGGGAGTTTCCAGACCTCCAGGGCATTATGGGGGGCATCTACGCTGAGCGGGGCGGCGAGGCTCCGGGGGTGGCCTCGGCCATAAGCGAACATTATCGGCCGGCCTCGGCGGGCGGCAGGCTCCCTGAGACCACCGCCGGCGCCCTTATAAGCGTGGCCGACAAGCTCGACACCATAGCCGGCTTCTTCGCCATAGGAAAGGTCCCCACAGGGGCCGTGGACCCCTATGCCCTGAGGCGTCAGGCCCTCGGCGTAATAGCCGTTATCCTGGATAAAAAGTTCAGGGTCTCCCTCGACGAGGCCGTCAAAAAGGCCGTGGCCCTCATTCATGGCCAACTGACGGGCAATAAATTAAAAGGGGACGCCGCCGCGGTGGAGGAGGCCATATTGAACTTCTTCAAGGAGAGGCTCCGCAATAACCTCCTCGCCTCCGACCTTCCCTTCGACTCCATAGACGCCGTACTTTCCACGCGCTGGTACATTCTACCCGACGCCGTGGCGAGGATAAAGGCCCTTGAGGAGTTCAAGGCTCATCCCGCCTGTAAAGACCTTGTTGTGGCCTTTAAGAGGGTCTCCAATATTTTGAAGGGCTTTAACGCCGGAGGTGCCGTACCTCAAGAAGGACTATTTCAGGACCCCGACGAAAAGGAACTCTTCAAGGCGGAGCAGGAGGTTTCGCCCGCGATAAAATCCTTCTGGGCCAGGGGCGATTACAAGTCCGTCTTCGAGACGCTCGCCTCCATAAAGGACAGGATAGACTCCTTCTTCGACGACGTCATGGTAATGGTGGAGGACGAAAAGTTAAGGCGGAACCGTCTTCTCCTGCTCCACGGCGTCCGCAGCCTCTACTACGAGATAGCGGACCTCTCGAAACTCGCCATTTCCTGAACCGCTCTTAAGGGGCGAAATCTGATATAATAATAAGAACCCCTATATTGGAACCTTTTATGAAAAAGCTTCTCCTCCTCAGTATTTTTTTGATTTCAGCCCTTGGGCACGCGGCCTTTTCAGCGGAAGGCGAACCCCCCTTTGTCGCCGCGGCCGGCGAGGACGGGGTGCAGAGGGTGGAGGTCCTCGCGGGGAGTTATTTCTTCAAGCCCGACCATATAATAGTGAAGGCGGGCGTCCCCGTTGAGTTGAAGGTGAAGCAAAAACCCTCCATCGTGCCCCATAATATCGTCATGAAGGAAAAAGAGGCGGGCATGAAGTTTTTCGTCCGCCTTACGGCGAGTGCCAAGAGGGTAACATTTACGCCGGAAGAGACGGGCAAATTCGCTTTCTACTGCGACAGGCGTTTTTTGTTCTTCAAGAGCCACAGGGCGCGCGGCATGGAGGGGGTAATAGAGGTAGTCGAATAATTTTTGTTGATTAAATTTACGCCCATGAGGCGGGGAGGTCTTTCATGTCTAAGAGGTTTTTGGCGGTTATAATGGTGCTTTCCGCGTTTTTTTTCGTCGCGGTCTTTTCCGGCCCGGCCTCTGCCGATTCCATGAAGGCGAAGAAGAAGAGGGCCGAGAGTTACGCCCGTGAGATTATAGATTTGCGGAGCAGACTCGCCAGGACCTTCATAAAGCCGGGTATGGAGATAACCCCGGAGACATTCAAGCAGGTCTGCGGGGCCGTGGGAAAGAGGATTAAGGAGATAGAAAAGAAAGAAGGCTTCACCATTACCCACGCCGCCGTCAGGTACCGTAACCCGAAGAACGCCGCCACCCCCTTCGAGGCGCGTCTCATGAGCCGGTTTACCCACAGCAAAGACTTCAAAAAATTCTGGGACATAACCTTCGAGGGGGACAAGACCTACCGCCGCCTCATAATGCCCGTATTCGTCGAGAAGGCCTGCCTCGCCTGCCACGGCCCGAAGGACAAGAGGCCAAAGTTCATAGTGGAAAAATATCACGATGACAGGGCCTACGACTTCAACGTGGGAGATCTCCGCGGCATAATCTCCATAAGGGTGGAGGAGTGAGGGGGG